>JAGXNV010000155.1 GCA_019894795.1 Candidatus Heimdallarchaeota archaeon | reverse complement strand
GTTACAATCATGTAAACTGGTCTGCTAAGTTCCATAATCTATCAAAAGAAAAAACAACAGAGAGCATTAAGAAAATTGTTAATGAATATGAGAGCATTTTCTCAAAGAAACCAATATCAAATGCAGCACCTAACTTCAATGTAAATAGGCATTATTTTCAAATATTGCTTGATAATAATTTCAAATTTGCTGCAGACTTCAAACATTCAAATGCCTTTAATCTTCAACTAGAAGAAAATTCTTCTCAAATTATCCAATTGCCTGTTACTGAACCAACAATTGAGGAATTAATCTACTTGGGTAAGTCACAAGATCAGATAAGGTCAGAATTGAAAAGAAGATTCAAAGATCATGTTGAAAAAGAATCAAATTATGTTTGTTTTTATATTCACGCTATATATGAGCCAGTTAGATTAGAAAAAACTTTAGAAAAAATCTTATCTTACATATATAAACAAGATATGAAAGCAATTACTCATTCCACTTATCATAGAGAATGCTCAAACCTCCCAACGATTGCAATGGAAACGCTGCTTAATTAGGTGAAAGGAATGAAGGAAAAAACAATTTGCTACTTAACTCAAGAATATGCAAAGGGTGCAACTTGGATATACTGTGCAAATTTAGCAGAAGAACTAAGTAGAACAAGTAATTGGAAACCTTTCATTATTGCAGCAAATAGGGACAAACAAGCAACACAAGACGAAACAAAGGATTATAAACTAATTTTGACAGAAACATCAGATTCAAAGTTTTTCTATTCACGTCAGTTTTGGAAGAATTCAAGAGTAGAAGTTGACAAAATTAACCCTACCTTAGTGCATGGGAATATGAATTTGCTCTCTTCATTAGGAATCAAGAAAAAAACTACACCCATAATTGAAACAGTTCACACTACATTTAATCGTGAGAAAGAGGGGGCTAAAGCAGAATCTAATTTTGCATTAAGTTGGGTAGAAAAGAGGGTTCGATATTTTTATCCTTGGTTGAGGAGAATAGAGAAGAAACTTCTTCACAGAGCTGATCATTTAATAGCTGTAAGTGATACGATAAAGGAAGAGCTTATACACAATTATTCAGTCAATGAAGATAAAATCACTGTTATTCCGAATGGTGTGAACATCAACCTACATAAAAGAATCACAAAACAAATCTATAAGAAAAAAGAAGACGATTTTGTTTTAGGGTTTCTAGCTAGAATGACTGCTTCTAAAGGTGCAAGAATGCTCCTTCCTATTTTACATCAAGTAAAACAGACTATACCTGGAATTAAACTACTTCTCGCGGGAGATGATTTGAACACAAAGCAATACATGGTGAAGCAAATTGAGAAATACTCCCTTCAAGACAATGTTGTCAATCTTGGTTATATCTATGATCTCAATAAGAAAAACTCGTTTTTCAGCACTTTGGACATGTTTTTACTGCCTTCAAGTCATGAAGGAATGAGTCTTACAATTCTGGAAGCGTTATCATGTAAAACGCCCATTCTTGCTTCAGAAGGTGCTGTAACTTTTGATCACATGGACAGCATAATTGTCACACCAAGAACAGTGAAAGACTTTTCAGAAAAAATTATAGAATTGTATAAAAACAGAGAGAAACTTGAAAACAAAAAAGAAATTTCCAGAAGAGTTGCTGAATCATTCACTTGGGAAAATACAGCAAAACTAACTCAATCAGTCTATGAGAAAGTTGTTTAAAACAAATTACTCTTTATCACCATCTGGTTTAAGTGCTACGTTTGAATCAGGAACGATAGCATCTGTAGATTCAGAGTTTAAATCTGAAGGTTCATTTACAGAGTCACTAGAAATTATTGTTTCTTTCTTCTTCTCAAAAATAGGAAGGACAAACAACCAAAAAATTGGAACCCATATCATCAAAAAAACATATCCAAGATAGTTGTGAATGGGTCCAGCTATAGCCCATCCTTGGAAATAATTAATAATAAAAATAATTGTCACACGAATAATATTTACTAAATAAGTTCCAATCATCCCAACAAGAAGTATACTAATCACACGCAAAATATTGAGTGAGTAAGAACCACTGACAATCAGAAGAGTTTTTGAGCCTTGTTTATCAAAAATACCCTTTATTCCATTCTTATTTACTAAAACCCTAAGATCAGAATATGTTCTATATCTACTCCACTTTAATCGCTTTCTAGCTTCGAATAACATTAGTATAAATATAGCAACAAAGATTGTGAGCGAATGAATTCCACTGCATCTGGCATCAATGCCTATCGAAGAGAGACCATTAGGACCCTCGAATTGGATGATGGTAATTATATCGTCTGCGTTCCAAGTTGTGTCAACAATATTCAAACCAAACAATTTTACAAGAGCAACAACAATCACAGCTGTTGCTTGTGTTAACCATTTAGCGAGAGAGAGCTGAAAAAGGTACTCATCGGCTCCTGAAAAAATCAGAATGTAGAATATCCCTGTTAGTAAAATCATATAAAGGCCAGGAGTGCGAAATCTTTTGAAAATCTTATCGTCCCAAGAAATGTAAACTATAGCAATAAACGCCAATACTAAAGCTATTGGAACCAATAGATAAGAGGGCATATCAAAGAAAAACACTCTTACAATTACTTCTTCTCTGTTACCTTCAAAAATAATGTAGAAATAAACAACGATTGCAATAAGGATAAAAGATACATTGTATCTAAGAATACGATTCTTAATGATATGTTCAACTCGTTTATCAAGTTTAGAACCCAAATCGAGCTTTTCGTAATTTTCAGAAGTATTATTTTCTTTCTCCAAGTTTACACCTTTATTAAACTCTGAAGTAGTTATAGTATGAGTTTTCTTATCTCTGTTTTATAGTTATGCCAATGAGATTGAACATAGCAACAAAGATTTGGTAGTTGTTTATCTCTCAAATAATTTGTTAAGTTTAACGATTGTTCAAAAAGTGTAAGAGAAAGAAAAGGGAGGAGATAGATTAGTCATCTTCAAAAATAACATTACTGTATGAATATTCCATATTTGGAAATCGAAAATCTGTTGATTGTTTCACTGCATAATGTTCTCTATAAAAATCACGTAATGCTAGTCTTATTGCCTCTGATCTTGATGCATATCTCCCCTGCATAACCATTTCATCAAGTATTTCTACGAACTCGCTTGGAAGTCTGATTGATATTAAATTCATTTGAATACCCCTATTTTTCAAATCCTCAAATCGGAATCATTTTCTAATATGAGCTTTGTCTAATTTATACATTTGTAACACTGTTGCTACAAAATGACTTAGTGATGTACTCCCAACATTTTCCTTATTTAAGGTTTATGCCGGATGTTTAGCGTTGTCAAATATGGATGAAGAGTATGTATCTTTATCTAGGTGATTGTAGAACCATTGTCATTTAGATATCGATTTTTTCTTTGCATTTTTCGCAATGTAAAATGGTTGATTTAGGTAAAGGTTCTTCTGTTTTCTTAATTACATTTCCACAATAACAAACATAACCTCTCAATCTAGCAGGGTTGCCAAAAACAAGTGTGAATGGTTCAGTATTTTTTGTTACCACACTACCTGCACCAATCATAGAATATTCACCGACAGTGATTCCGCAAACAATGGTAGAATTAGCGCCTATTGAAGCACCTTTCTTAACTAAAGTTTCTATCAAGGTCCAATCAGGGTGATTGGCTCTAGGTAAGTAATCGTTTGTAAAACACACATGAGGACCAACGAACACATTGTCTTCTATTTTTACACCATGATATACTGAAACAAAATTCTGTATTTTCACATTATTACCAATAGAAACATCAAAATCAATAAATACAGATTTTCCTAGAATACAGTTTTCGCCTAGCGTAGCACCTGCTCTAATTTGCCCAAAGTGCCATACTTTTGTACCATCCCCAAGCATCACATTATCTTCAACAAATGCAGATGGATGAACAAAATATTTCTTATTATCACTCATGAATCCAATAAAAATCAATAGAATAAAAAAGTTTACTTGGCCATTCTACTTTACTCAAATTCCTTTTAGTTTATGATTAATTAGTACAGATGGCCTTCTAATTATACTCATTACAACCCTCCAGAATATCCGTCTATCAATTAATCCGGACTGTAGGGTTGAGTATTTACCTTGTCTGATAACAATGAAACCTGCTGCTACATCTGAAAGAAATTTCGCACGTCCTTTTTTCTTATTATATCTCTTTGTAGCCTGTTTCTGATACTTTAGTCCAAAGCGTCTTACAGCGAAAGAGTACCATGGAACTTGCTTAAAGTTGAAATTAGGTAAATCGTTGATTACTTCATACTCTAAATCGCTGATATTTTTCCTTTTTGCAAGTTTCAAAACAGGAACAGAGCTAGGCTTGATGCCCATGATTTTAGCTGCAACAACATCTGTTGCAAACGGATCATCCCCAAAAAGGAGAATGTCTGTTTTTTTTACATCGCCATCAGATGGACCCGCGCCTTCCATAGCATACAAACCATCAATTACTGAGATATCAGGTGGGAAAAGCTCAACTAAATCTAGAAGCACTTCGCTAAGAGAATGATGATATCGTTTCTTATATCTTCTTGAAACCAACCCAAATTGGTTTTTCAGTATACAGGTTATTCTCGTTTGTGTATGTGTCTTTAATTTTGCAACATTGATGTATTTAGTCATTTTGAGTAGCGTCTCAGCTACAGTTAACTCTGAAAAATAGTAACCTTCAACTTCTATCTGATGTTGTTTGTCAGTAGATAAATTAATTAAACTAACTTTATCAAATTTATCTTCAAGATATCTGTAATTCATTCTTTGAAATTCCTCATCAGCGGTTGCTAGAGCATGATTACTCTCAATAATAGCAATTTTGCATGAAGACTGTTTTCTGATAAAAGTAATAATAGCTTCTACAATTTTTGGATCTGTTGTTCCACCTTGCTCAGGAGGTCTATAATCACATAGGTTCGGTTTAATTGCCACAAAATCATCGTCATCAAAAGTAACTGATAAGATGTTTAATGATTCACTAACCTTAGTATTAACATCCTTTGGATTAGTTACCTTGGAAATAATAATTCTTGGACGCATTTCATTCCTCCAATATGATTGTTTTGTTTTTGTTTGATTCATTATACGCAGACTCAATGATTTTTGCATTTTGGATGATCTCTTCTGGAGTAACAATAGGGCTTGTATCCTTCATTATTGTTTTATAGAAATGTAGAAGTTCATCTTGAAAAGGTGAGACAGAATGATTAGGTTGAATCAATATTGGTTGTTGGGCTAGAAAATTCTTAGCATGATATTGTAGTTTTTTTGAATCTGATAATGCACGTAAGTAACCCTCGGTTCCATACACAGTAAACGAATTTACAGTTATGGTGTTCCAACCTATACTTAATGCAACCGATACATCATTTTCAAAGGTTAAGTGTAAATTTGCTGTATCATCAATTGATGATTTCTTTTTCTTTTGAAATATCGATGCTGTCATAGAAAGCGCTTTTCCAAAAAACCAAGTTGCTAAATCTACAAAATGCATCATTTCGAACAGTGCTCCACCACCTTTCTGTTCATCTATTTGAAATTTTGAAACGCTAGGCCATTCAAAGGCATTGGCGAAATGCAAACCTTGTCCTCCGATTAGAGAACCAAACATTTTTTTCTCGATCATTTCTTTAATTTTTGAAAACTTTCCATCAAAACGCATCTGATACCCTGGAAGAAGTTTAACACCATTTCTCTCACAGACATCAATTATATCTTTTGCATCTTGAGTGTTCATTGACAGAGGTTTCTCACAAAAAACTGCCTTACCAGCTTCTGCTGCTAGAAATATTTGCTCTTTATGAAAGGTAGGTGGAGTGAGAATTAACACTGCATCTAGTTGATCATCATCCAAAATTTTAGTGTACTTTGTTTCAACTTTGGAACTCAATCGAAAACGTTTCATGACCGATTCTGCTCTATTTTTGCTTAAATCCACTAAATACTTTATTTCGTATTCAGGCATTCTTTGCAATACAGGTAAATGATAATATTCAGCTACAGCTCCACAACCAACTAAAGCTACATTGAGTTTCTTATTCATTATACTATAGTTTCAAGATAATGCTTTAAACATTTTTAATAAAATCAATAAGAGAAAAATGATAAAGAAATTAAACAATGAAGTAGAAAACCATTGAAGCAATATAGGCTAAGCCTGTTATGAATAAACCAATCATTAAAGGTACTTTATGTTCTGAGCTCAAACCTACACCTGCTATTATCATTGCATATAATGTTGTGATAGGGACAATGACATTGCTTGCAATTGTGTAACTGTTTGCAAACACGTTGAATATTTGAAATAGATCGTAGTTTACATTAATGGTACGGTATTCTAATAAATAGGTGCCAAAAAGCGGAAATCCATGTGGATAGATAACTGTTTTAGTCTGAGTGCTTGCAATTACTGTTAACACAACTAGACCTAGTACAAGAGGTATTTGGGCAATAGCATAGATAGCAAGAGATTTTAGGATTTTTCCTTTTCCACCAAGGAAAATCAGTAAACCATGAACTATCAGGGACCACAATAAAATTTGAGGTATAGAACTTAACAGAATGCCAAAGTAAATGCTTTCTTTGAAACTACTGAATGAAAGTTCATCTATAGGAATTAGCTGCATTTTACTGGATAAAATTGCAAAATTTGCCAAAGTAAATGCAAGAACAAGAGCTAAAACAATAATTGGTGTTGCGATTAAATAGGCCTTAGGCATATTAGTAAAACTTTGCTTTTCTAGTAAATGATGCCCAAGCAATCGTTGGAAGGGTGTATAGTGAAATAAATCATCTTCATCTTCTGTAGTATCAGGTACTTCTTTTGTCATTGATTTCAAACATCATCACTTGTTCCATCTTTTAAACCATTTTTTTAAGCCAAAAAAATTAACGTCTCCAAATTTATTACTTTCATGAACAA
>JAGXNV010000154.1 GCA_019894795.1 Candidatus Heimdallarchaeota archaeon | reverse complement strand
CTGTTGGACTTCCAAAGATGTTGAGTAATCGGAAATAAGGATAAATTAAGCTTGTTAGGAAAAGAATCAAGATTAAGGCAGTTATTAAAACAATATTTCTTGAAGCTATTTTCTCTCTTCTTCTGTTCCACAAATTATAAGACTGTTTGATACCAGTAATTCCCAATAAGAAGATATAGAATATGCCTATAATGAATAAAGCTAAAGAGAGGGTGTTTGGTTGCAATTCGTAGAAAGATAAGAGACTTAGAACTGAACTATTGAGTGGCGGAATTCCTATTAGCCCAAGCATAACAATAGCAGATGTGAATAAGAATACAATGTTGCTTAACGAATATGGTTTGGTCATCTTCTCTTCATTTGAATCAGAGGGTACTCGCTTATATCCGATTACTATTGACATGAAAGTTGCGAAGATTACTGCAACACACAAGATATGAAAACCGAAAGAGAGGTTATTTGAACCTATGTTGAAGAGAATGAAAGCTGATAAAGATGAGAGAATAAGAATAAAGGATGAATTCTCATTATTCATAAAAACTGCAATTGCTACTGATACGAATGACAAAATAATTCCATACCAAGCAAAAACATCCTGTAAAGGAGTTAGTAGATAGAAATATGGTGTATTAAAGAGAGTAAAAATACTTGTTGCAACATAAAATGAGAGAACAGGTATGTTCCAAGCATAATTTTTCCTGTTTACATTTCTAAACCAGCTATGGAATGGATAGAGAGAAGTTTTTGCAATAATTCCTATAAAGAAGAGAGCATTAAGTATCATAAAATATCGATTATGAATGAAGAATTTGTATTGAATATCAAATATTATACTTGAAAAGCTAAAGGATTCTGCTCGTTTAAGAAGAAGTACTATAGAGATTATTATTGTCACATTTGCAACAAACAAGCTGAAGACCATTTGTTTGAAACCAAGTCTATTCTCTGAATCATTGATTTTAGCTAAAGAATGAATATACTCTAGGTATAAAACATCTAAAACAAACCATACGACAATTAACTGGAAAAAGTTTGGTGAGAAAATGAATGGAATTAATAGCATAGCAAAGTAAGATAAACGATCTATATTTGATTTGGACTTATTCGATTTTTCTGCTGCTAGATAATTCAGATAGATAGTGAGTGAGATAGTGATAACACTATAGAAAATTACTCGGTAATCAGAAATCATGAATCCGATGTTGAAAGTGAGATTATCAATAGTGTATAAATCAACAATTGTTTCGGAGGGAATTCGATTGAGAAAGAAGACCACTAGTACAGCTATAGGAAGACTAATGTTGATTGCAGAGAAGAAATTATGATGTTGTTTCTGCCCTTGAGAGTTTCTACTTTCTAACCTCCTAAGAAAAGGGAATAGCAGTAAAATCCCCATTTGTATCAGTAACAATAGATCAATTGTGTTCATTTTTTCCACTCCTTGTATTACTGATAGTAGTTACATCAACTATCCTATCTCTTGTGTAAAAGAATAGAATCAGTAAAATTGCAAATAATCCCAATAATGAGAACAATAGTGCTTCAGCTGTTAGTTGTACAGTTAGTAGAAAGAAAGTTCCTGACATAAATAGGAGTACAAGACCAAAGAAAATTTGTAGCGTTTTTTTGGAAAATAGAATAAATAAGACACTACAGAGGAAACAAATGAAAGCAAAAGACAAGTAAAAACTCAAATATACCATTGTTCATCGTCCTTCCTTTTTAATTGTGTGAATAGATCTACCATCATTAGTATAACCGCAGTGATTATTGCTACAAATATAATAATAAGTAGTGTAAGATATTCTGATTGAAATCTGAACAGTCTCACTAGTGAGATTTCTATTAAATGGATTTGTCCTTCTTTAAGTAAGGAGAATATTAAAAAACCAAATAAAGTAGAGAATGCGGAAAATACTAAGATATTAATTACTACTTTTGATCCCTTACTATCTACTATCTTGTCGTCATCAATTTGTTTAGTATTCAAACTATAGAAGAATAAACCCAAGAATAAAATGTATGAAAAAACTAGATTCAGTGTAAAATTTATTCTCTGATTAATAGCTAGAAAAACAAGAGAAAAAGCAGCATGAGAGAAAATTAGGTATAAGTATTTGTACATTTTTTTAGTGAAATATCCTTTGATGAGAAAACCTAATCCAACTGAACCACCTATATAGAAATAGCATTCTAGTATTTCACTAGGTAAAAGAATAATCCATATAGTAACTATGGTTATAATTGCAATTTTAATTAATTTCCAGTGTAAATTCTTTAATTTTGAAATATTTGGAAATGCTATAAGAACAATATTAAGCATACCTAGAAGACTTAAAATTACTGTACTCACAGAATTAGATAATCCAAACATTCGTGGTCAAAGAAAGGTAAAGAAAAGGAAAGATAAAAGTTTTTGCTAGAGGAATCACGTCATCTTAGTTTTACATTTCCGCTTTTTCCGAAATATGTAGAATAAGACAAATGTTAATCCAGTTACTGTTATGAAACTTAAGGGACTGTCATAAAGGCCAGCAGTAGCTTCCCCTAAGAATTGTGTTGATGTGAAAACTGGTACTGAAACATTATATTCTGGAAAAGTGGGGTATTCTGGAACAATAGGATTGCCTGCACCAAATGTAGTAAAATTCCCGAGGGTATAATTAATCCCATAATCTATTCGATATTGTAAATTAACCCCTACACTTTCTGTAAGGTTTACTAAATAAACTGGAGTTTTCCACTGCAAATTAACTTCTATTTCATCGAAGAATGGATCGGGATAATAGAGTACTTGCCATTTTGAGCTGGATTCTTCAGGTATTCTCAATCTCCATCTTGCATTAATTATAATTCTGAATAATTCGCTTTCTGTCTGATACCCAAGATGTGTTAGATCAAATATATTTACACCATAAAAACCAAAATAAATATCCATATCTTCATCATTATCTGAATCTAAGCCAATTATGTTAATATAGAGTGTTGGTCTTGTATATTCACCAACAGATATATTTAAACCTGCATCATCTTGAGGGTCGAATATAGGAATACGTGCTTCATCACTCCCTACTCTCATAACACCTTCTAAGTCCCATTGTTCTTCTTCTTCATCATCTTGAGCTTCAATTGACAAATAAAATGATGATGTCATGAAAATTGTTACGAAGAGTATACTTGTAAATATTAAATATTTGTTCTTCATTTGTTTTTCCTCTTTGTTGTCTGGCTTACAGCAATTATTACAATTATACCACCAAAGGCAGCTAAGGAGGCTACAAATGGGAAAGCAACACTCAAGCTATGAGTTCTGGGAAGAGATGTTCTTTGGAAATTCTGAACTATTGACATATTGTATTTTGGCCACCAATAATCCTCGTTTTCAGGTTCTTTAGGATCAGTGTACATAGGATTATCAGCACCAAAAGTTGTTAAGTTACCATTAATAACCGTTTGATCTTTATTGATCTGTTGCCAGATACCTACACTTCCAGTTTGCTTTGTTAATACTGCAATATGTATGGGTAGTATTAAATTATCGCCACTAAAGAGCTCAAGATGAGAATAACGTATTTTGTCAACTATTGTATCATAGATTGGTGCAAGTTCTTCATCATATTCTGCTGTTTCATTATCCATTACATTTTCAGTCATTATAACCCATGATATACCACTTACAGTCAGGTTAAAACCATAGGTACCACCCACACTTGTGGTTTCAAAGAAATCGGAATAATAGGGAGCATTTCGAATTGGTTGAACACCGTATAGGGCTACAAGAACATCAACACCTGTAATATTATCCTGTTCTAAACAGAATAGGAATGTTCGCATTTGTAAAGGATCAACAGCAAAAGAAGGAATGATTTTCACTCTGTGTTTCTGTTGTGTAACTTCTCCTTGGAAATCCCAAGTATCATCTCCCATTATTACAGTATTTACAGCTGTAGATGAAAGAGAAAAGAAGGTAGCAATTACTAGCGAAATGATGAATGTTATGCTAATTAATCGGGAATATTTCACTCATTTTCCTCCAAATCTTATCTTCTGAAAGAAAGGTTTGTAATACATTTATAAAGATTTTTGAAAAGTTCTAATTTGACAAAAAGTTACAGAACTTATGTGTATTATGCGTAAATTTTAAATCGTTCAAAAGATTTCTTAAACCAGATGTCATGGCTAGAAAATAGAAAGAGGATACATTCTTTCAAAGAGATATTTGCAGTTATTGCACCATATCTAGCGAAAAGCATTCTCATGTTTATATTTGTAAGCTTTGTAGCTCTGCTAGCTGCTTTATTGGGACTAGCAACGCCATTATTAATAAGAGAAGCAATAGACACTGCAATCGCAACTGACAGCATTCCGTTAATATGGATCATAGGTGGTGCAATACTAGGCACAGCTTTGGTAGGGGGGGTTATGCAATTTTTATCACGATATTATGCAGCTGTTTATGCTCAACGAGTAATTTTTGATTTAAGGAATGATATCTATAAAATTCTTCAACAACTAAGTTTGGAATTTTATGATGAAGAAAATACAGGTCAAATAATGACTAGAGTGACAACCGATTTGAATGCAATCCAAGGATTTGTTAGTTTTACTATCAGATTAGTAATGAACGGGTTGATTTTCTTCATAGGAGCATATGTTGCTATGCTTATTATGAGCTGGCAACTAGGATTAATCTTAGTAGCGTTATTCCCTGGTTTTATTTGGTTAATTTACTGGTTTAGCACTAAGGTGAGACCATTATTCTACGAATCTCGAAGACAATTTGGAGCTGTTACATCAATTTTGCAAGAAAATGTTACTGGTGCTCATGTTGTTAGAGGCTTCGCTCAAGAAGAAAATGAGATAGAGAAATTTGATGAATCGAATATAATTTACCGAGATTTGAGAGTAAGAACACAAGTATATCGGGCAATCTATTTCTCGACTATGACTCTACTTATTGGAATAGGTACAACATTGGTAGTAGTTATTGGGGGGATATTTGTTACAAATGAAACTCTTTTGCTGGGTGATTTTATAGCCTTTTTGTCATATCTCGCTCTACTTACTGGTCCCACAAGACAACTAACAATGTTAGTAGGTGTAATTCAGAGGATGCTTGCAAGTGGAGACAGAATTATAGAATTAATAACTGCTAAGAGAGAAAGACAAGACGATCCCAATGCAATTGACCCACCTAAATTCAAAGGTAACATCGAATATCAACATGTTAACTTTGAATATGAAGAAGGTGTGCCAATATTAAAGAACATAAGTGTAGTAATACCAAAAGGACAGAAAGTCGTAGTCTTAGGGGGTACAGGAAGCGGCAAAAGTAGTTTTGTAAATCTCCTTGTAAGATTCTATGACCCATCCTCAGGACAAGTGATGATTGATGGTAAAGATATAACAAACTACAAGTTAAAAACGATGAGACAACAAATCGGTCTGGTTTTGCAAGAAACCATGCTGTTTAATGATACGATTAAAGAAAATATTGCCTTTGGGAAACCTGATGCTTCATTAGAGGAAATTGTTGAAGCAAGCAAAATAGCAAGAATTCATGATTTTATTGCAGGTTTACCAGAAGAGTATGATACAAAAGTTGGAGATAGAGGTATAACGCTATCAGGAGGGCAAAAACAGAGATTATCAATTGCAAGAACTCTGTTAATAAATCCTACCATTTTAATCTTTGATGATTCTACCGCTTCTGTTGACGCTGAAACCGAAGCACACATTCAAGAATCTCTAGATATTCTCAGCCATGGTAGAACTACCATAATCATTTCGCAGAGAATTTCTTCAGTACATTACGCAGATCGAATTTTAGTTTTTGAAAATGGTAAGATTATTCAAGATGGAACACATGATGAGCTCATCAAGATTGGAGGATTATATTTAGAAATCTACGATGCTTTAGCTCAAAGTTACAGTGATTCAGGCAAAACTGATGATGTTCAGAAGTCCAAACAAAGGAGGAATGAATAATGGGTTGGGCAGTTCATTACATGGCAAGGGAAGAAGAAAAGCGAGAGAAAAGATATTCAGATCTGACACTTTTCAAGAGATTATTCAGAATATTTGCTTACTACAAAACAGAGACAATTTCCGTTCTACTGATAGTTCTAACAGTTTCTCTTTTTTCAACGTCCATTCCCATTCTCATGCAACAAACCATAGACATGTTTATCAAACCAGGAAGAGTAGAATTCAAAACAGAAATCATAATTGTTGGTTTGTGTTACTTGGTTTTTATAATACTTAATTTCTTTCTTATCTTGGCAAGAACAATTTTCTTTGCTCGACTAGGTCAGAAACTTATTTATCGAATTAGAAATGATTTGTTTGCAAAACTTCAATATCTCTCCTTTGATTATTTTACGGAAACAGAATCAGGAAGAACTATTTCGAAAGTAACGAATGATGTTGATGCTTTAGGAGAACTACTAACTACAGGTATTATTGATATTTTTGCAGATTTCGTTAGTCTTATTTGGATTCTAGTTATAATGTTTGTATATGATGTAGAGATGACTTTGCTCACATTTACTGTCGTCCCTATCCTATTAATTACAGCTTTTATTTTTCAAAAACGGATAAGATCAGTTTATCGAAAAACTAGAGTCGCTATTGCTAAGGTTACAGCCAATTTACAGGAAACGATAACGGGAGTAAGAATTACCAAAGTATTATCTAGGGAGGAGAAAAACATAATGAATTTTCGAGATTTGAATAAAGAAAATTATGATGCTAATGTAGAAGCAGCAGGAATATCCTCATTATTTATGCCACTGATACAAATTATTGCAGCTCTTGGGAGTACAATTGTAATAATTTTTGGATCCGGTCTTGACGTGTTTATCCAAATTTTTTAATTTTATTAATAATTGAGATAACACCTCTTTACCGCCTTGTAGTTTCATCACATGATTGATATCCAAATTTAAGAAATTGATCCAATATGTGACAG
>JAGXNV010000153.1 GCA_019894795.1 Candidatus Heimdallarchaeota archaeon | reverse complement strand
GTCCTGAGTATCCTAACCATATTTCTTATTCGCAAACGAAGAAATTAACTACCTAAAGTCACAGTAACACAGGTACTTCTTTTTCTATTTCCAACTCATATTTTTCTATAGGATCATATGAGCATTTGACAGCTAATGCCTTTACACCCTTTTCTATAGCATTTCGCAAATGTTCAGCAAAAACAGGATCAATAGTTACATGTGGGGAGAGTGAAGATGCATCCTCTCGTTTTATCACAAAGACTATGATGGAACCATAACCTTCTTCAAGTGCTTTTGTAAGTTCTTTCACGTGTTTAGCTCCTCTTGTTGTTGGAGCATCAGGAAACAAAGCTCTACCTTCCTTGACTAGAGTTGAGCTTTTTACTTCTAAGAACGCTTGTTCCTTTGTTATTTGGTTCTCTAGCAGAAAATCGAATCGACTATTACCATAAGTGTACTCTCGTCTAAGTATTTCATAGTCTTTGAAAAATGGTATCTTCTTGTATTCTTCTTCAAACAATTTGTTAGTTAATATAGATTGAATATTCACCCATATTTTTCCAGTTTTCACTCCAACGATGGTATAAGGAGTTTTTCGACCAGCTTTTTCTTCTTTCCTCACAACTACTTCAGCATCTGGATAGAGTAACTCCTTCAATCTTCCTGGATCAGGAACATGAGCTTTGAATTCTTCGTGAGTGTCATCCAGTTTAATGTATGCCAAGTATTTGTTAGCTCTCTCAGTTAACCTAGCTTTGAAAAATTCACCAACTAATTTCATTCAAATCATGACAATGTTCAAGCTTTTTCTGTATTTGGTTTCAACAATTCGGTGTGCAAAAAAGAAACACATGTAAGACAGAGCAAATCGTCAAAAAAGCGCTTGTTACCTTATCAAAAAAGTGTCTAGAATAAAATAAGAAGTCATCAAATAATACTCTATGACAAATAGCATCTCAGTTTTATAAAAAGTGATAGAAAAAAAGAAATAATAAATTAGACCGTTTAACTGAAAAAGCAGAAACTTTTCTTAGGGGTCTCTGGTCTTTCTAGGGTTGTTTAATCTAATTCAGTTATACGTCTTTTGCGGATAATGTCTTTCTGGAATTGTGCTTTGTTCTTTTTGCAGCTGTCTTAATTAAGTAAGCTACTTCAACATTAAGTGCTTCAATAAAGTCAGAGCTTATATTGAATTCACCAATTCCTTTAACATATTCACGTACTTTTGATTTTACAATCAACATTTCAGTTACTTTGTCTTTACCCATTTTAATTAACTCCTAAGAAGGTAATCAAAGTACAATTATGTCTTAGTAGTATTTAAAGTTTAAGTGACTAGAGTGCCGTAAAAGTAATCTTAGAAGTGATTAGACGCTTTAGTTCTGTTGAATGTGAGAGAAATAGCGCCTAAAGCTAATTTGTCGGGGAAATAAATCTTTAGGTAGCCCACTTGTGAGTAACAGAACTAATTTAGAAGGCTTCTATTATTATTTTGCTGATTAATCAATTCTTAATATTTCATTAGAGGCTTCCAAGGTGTAGGTCTTCTAACTTTTCATTGTTAATGATTCTCTGTTTATTGCATTTTTGTTAATTTCAAAGTAAAGTGTAATGTGTAAGTCAAGAACATATAGCATTACTGTAATGCAAAAAAGAATGATATTTAGCTATACTTAGAATGCTAAACATGGAAAATCATTGAAGATAATTCAAACTTGAAAGACTTTGATATACTTTATACTTGTGACGAATGTATTCTTCCATGATTTTATATTGATCAGGCGTCATATGTTTGAATCTACCTTGCTTCCGGAGAAATTCCTTTAACCCTTTGAACTTGGGCTCATGATTGATTGTAAGGATATGTTTGTCGTATTCAATAAGCAACCAAAATCCTGTGTCTATTGCTTCTCTCGCAAGTTGGGGACCAAGATGAGTTTTGACATCCCAACCGGGTGTACAAACAGAAAGGATCTCTATATACCGAAAACCTACAATCTCTTTAGCTCTTTCAATTTTTCTGATAAAATCACTAATATCAGCTGTTGATGCTGTTGCAACATATGTAGCCTCATGAGCGAGGAGAATACGCGGAATATCTTTTGGATAATATTCATTACCAGTACTATGATTTCTTACAGGAGTGGTATTTGACCATGCCCCGATTGGAGTCATGCCTGAAGCTTGAATACCTGTATTTTCATACCCTTGATTATTATAACAAATGTAGAGAATGTTTTCATCTCTTTGAGCTGCACCTGATAAGGATTGAAGGCCCATATCTCCCGTACCCCCGTCACCTGCTATACCTAGAACTACTATGTCATCTTTTCCTTGAGCTCTGAGAGCTCTGGAAATTCCAGTAACAGTCGCAGCAGTATTGGCAAATTGCATGTGAAAATAAGGTGTGTTCCAATTCAGATTAGGGAAAGTTCCTGCAAAAACGCTCATACATGAAGGAGGAACACTAACTATTGTTTTTTTCCCCAAGATTCTTAGAAGGTTGTGAGCAATATTTGATGCCATGCAGCCTGCACAAGCTGAGTCACCACTAACATATGGACCTTCATCAGGCATTTCTTGTAGATTCATACTGTAACTCCCCTTGTATTGACAAAGACTACTGGGTCTTTGATTTTTTCCTTCCCTTCAACTTCTTTGAGTTTATCAAACATAAAATTCAAATCTTCTTCCCTGATATCTCTTCCTCCGAGTCCAGCAATAAAATTGAGAATGGGTTTCTTCATTTCATACAGAGCATTTCTTACCTCTATGAAAACCTGCCCTGTAGACCCATAAGAAAGACTACGATCCATTACTCCAACAGCTTTCACATTCTTGAGAGCCTCACTCATTTCCTCCACGGGAAAAGGCCTGAAGAATCTTAATTTAACAAGTCCTACTTTTTCTCCTTTTTCGCGAAGTTGATCTATTGCGAGTTTCGTAGTTCCAGCTGTTGACCCCATCACAACAATTGCTCTTTCTGCATCTTCCATCCTATATTCCGCCAGTAACCCCCCATAATCTCTTCCAAATTTTTCAAAGAATTCGGTGTTGATTTCCTTGATAACTGTTTTAGCATCTTTCATTGCTTTATGCATTTGATATTTAGCTTCCATATGATATTCAGGAGGAACAATAATTCCTTGAGCCGTTGGTCGATCGATGTCAAGATATGCGTGTTCGGCTTTATAAGAAGGTAAAAACTCATCGACTTCTTCGATGCTTAAAACTTCAACTTTGTCGGATGTGTGAGTGAGAATATATCCATCTCCGCAAACCATAATTGGAAGTAAAACTCTTGGATCTTCAGCAATTTTGTAAGCTTGAAGGATCATATCAAATGCTTCTTGGTTATCTTCTACATAGAGTTGCATCCATGCAGCATCTCTCTCAGGCATAGAATCTGAATGTTCAGGCCATATCCCTCCAGGCGACATAAGAGTCCGATTAGCTACGAACATGACTACAGGTAGTCGCATTCCCCCTGTTGCAGAAACTACTTCGTGCATATATGCCAAACCTTGGCTTGCGGTTGCGGTAAATGTTCTTACACCTGTACCTTGAGCAGCTGCACAAATAGTCATAGCTGAATGTTCTCCTTCTGCCCGTACATATTCAGCATCAAGATTCCCATTTGCAACATAATCTGCTAGATATTCCACAATATCTGTCTGGGGGGAGATTGGATATGCCGCTACAACTTTTGGACGTGCTCTTGTAACTGCAATCGCAACAGCCTTGTTTGCAGTCATCATGTCCTGATATCTTTCTTTGGGAATCATTGCCATCCTCTACCATAATGAAGTCATTATTAAATTTCACTGTTCTGAATTGAACAGCTTATTCATCGATAAAATAGGTGTTATATTGTGAAAAAGCGAGGAATTAATATAAACTTACTCCTCTTCTTTGGGTTTGGTTGGAATTTTACCTTCTAGTTTTGCTGCAATTTCACTTACATCAGAACTAGATTCACCCGTCTTTTCTAATAGCTCCTTCTTTAAATCATCAGGTATCTTCTTCTTCTCGTCTTCACTCATCAGTATCCCGCACAAACTTGTTGAACAAGATATGGTTTGGTAAAATAAAAAGATTATGCTTATTTTTTAACCTTTATTTTTCTTAGTTTTTTTCTTAAAAAACTCCCCAGAGACACTACTCCAAATAAACTGCCAAGCCCTAAGAAAATGTCCAATACTATTACAGGACCTGTAATTACTTTCTTGACACTAGACCACCAAGATTCATCAAGTGTTTTTTCGCTTCCATCATAGAAACCTCCGCCAGTAAAAACAAATTTTATCTCATCAACATCTTCAGTAAGATTCAACTCGAATTTTTTTAACACTATTCTCCCATTTTCATCTGTAATTCTTTTCTCTCTCCAGATGATTGTTCCATTCTTACTAATAACTTGTATCTCAATTTCCTTATTAGTTACACTTCTATTTTCTCCATCAAGTAAGAATAGTATAAATTCTGTTTCAGTACTCTCAACCTTTATCTGAGTTTGTTGAGCTCTGATTTCTATTTGAGCATTGAAGTCTAATGCGTAATAGTCCTCTGTCTCATCGAACAATAATTTCATTGAAAGAAATCCTACTTCATAACCTGATAGATCGACATAGAAAACTCCATGGTTATCTGTAACAACTATTATCTCTTGGCCATCTATTTCCACCAAAATTTGTGCATTTGCAATTGGATTCCCATTGATTGAAGTGAGTACAACTTTAAATTCTGATGAACTATTGTAATAAGTGTAGTCAATAGGCATTTCAATGTCAGTAGCACACTTTTCTATTTGGATAGTGAACGATTCCTCTTTATAATAGTACAAAGCTGTTGAACTTGAACGATAGTGAATTATTAGTTCGCCTGCATTCTTTAGATTATAATATACATACCCTCTACCAAGTTCATCGGTGACGCTTAGATATTCTTGTTCATTGATTGTTATAGTGAAGAGAAACATCTCTAATGGAGTTCCCTGAGAATTTTCTATGTAAAACATCAATTGCAATTCTTCTTCCACAACGCCATTTGTCCACTGGATTGATACATCTAGACTATCTTTGAGGATATTGAGCGCAAATTCTACTTGAGTGTCTCTAATATTAGCTTCTGTACTCTTTACAACAATGGTGAGATTATACATACCAGGTTGATAATCTAACCAATTGGTTGGAATAATGAAACTACCGTAAGAATCAGAATAAAGTGTACCAATGAACTCTCCTTGAATGAAAATATCTAGTTCAAGGTCTGAACTACTAGTCCCTAGCGCTGAAACAAGACCAATGATGCTATTCCATTCATTGTAAATTGCTGATTCAGTGGTCAAAGATACATCGTAAACGGCTTTATCGCGAGTTATAGTAAATTGTTGTTCAAAGAAGAAATTCTCTCCACTCTCTTCGATTCTGAGTATGACAGAATAGGTTCCTGCATTAAGAAATTGATCCAATATAAATAGAAAGTCACCATTAACTTCAGTGATTGTCTGAGATGGGATTCCATTGAGAAAAATAATTATGGTTACCTCAAAAAACATTCCTGAGAAGCTATCTATCTGTCCAGAAATATATCCTTCCTCACCATATATTCCAGCGTTATAGTCTATGTTTAGTAAATTTACAGCGTATTTTACGTTTAAATTGGTAACAAGAGATGATTGGAAGAAAGTAGGATCTCCTTGGAATTCGATATTTATCTCATAATCACCTACATTTATGTTACCAGTTAGAGTTATTATTGCGTATCCAGATGAATTTGTAGTAACAGTAGCATAGTAGTTTCCTCCCAAAGTTATTATTAAAACTGCTTCAATTGGATTTGAGAGAACATCAGTTAATCTCACAGTAAAACTTGAATCAGAACCATATTCATGATAGAGTACTAGATCTCCAGTTAACTGCGTAGGTGTTTTTGAAATGTTTATCTCTACTGTTTTCTCAGAACCTAGATGATTCTTATTCCCATCAAATCTCACTGCAATTTCGTAAAGACCTGGAGATATTTCCAAACTAGCTAAGAACTCTCCAAGATCATTAATTGCGACAGATTTGAGAAAAGTTCCGTTAATAAAAATATGAATCAATTCACCAGTTAATGGAAGAATACTATTGAGCGTTCCTGCAAGCATGGGTTGATAATCGTCATAATAGAAATTAAGAAGAATATTTGTTGCAGCTTTTGCAACGTAAACCGATTGATTGAAGACAACTGTTGAATAGAGAACATCTCCATTAAAACTTACTTCAAGATTATAGAGTCCTGCTTCTAGAAGAATTTCTAAGGTGATCTGAACGTATCCAGAAGCATTAGTTAATCCTACATATTCTACACCATCAATTATGAGAGTGATTATCTTGTTTACTAGAGGGGCTCCTTCAGAAGTGAGATGAATTTCAGCTGTTGTTGCTGAAATTGCATAAATCCCTTCAGTGATAAGAACAGATATTTCAGTTTGAAATTTAGATTGTTCTAACACTATTAACTGAGATGACCCTTCATAGATAGTTGTTCCTTCATAGATAAGTGTAATTTCATAAACCCCAGGAAGAATATCAGAGACAACAAGTTCTGCTTTACCCATACTGTCAGTTACATTTTGACCTATGTAAGAACCATTAAGATAGAAGAATACTGTTTCTCCTATAATTGGTTGATTGTCAGGATCTTCTAGAATAGCTTGTATTGTTAGAGTTGTATCAACCCAATCAATTGTACCTTGAACGGATGTATCTATTTTCCATATGTAAACTGTTTTTGATATGCTAGAAGATAAGTAATCTTCATTCCCATTAAAGGATATTTCAATAATGTAAGTGCTTGGCTGTAAAGCCACTGTAAATTGAAAATATCCTAGAGCATTGGAAAAAGCTGTTTGATATATTGATCCATTGATTCGTAGAACTATTTCCATTCCTTCTATTGGTTGCAAGAAGATATTTTGAATATAACCAAATATGGGGTAAGTAGATGAATAATCTTGATTAGAAGCGTAAAGCAAAAGATCGGTAGGCATCTCATCTATTTGAAGAGTGATTGACAATGTTGATGCCAAGAAGAAATTGTTTCCATCAAATGTAATTATTATTGTGTATAATCC
>JAGXNV010000152.1 GCA_019894795.1 Candidatus Heimdallarchaeota archaeon | reverse complement strand
GGATATATTACACTTCCAATGGATTTGAGAGAATTCGCAGAACCAGGGTGTTTCTATGACTTGAGTTCAGTTGACACTAAGCTGGAAACATATGTTTTAACAGTTAAATTATCCGTAACGAATAAAGGGTGGGGGTTCTACATTCCTCAAGCTCTATGTATAAAGCATTCTTTGGTAGGTGAAACAGTTCAATGTTATATCTACATGCTGGAACATTTTCCAGTAAAACTTTCTATGGATAAGACTATCAGGTTACCAAATTCAATTGTAGAGGAGTATGAAATAAAAGAGAATGACTTATTTGAAGTAGAAGTATTAGCGGAAAAAGGGATATTTAGAGAAATCATCTTGATAAATAGAACTGACAGATCAAATCGCTCAGATAAGGATGAATACAGATTTACACTGAGGTTGAGTGATGTACCACGATCAACAGAAACAAGAATGAAATTTGTGAAAAGAGTAGAAAAACTCAATGCTACAAAAGAAGAAAATTATGAAAACTACTATTTACCACAATTGTTTCCAGATGGAATAATGGGGAAGGTACATGAAAATGAAATGATAATATTCTTAGGAAATCATATACCAATCTTCACTCCAATAAGAATCAATTTACTGGATTTTGTTCATTATTTTGGGGGTTATTACTTTGATGGAACAAAAAAAGGATGGTCCTGGAGAATAAACGCATCAACGCCAGAACAAGCAGTGTATTATACTAAGAAGTATGGTCAGTTAATTTTAGGTAATCAATTAGTATTTAGACTGATTTATAGTAAAAAACCATCTGATAAAAGAACTAAGACGCAGATACGGAAAGATCTCATAGATTATTGGAAAGAATATGCAAGTGTTGACATAAAAGCTGATAATATCAAACTTAGAGAAACAAAGCATAATAAAGTCAAAAAATGGAATAAATATGGCACGCTAGATGTTAATGATAATAGAAACTTAGTGATGGAAGTGCACCTTCGTTTACTCGATGCAGTAGAAGGAGTTGTTATCCATGAAATAAACAATGAAAACTGTTGGAAATTCTTATCTGGAATTCTAGAAGGTGATGGTTTTGTTTCAGGAGGTAAAGACAGATTTGGAATAGGTTTTTCGACTCATTCAAGTGATAAAATAATAGAGAAGACATTAATCAGATTAGGAATCCAATATAGATCCGATAAATCAAGAACTAAAGGAGGTAAACCCGCGGGGATTTCTTTCCACTTTGGTTTGTTTGAAGTTTTGCTGAATCTTGAAGTAATTTATCTCTCACTATTTACTTATTATCCCAAAAGAAGGGATTTATTTATTGAAAGATTGTTGAAACAACCTTCTGTAGAGTATCTATTGAAAAGGAAGCAGACATTAGCTGTTCCTGCAAGGTCCTTTCTGTTATCCCATAGTTTAGATACTAGTAGTACTCAAAACTTTCTAGAGAAACTAGAACCTGTGCTCAAAACAATAAAGGTGTGAAAAAACTAAAACGGCTTCTAATTACTTTCTACAAGACCGTCACAGATTTTGAGAGGTTGCGGGGCATGTCTGGCGATAGATTTTTTCTCACTGCTGTATAATATGCAAGTAATTGCAATGGTACAACATATGGTATTGTTGTTATCATTTCTGAGTATCCTTTTGGTATCTCTATTTTCCACTTTACCAGTTCTCCAATCTCTTTATCTCCTTCCTCTATTACACCAATTGTTGTTGCTCCTCTCGTCTTCATTTCCATTATACTTCCAATCATCCTCTTATGTGTTTGATCTTCTGGTGCTATGAACACTACTGGATAATCTTCTTCAATTAGTGCAATTGGTCCATGTTTTGATTCTCCTGCAGGATACGCTTCACTATGAATATAAGCAATTTCTTTCATCTTCAAGGCTCCTTCTTTTGCTGTTTGAAGGTTTACTCCTCGTCCTAAGTAAAAACTGCTGCTCTTTTTAGCGAACCATGAAGCTATCCGGTTAGTAAGCGCTTCACTACGTACTATTGTTTGTTTAACAACTGAGGGTATTTCATTGAATAGTCTTCGTGCCTCATTATATTCATTGTTTCCAAGCTCTCCTGATATCTTGCCAATTTCAAGACCGATGTCCCACATGGATAGTGTCTGGGCCGTATACGTTTTCGTTGCTGCTACTCCAATCTCTGGTCCTGCATAAAGATACAATACTTCATCGGAATGACGAGTGATTGAGCTTCCTATAACATTAACAGCTGAAAGTACTTTTGCTCCTAGTTTTTTAGCATCCTTTATTGCCATTATTGTATCCATTGTTTCTCCACTTTGACTAACAGGTAGAACAATTGTCTCTTCATCAATCAAAGGACTAACAGAGTCATACTCAGAGGCAATAATCGCGCTACAAGCTTTCTTTGCATACTTGCGGATAAGGTTCTCTCCTGTTAGAGTAGAATAATGAGCTGTTCCTGCTGCTAAAAGGAAAACCTTTTTTGCATCATATATTTTTTCAGCTATTTTGTTTAGTGAAGGTTGCTTTATCCGAATATAATCCGCTAATGAACTAGGTTGTTCGTGAATCTCTTTGAGCATGAAATGTGGAAACCCTCCCTTTTGAGCCATTTCTGGCTTCCAAGAAACAATGTAAGGTTTCCGATTAACTTTTTTCATGTCTCTGAAATTGATTATTTCGTAACCATCATGTGAGAGAGTAACAAATTCCTCATCATGGAGTAGGACGACTTGTTGAGTGTGAGAAAGAAATGCAGGTATATCAGAAGCGCAAAACATTCTATCAGCGTTAATTCCAAGAACAAGAGGACTATCCCTTTTAGCACAATAAATTCTATCTGGTTCTAAACTTGAAAGAACGCAAATCGCAAAAGTTCCCTCCAGTTTTCTTGCTGTGTGTATAATTGCATCTTTAAGATTCATCTGCTTCTCTTGCATGAGTTGTTCTATAAGGTGAGGAATAAGTTCAGTATCCGTTTCCGATTGAAACTCATGACCCTGAGAGACTAATTCCTCCTTTAGTGATTGAAAATTCTCAATAATTCCATTGTGTATAACAGCTATTTCATTTTTACAATCTGTATGTGGATGAGAATTTTCTTTGCTTGGAGGACCATGAGTTGCCCAACGTGTATGACCTATTGCAATTTTTCCGTGTAAATCATCCAATTGCATTTTATCGATAACTTCAGTGATTTTCCCTTGTTCTTTTGACACTACAACTTGATCATTATCGATGGTTGCAATGCCTACACTATCATAACCTCGATATTCAAGCTTCCTTAAAGAATCAATGATGTTCTTACCAATTTTTGTAGAATCTCGTTGTACAATTCCTACTATCCCACACATAAGTAACCCTGATTTTTTTATTTTAGAGAAGAAATCTAACGAATTTCACTGAATTTAACTCTAATTTAGTAAAAACGTTTATCCTTTTAAGTTTTCTGATTGGCTTTCTGTGTTGGAAACTTGTTTCCATTACTCTAAAGAATATCTTCTTCTATATTTACTTGCAAGTTGATTTTCTTTTTCAAAGTTTCCTTTAGTTTATCTATGCTTGGCGTAGCTGAAGGATCTATTTCGTAAAGGATTCCTAAATAAATGCTTATGAAATCTACAAGATATGTTGTACTAAGCTGTTTTGCAAGTTTTGACTTTCCTTGTGGTAATATCTCTAGAACCTTCTCAGACCTCTCTGATGCTAGTTTTTTTACTTCTTCAAACCTTGTTGCTATTTGCCTTGGTTCTTTCTTATCGTGTATGAAAATGAAAGCGATATTATCTAACGATGTATTTGGATTGTCAAAAATTACAATTCCATTATGGTTTTGTTCAGGAAGAGTCTCTGCGATTGCAATCAACTTACTATTCTCATTAAGTTGTGTTTTTGCTCTGTAGGCAATAGGAGAATATATACTGTATCCAATGAAAAGAGGAGTAGAATTGAATATACCGTATGAAATTTCTTTTGCGATGTTTTCCTTAATTGGTGATTCTTGAGAATATTCAATCGCTAATTTTTCAAAGATGCTGATAACTTCATCAAGTTGTTGTTCAACACTTCCTATTAAACCCAAAATCTCAAAGATTGTTATAAGAGCAGTATACATTAGAGGAAAAGCTGTTCTTGGGGGAATTCCGGCACGAATTTTAACATGTGGTGTGCCTATTTTTGTTGCAAACTTTTCTAGTAACCCTGCTGAAGCAATAGAAACAATCATTGATTTTCTTTTTAATGCTTCATGATATCTTGAAAGTGTTTCTTCGGTGTTACCTGAATAACTTATGCAGATTACTAATGATTCACTATCAACAAACTTAGGAAGAGTATACTCTTTATTGACAATAACGGGGATACTTAGCTTGTCTTCAAACAAGCTAACAAAATAATCCCCTGCAATAGCTGATCCTCCCATACCACAAATAATGACGTTTTTAGGTTGCCTATAATCCCAAGAGACATTCTTCCAACTAACTTTAGAAGGAATTTGTAACTTTTTGCTCTGTTCTCGAGCTTCCTTAACCAATTCTCCCCATTTTGACATTGATCCCAATTGATCTGACTGATCATATTTCGCAAGTAGTTCTCTATCATCTAAATCTATCATTTTATTCACTTTCAAATAATTTTGATTATCAACTTACTCAATGTTTTCTCAACTTTTTCCCCATAGATATTCGAAATTATTTGAGAAGATTTCGATTATACCTGGATTTGAGGAGAAATGAGGACGATAAACATATTTTTCTTGTTTAACAGGAGAAACCCATATTACAAAAACAACTTGTTCATTATCTACAAGAGTACCACGAGCAAGAACTGTTTCATTAGCAATTTCTTTAACCTTAACTCCAATCTCCCGTAACTTATTAGAGTATAACTTCGAGGTTTCATCATCAACATTCATTAAAATTCGAACCTTAACATTTCTTGATATAGCTTGCTTCAACGCGTCTTCAACATGTTCGAACCAGTAGAATACATTAGTGAAAATGCAAATCTCTTTCTTTGATTCATTTATCAGTTCTATTGTTTTTACTTGCATTTCCCCTAGAGTGGAGTAGGCTTCTATCAATTCATCAGGTTTAATAATTAACTGAGACTGATAGATTGGATCATTTAGAAGTGTAAGAATATGATCAGAAACACTAGTCATCTTGCTTAATTCGTTGTTAAACTCTAACTCTTTGAATCTGAGGAAATTTTTCAAACCTTCCTCAAGGTTAAGAGCTTCAAACCTTTTTGGACGACCGGTGATTGTTTTAACTAACCCCTTCTTCTGTAAACTCTCAATGGTATCATATATCCTAGGGGTAGGAATGTCGGTTTGCTTATGGATTTCTTCAGCTGTGGAAGCTGAAAGAGCAATAAGTGTTTTGAGAGTTTTAACTTCATATTGTGTTAAACCAAGCGATTTTAACTTTAAATCAATTTCATCAGGTTCTGTCATAAATTATGCTCCAAGTAGCAGATGTGAAGATAAATATTTAAATTACTCGTAAAGGAAGGAAAATTAGGTAAAATTCATAAACCAAAAACTTAAATTAAAAATAATTACGAAAAGAAATGAAATAACCGAAAACATGGGGCAGTGATCTAGCTCGGTCCATGATGCCACTCTTACACAGTGGACACCAGCGGTTCAAATCCGCTCTGCCCCACCACAACTATTTCTTATTCTTCCTTAGAATGATACAATCTTGTTTCAAGTGTTTTTAAAATTCGTTGCCCAGTATTTTTAGATAGAAATTCTTTGTTAAATTCTGCATGAAGGGTTTTTTTCAATTCTCCTGATAGTAATTATTGGTAGTCTCATACAAACACTTGTTCTTTTTTTCGCTATCTGCGCCTACAGTTGCCGAAGATTCAGGTTCTGTGAACTAATAACAGATGTAAAGCATCTAATCATAGAGGGCTATCTGTAAGATTGCTTATATGATCCCAAATTCTTATCTAGATTATCTGCAAGTTACAGATATTTCTTTTCCAGTTAGGGTGATTAGTTTACCCATAAGATTTGTCGCTAAACAAGCATGTACAGGCATTATATAGACAATATCTCCAACCCTAATTTCTTGAAAGAAGTCATTATTACTAACTTCTATTGTTCCGTGTTCTTGGCTGATAGAAGAAACATGCGCATCCCTTATCCTTGAAAATTCTTTGTTAAATGGTTGAGATAGATATCCATATATTATTCTCCCTTGCGCGTCAAGTAAATGATCTTTTGAGAAATGTATGGCCCCACCATCAATCAGTATCTCGTTGCGTTCCTCATACTTTGCAATTACTGGGCATGCGAATCTAATTGCAATCTCTTCTTCTGAACATGAGCCAATCTGAACTTGTTTCAAATCATAAAAGACGAAATTACCCGGACGAATTTCATCTACCATTGAAAAATCTTCTGCAACGCTGGCCGTTGGAGTGCCTCCCACTGAAATCTGTATTCCATCAAATCCATCTTGTTGAAGTTTTCTTTGCACTTCTACCATTTTGTTTGTTGTATCTTCGTGAACAGATAAGATTTCCTTTTTTGATCTTGCTTTGTATGAATGTCCAGCATGAGTCAGTATTCCAACTAGTTTCATTTTATTTGTTTTATTGATTTGAAAAGCCAGTCTAGTTATGTCTTTGTGATTATCCCATGCGACACCATCTCTGTTATATCCTGTGTCAATGTTTATCCAGACATCTACATCATGTTGAAGTTCTTCATCTAAAAACTGTATAGTTTCCACTGATTCAACTAATAGGTTGAGTTGTATAGATTTTGCAAGATTATTTATTCTTATGATTTCCAGAATGTTTACAGGAAAAGCTATCGTTATATCCTCCCATCCTGCTTTTGCAAAGCATTCAGCCATTCTTACAGAGGAAACAGTAATATGTTTTACACCTAATTTCTTCAACCATTTACCAACCTCTATCGATTGATGTGTTTTGAAGTGAGGACGAAATCTTATTCCATTTCTCTCTGCTTTGCTTTTGATTTTGTTAATATTATTAAGAACTTGAACTTTGCTTACTATTAGTGTAGGTTCGATAATATTCATTAGTCTCACTGAAAGTTTCAGATGTATTATAGTTCTATAATTCTCTTCGGTACTTGAGCACCTATTTTTGCTCTTCCTAGATATGACCCTAATTCCGGAATTAATCCATCAGCTCTAGTACCTCTTTTGCAAACTAATCTATATTCTAATAACCCTATTCTTTCAAATTCATCAATATCTTCAATGTGTTTACTTTGGATAAGAGCTTGTTTAAT
>JAGXNV010000151.1 GCA_019894795.1 Candidatus Heimdallarchaeota archaeon | reverse complement strand
ATCTGTATCTAGACTAGATAATGATCGCCTAAAAATTGTTTCAAGAGTTCTATAAATTAAAAGAAAGGAGAGAGTTTGTTCTTCACTCCTAGTTTTATCCCAAACAACTATTTTCTCGTTGATATAATCAATATCGGCCTTGATTGCTTGTTCTTCATCTGAAGTAAGTATTTGGCTAGAAATAAGATGGGATAATGGATCATATTTGAACTGTTTTTCTATTTTTTCTTTAGTTTCCTCAGGTATTTGAATCTCTTCTAATACTTCCTTATACAACTTCCATGCAATTGATTTCGCCATTTCATCACGGTAGTACCACGAAATTGTTTCAACAAGTTTAGTAAAGAGAAGTTGTTTTTTAGCTTCATCAATTACACCAAAAAGCTCTCTTTGAGTTCTTCTAACGAATAGATTACTAACAGGGAATTCAGCTATTGCTAGAATCTGTGTAATTCTTTTTTCTCTTTCTTCTTCTGGTTCGTAATATATTATGGGAAGAACTTTGGGTATTAAGGAGCATAGGTTCTTAGAATTTGCATACATGAGATATAAGCTGGAAAGTAACAACACTCCAAATATACTAGCGAAAATTATTACGTTAGCAATATTAGTTAGCTGATCAAGAACAATGAAATCAAGTTCTATGCTAGTAAACCGTAGAATTATGACAAGGGTCAAATTTAGAAGGAGAAGAGCTGAGGAGATTAAACTAAATAGGAATAGAGATTCATTATAGGTTAACAATTTCTCATTCCTAGTTGTATGAGAACGATCAATGAAATTCTGAGTATATTGGTTCTGCGCTTCTTTTGATAGTTCAGGTATGAGTATATTCTTGATTTTTTGTTCAAGTAATGCATGTTCCTCTTTATGCAATTTAATTTCCATGTCGGTTATAGGAACAGCTTTATCCTGGAATCTAAACTTCCTAGGTTTTAGAAATATTTTATCATAATTTGATTTTAGGTTCTGCTTTATGTGCTTCTTAACTCCTCCTACTTGAAAAAGAAATTTTGGTGTCAGTAGATATATAAGCAATATCGGAATTACCAAAAAAGTATAAAGAAGAATTGCTGAAAATTGAAAGTCGCCTGTTCTAAGACCTGTATAAACTATATAAATAAGGATTTCAAGGAATAAAGGTAAGACTAAGCCAAAACCTACTCTGATAAGTAGCGGGAGAATGCTAGAATTGGACTTATAGCTCATAAGTATAGAAATTGTGTTTGCATTTAAATGTATGATGGTTGAAAGAAGTTAGATTATGTATCTATATTATCTTGAAGCAACATCTCTTCAAGATCTTGAATCTCCACAGATAAATTTGTTAAAGATTTTTCTTCTGAATCTAATACTAGTAAATCTTTCAAACATGCCAATCTTAAACTTTCTATTTTTTCTGCTGCAAATTTATTTGACTCTAAATCTAAAGATTTCTTCCCTAATTCAATAATTTTATTGAAATTCCAGTCTGGTGGGTATTTATCAATTTTATCTTTTACTTTACTTAAAAACAATGGAGCTTGAAAAGCAAGCCCAAAGTGACCTGAATTCAAGAATTTCTGGCTGAGTGTTAGGAGTTGTTGTATTTTGAAAGGAGAAGAAATAGAATTTTTCTCAATAATACCGTCTTTAATAATACCAAGGAGCGAAACCAGTTTCACTGTTTCTTGCACCTCAACAGGATTTTGAAAAATGATTGGAGATATTATTTTCTTCATATATAATCCTTTAATCTTTTCAGCATTTTCGTTTTTTCTCACACTACGTTTTATTTGATCATTTTCACTGATACGTAAGAACACAGTTTTCTGTGATATTCTAAACAAATCAATAAGATCTCTTCTACCATTTAATCTTAATAATTGAATATTAAATCTATTAATCCATTTGTCATAGAAAAACAGATTAGGTGTAATATTTCCCTGTTGACCTAGGAATGTAGATAGAGGATAATCGTAATTAATTAGTAGTTCTATTCTTTTTGGTTCAATCATTAAATATGTTGGAACAACTACTATTTTATCATTAATGCATTGCTTCAAAGCCATTTCAAAAGTCATTACTTCATTAGAATCTGTTGTCTCATCGTGCTCTATAATTTTTATTGGAAGGTCAAATTGCTTAAAGTCATCTGTAGAAAGTAGATCAGTTTTTCTAGCTACAACAACAATCTCACTAACAAATCTTAGTAAGAGATTCATTTTACTTCGGATGGATTCTTTTGGTTGTTCTGATGTCCCATAGTCTAGAATGATACCGGATATGCTAGATCTATCCACTTTATGTTTCAATATTTTTTCTTGTGTTTTTTCAAGTAGATTCCTTAAGGAACTGTGCATAACTAATCCTCTGAAGATATTATTCTGTAAATAAAGAAGTAAGCTGGTCAACTGCTGAAACAACTTTTGTTGAAAGTTTCTCTTCAAGTTCAGTTAATTCTTGAATGTGTTGTTTATACTGTTCCTTCTGGCAGTAAACTAACTTTAGGTTGCTCAGATTGAAAAGGTCCAAATTGTCCTCTAATTCGTCAGACCAAACTAGAATCTTGTCATATGCTTCTTTCTTATAACCCTCTATTATTATAATATCAGGATTTACTAATGATTGTAGAGTATTAATAAGATCACTGAGACTAACATCTATTTTAGTGTAAATCTGTGTTACATTCGAGAAAGAGACTGAAGAACCTATGGCTCCATTTATAAGAAATCTTTCCGAATCTTTGTTTGAATAATCATATTTGTTGTTCTTAGCAGATTTTATAGTTGCCACAGAAATATTCAATTTTTCTAAGAAATTTATAAGATCAAGAATTAATTTTGTTTTTCCACTATTAGAAAGACCTACAATCTGCATAATTTTTGATGAACTCATTCAATTTAGACTTTTTTTTAACTTTTTAAATATAATGTATAGTTTCAGAAAGAAAATTGAAAGAGAGTTGAAGCTTAAACTTGCTTCTTCAGTAAAGATTGGGCTCCATTGATAAGTTTTCTAGCTGAAGTAATTCCTATACCTCTTATTTTACTCAATTCTTCAGGAGAGGATGCTGCTAGTTGTTCAAGCTTTTCAATTCCACCATCTTTGAGCAACATAACGGTTTTTTCTCCCACACCAGCTATCCCTAGTATATATAATTCTTGTTTCTTTTCTTTAGAAGGTTTAACATCTTTTTGTTCAAATTCACGATCATCAATTACTTCAATTTCAAATGGAAGAGTTTCATTTTTATTCACTGAAGGTTTTGAATCAACTGGTCTTTTCCCAATTTTTTTTCCTTTGCTTCCTGGAGGTGCAGGTATAAGCATAAGATCAGGATCTATTCTTCTCACAGGAGCAATAAAAGCATCAGAGTCAGCTTTAATAGCTTCACTTGGTTTTTTCAGATGTTCAATTTTTTCTATTGCTGTTTCCTTGTCTTTGAGATATTCTGATGGTTTCAGAAGCCCTTCACTTGGCCGAGTAAGTTTTTGGATCACCACTTTTTTCTGACTATGCACCATCTCTTGAACAGATTGATCAGTTTTGGAACTAGTCCTCAATTGGTTTATTTTACGTTCTGGAGAGATTTGACTTGGCTTTACTATTGCATCCGAAATAACATCAATTGTTTCTTTCTTCTTCAAATATTGAGCAGGTCTTAAAAGACTCCCAACTGGTTTAACCTCTTTTTCAATTTTAGGTGTCGGTTTAGTAACAACTGGGTCTCCAAATACTTTCTTAGGAGCTTCAGTTCTAGGTACCTCTCCTTCAAAAATTGTATCTCTTTTCTTTATAACCTCACTAGGTTTAAGAAGAGAGTTAACGGGTGGAGCTTCAGCAGGTTCTTCTTCTTCTTTAGCAACAGTTTCTGGTTGTATAACAGGGATGTAAGCTAAAACTTTTTCCTCTTCTTTGAACATCTCGCTGGGCTTAACAGTTTTAGTAACTGGTGAAATCATACTTTCCACATCAGTTGTCATTTCTTTTCTCTTTTTAGAACTAATTTCAAGAGGATCTAAAACAACTTTAGCTTCTCGAACTTTAAGTCCTGAAGAATGAAGTGATACCCCTTTTCCTAAGTTTCTTACAATTTCAATTAATTGATAAAAATTGATATTAGTAACTCCTACATCGGAAAAATACTCTGCTAACCAATTAGCAAAACGATGGACATTTACTTCTGATCCCAACATTTTTTCCCAGAAATTAATAATTGTGGTTGCTAGCTGATCAAATGAAGAATACTTGTGTGTTTGGGCAACATGTTTACCATCATATAACTCTAGAACACCTTTCATCTGCTCGCTAAATTCGTTCTCGTCGGGTTTAATGACAACACTATATCTATAACTTCCAATCAAACTTCTACGTTGTGGTCGCGAAGACATTTTCTCACTAATAATATATGTACAGTCGCTTTATAAGAATTTATTCAGTTGTAATGCTTTTTTGATAAAATTATATTTGTGCTTAATTCTAAATTGAAAAAGAAAAAGAAAAAGAAAAAGAGGATTTAACCTTCTGCAGGTTGTTCTGTAGGTTGCTCCTTTTTCTCAGATGACCAAGATGTCCTTTCTTCCTTGTCATATGTTTCCATAACATCTTCTTTGACCCTGGAAATGCTCTCTTGGATATCGTCTGACAATCTTGACCTACGTCCAGGTTTTCCTCTGAAAGAATCTGTGAGATAGAAGAAAAGAATTGTTTGATAAGCTGTATTGAGAGGTTTCAGCAATGCTGACATCGGTAAGTAACCAAAGATGAAGAAGAACACTCCTACAGCTACACCAAATAGTGCTAATTCAGTTAAGTCAGAAGTGAATGATACACCAAACCAATACTGTCCTACAAAGAATCCAGCGACAGCAAAAATTGCAAATGTCATCAATGAGAAAAATCCTTTAGCGATATTTACTCCAGTTTTACCGATTATTATATCAGCTCCTGAATCTAAAGCTAAATCAGAAGATCGAGCTATGCTTCGGATGAATCCTTGCTTTTCAACAACGATAATTGTTAATGTATAATAGTTCAAGAATTTAATGATCTTGAAAAGCCATTTGAAGAGTAGTACAAATACTATGAACACCCAATATAGGACTTTCTTCATAATTGTAAATGCCTTATAAAACGTGGATGTTTCTTTGATTTTCTTCGCTCCAAAATACTGAACTATTTTTACTATCCAGTCAAAGAACGCCATGAACATTCCAAACATGACAATGCTACCTTTTACTTTCCAAACATCTTTCATTGCATATCTAATACTTGACTCTTTGAAATTGTTCCATCTTTTGAAAATGCAGATGTTAATAGCATCAGTAAAGTACATTGTTGTCCAATATATTGCTAGATACACATAGATAATAGCAAAGAAGACGATCCATTGTAACCAAGATTCTTGATCACTTAACCAAGGAGCAGATTCCATATAATAAACAACCCAAACACTTGCTGATGCACCAAGAATAAACGTAATAATAGACATAATAGCAAATATTAGAATGGGAAGTAATGTTCGTTTGTTTTCATTGACAGCTTCACAGCTTGATTCAAATATTTTAGCTCCAAGTACTATTCTTTTAGAAACTAATAAAATCACTACAATAAGCATAACAGCTAGAGCTACAATACCTATTCCAATCCATACATGTATATTTTCAGCAATTATGCAGTAAATGCCGCCTCCTAGTATTACAAGAGGTATTCCAAATACAATTGTATTCACAAATTCTGCTCCAATGAAACTCATTATCCAGATTTCAAGGTAAGCTAATAAAATACCTATGATGAATAGAGCAGCTATACCACCAATTATCCATAACTTTATTGATCCTAACTCAGAAACAGGAGTGTCTGCAATCCAAGCAACTACCCAATCTAGGAATCGTACTCCTTCTTGAGCAAAAATGATGATTGCATATATCCCAAAAGCATATGCTGCGAGTGTTAATAAAGACCATAAGTAAAAGATAAATCCAAAGTCTCTGACTCTTTTTTCTTCTTGTTCAGTCATGAATATTATTTTCTATTTCTTATTCAAAAATGTTTGCTAGGATTGTGGAGTTACCTTGTAAGAACATTGAAAAAGGGTTCTAGGTAATGTTATTTGTGAAAGTAGACCTCAATATTTTAAGCCATGTAGCTTTGGATGACAAGATATTTTTTACTGAAAACGATGAAAAACAGATAAAGAATCAATTAGGAGGTCCTGTTTCATATGCATCAATTGTTTTTCCTATATTATCTGTCAACGGGAGATGTATTACTACATTTGGGAAAGACATCCCTGAGAAGTATCTAGAGTATTTTTCAAATATTAAGAATTGTTCATTTGAATATGAATATTCAGCAAAAACAACTAGATTTCTTCACAAGATTTATCCTAAATCTCGTTTATTATATTTGCTTGATCAAGCTAATAATATGGATGAATTCATAAGAAAATTTCAAGGAGGGAAAGGTTGCTTAGTTTCTCCTATCTATCACGAATTCACTTTAAATGCTGTAGATTGGGCGAGAAAAGAGCATGATTATTTAGGTGTGGATGTTCAAGGTTTTATGAGAGGGCTAGATTCAGAGAATAAAATCATCCCACTTTATAATCCAAAATTCATATCTGATTTAACAAAAGAGGCCGACATAGTGAAATTCTCCTTAAAAGAAGCAAGTCATTTCACTCAGAGCAAGTCCTATACAGAAATTTTAGAGAAACTGCCCTCACATTGTACACAAGTTGTCACATTAGGTGAAAAAGGATTGTTATTCTCTCAGAAGGAGAAATTCTATAAACTCACTGCATTGAATAAGATAGAGAGAGACTCTACAGGAGCTGGTGATGTTTTAATGACAGGTATAATCGCGAAAATGATAGAGACAGATGATCTGGAGAAGTCAATTGCCTTTGGAATGGCTTTAGCAGCTGAGAAAGTAGAGATGGCAGAATTTCATTCTCTTCCTATCAAAAACTATGATAAATCTGCAGAAGAAATTTTGAACACTTTAGAAAAAATTAATTAGCAATTAGTTGGTAGCTAGAATTTGCATCTTACTTAATGACGAATTAATTATCTTAGTAATATCAATATTTCGTTCTTCATTAAGAGCATTTTCTAGGACTGCATTTGTGATAGGATGTTTTGGTCCCAATAAATCGCAAATTTCTGGTCCAGAAGATATGTCAAATATATCCAAAGAACGAGTATAGTCAATAATCTTCTCTTTATCAAAAGTGATTAAAGGCTTCAGTACCCTGAATATTGTTGCTTGTTCTATGACAGAAATATTAGCTAAAGTTTGGCTTGAAACTTGCCCAAGACTTTCAC
>JAGXNV010000150.1 GCA_019894795.1 Candidatus Heimdallarchaeota archaeon | reverse complement strand
CTATTTTGTCTGTTTTTCATGATTTTTGGAATAAATTTAAATTCATTCGAAAAATACTCTCTCAAAGGTGAAATTTATGGCTTTAAAGGAATTCAAATATGAACTTGCTGAATTATCAAGAGGTTATGCTGGAAAGACTCTCTATATTAATCTCGATTCGTTGGAAATTAAAATTGAAGAAGTTACAGAGGAAATGAAAGATAAATTCGTAGGTGGAAAGGGTTTCGACCTTTATCTGATGTGGAAACATCTTCCAAAAGATAAGAAAACAAAATGGGATGATAATGAAAATGTTCTCTCAATAGCTTCTGGCCCCTTAGGTGGAACATCAAACTTTCCAGGTTCTGGCAAAAGCATAGTAACTGGTATCTCTCCATTAACTGGAATAATAATAGATTCTAATGCCGGAGGTTATTTCGGTCCATTTCTAAAATATGCCGGTTTTGATGCTTTAGCAATACAAGGGAAAGCAGAGAAAGAAGTATCGATATTTATCAATGGAGAAGAAGGAAAAATAATCATTGATGATGCAGAAGAGTTACCTTCTGAAACTTATAAGATAGGCACTATTCTAACTGAGAAATATGCCGACGATGATAAAGATAAACGAGAAATATCTGTTGTTTCAGCTGGTCCCGGCGCAGAGAATTCTAACTGGGGTTGTTTAAATTTCAGTTGGTTTGATCCACGTAGAAATTATGTTCGATACAAACAAGCTGGAAGAGGAGGTACCGGAACTATTCTCCGAAATAAGAAAATAAAAGCAATTGTTGTTAAGAAGCGAAATGTTCGCACACAAGGAAATAATCCTGCTGATCTAGACGCTTTAAACAAAGTTGGAAGAAAACATACATCAGAAATGATCGAACTTGATCCAAAGCAGAATGAGATGAGAACACTCGGAACAGTCCATCTAGTTCCAATTATGCATGAGTTTGATTTGCTTCCAACTAAAAATTTCAAATATGGTAGATTTGACACTCATGAGAAAATAGGCAAAGAAGTATATAGAGCAAAATTCAACAAAGGTCCTGATCCTTGCTGGAAGGGGTGTGCTGTAGGATGCAGCCATGGAGTTAGTAACTTTGAATGTAAAACAGGTCCTTACAAAGGTCAACTAGTTTCTGTCGATGGTCCAGAATATGAAACTCTTGCAGGTGTAGGGAGCAATTGGTATGTAGATGATCCAGATGCAGTACTCGAAGTTAATTTCTATTGTGATACATATGGTTTAGATACAATTAGCATTGGAACTGGAATAGGTTTTTTGATGGAACTTTACGAATATGGTATCTTAAACAAAGAAAGAACTGGAGGATTAGACCTTACTTGGGGAAATTCTGATGTAGCTCTCGAACTCATTCACCAAATTGCTAGAGGTGAAGGTTTTGGTAAAATTATTGGGATGGGTGTTAAGAAACTCAAGAAGTATTTTGTTGAAGAATACAATCTTACTGAAGATGAAGCACAATTAGTTAATGATATTGGGATGGAATCCAAAGGTCTGGAATTTAGTGAATATATGACCAAAGAAAGTCTTGCTCAGCAAGGGGGATATGGTTTTGCACTAAAAGGTCCTCAACACGATGAAGCTTGGTTAATCTTCGAAGATATGGTGAGAAACAACATGCCTACTTTTGAGGATAAAGCTAACGCTCTTTGGTGGTTCCCAATGTGGCGAACATCTTTTGGACTGTTAGGTTTATGTAAACTTCCATGGAACGATATTATACCTGAGGATAATAGCCAATTTGCAACAGGAGCAATAGAGAAAGATGAAATGAAAGTACCCGCTGATCTTGCTGATCCTGCAAAGATTCCTGAACACGTGTTAAACTATGTTGAATATTATAATGCTGTCACTGGAAAGAAGATTAATTCGGTTGACTATATCATTATGAGTGAAAGAGTTTACAATTTCCAAAGATCTATGAATTTACTCTTAATACCTGAAGGTGTAACTTACAGAGATTTAGATTCCATTCCTTATCGGGCAATGGGACCTGTTACTGAAGAAGAATATTTATCCAGAGAAGACGAGTACTATCTGAAACAACTCAAAGAAGATGCTAGAATAGATGTAACAAATCTTTCTACTGAAGAAAAAATGAAAGAACTAAGAAGACTTAGAGAAGCAAGATTTGAGAAACTGAAGAATGCAGTCTACAAGCGACGTGGTTGGACAAATATGGGTGTTCCAACTCTTGAAAAATTGAAAGAACTTGGAATGGATTTTCCAGAGTTAGTTGATCTGGTGAAAAAACATCAATGATTTTAATTACATTCTTTACTCTTTCTTACTTTTCAAAAGTATAGTATTTCAGAGTTTTGCCTTACTTTATGGCTATTTTAGGTGAAAAAGTAATTGCTGGTGAAATAATATTTATAAACTGAGTGAGAATTCTTTAATGGGTTCAAACAAGATATGACAATGTTATTTCAAATTATAATAATTAATAGGATAAAGAACAGGGGAACGAATTGATGAGTTTCTTAAGACTAAGGAATAAAGTAAAAAATACCTATAAAGCCAAAATCCTTATTTTAGGGTTAGATGCCGCTGGAAAAACAACTCTATCTCGCTATTTGAGATATGGCGAATTTCAAGATAATACAGTTCCAACGATTGGACAGAACATAGATACATTCAATGTGGAAGGGTGGACAATCACAGCAATAGATGTAGCAGGACAAAAGAACTTCAGATTTTTATGGGAATCACATTATCAAGGTAGTTCTGCAATTATTTTCGTTATTGATGCTGCTGATTTCGAAAGGTTACCAGAAGCAAAGCAAATTTTGAAAAGAAACGTGTTTGATAATCCACATTTAGAGGGAGTACCCGTACTCATAATGGCTAACAAACAGGACCTTCCTGGTTCAATTGATGCTCCTTTATTGGTTCAAATGCTAGACTTGCATACCCAGTTTCTTAATAGAACATTTTCAGTATTTGATTGTAGTATTCTCTATGGCGGAGGAATAATGGAATCTTTTGATTGGTTAGTGAATCAGCTAGTGATGCAAAAGAAATAATTAGAAAATAAGTAGAGGGAGAATTTTCAAATTATTCTTGGTTTAAAGATATTGAATCAAAATCAGACGTTTACTTTCTTTCAGTTTTGTTTATATATGTCTAGACAAAGTGATAATTTAGTTTGAGAAATAATCTCTTCGGGGCAGAGAAATGAAAATTAATTCCAGAAAATTCATCATATTAATTAGTCTAGTAATGATTTTTTGTTTATCAGTCAATACGTATAGTACAGGGGGCTTCAATGTTTCTCCAGCATTAGCATGTGAAAACCATGATAAAAATGATGAAACTACAATTTCAGATATCCCGTTATTGATTGACTTGGAAGATTATATTAATAGTGAAATTAATCAAGAACTTGAAGATTATGGAATTGTTGGTGTGACTGTTTCAGTCGTTCAAGATGGTGAAATGGTCTTCTCTAAAGGATATGGTTATGCAGACTATTATTATCAAACACCTGTCCTTCCTGATGAAACTCTGTTCAGGATTGGATCAATATCTAAAACATTTACAGCGATAGCAGCGATGCAGCTTGTCGAACTAGGTTTATTAGACCTTGATACAGATATTAACACATATTTAACAGCTTTTAAGATTCCAGAAACGTATCTTGAACCAATCACTATAAGACATTTGCTAACACACACAGCAGGATTTGAAGTTTCAACTTCACAAGTTATTTATGAGGCATTGGAAGCTATGCCTTCACTAGAGGATGACTTAAAAAACAACATTCCAGAACGTGTTCGACTTCCAGGAGAATTAACTGGTTACTCGAACTATGGTAATTCTCTTGTTGGATATATCGTTCAAGAAATTGCGGGTATACCCTTTGTTGAATATATTGAGGAGAAAATAACTTTACCCTTAGGAATGAATAGTACCACTTGCAGACAACAATTACCTGCTGAACTACAAGATGATATGTCTCCAGCATATTTTAGTACCGAAGAACCTGGCTTCTACGAGTATTTTTCAATATATCCCGCAGGAGGGTTTACAACTAAAGCTACTGATATGGCTACATTCATGATGATGTTATTGAATAATGGAACGTACAATAATGTAACAATTTTAGAAGAAAGCTCTGTACAAGAAATGTTCTCAGATCAATATGTTGTTCATCCTGATATGCCAGGAGTAGGTTTAGGTGTTTATGAAACTGATTATAGAAATGCGCATATCATAGGGCATGGAGGAGATACAATATTCTTTCATAGCAATATGATGCTGTTCCCTGAAGAGAATTTTGGTCTGTTTATCTCTTATAATAGTCAAACGGGTATTTTTGGAAGGAGTCGTTTTATTAACGGGTTTCTGAACAACTTCTACTATTTTAGCAGAACTGTGGAACCTATTGAAAATTATAAACAAAGAGCGAGAATGTTCACAGGTGATTACGTAAGCACAAGAAGATATTATAGTACTAAAAATGGTGTTGATGCTCTCATATGGTCTCAATATTACTCTATCAATATTACCTCAAGTAGAGGGTATTTGCAAGTAACAGGATTAGAAGTAGATTTTGTAGAAGTTACTCCCAATTTCTTTGTAGAAAGGACAGGTGATTATGATTACTCAATTTTCTTTGGAGAAAATGAAGAGGGGCAAATAACGTATATGAATACTAATTGGGCGGTATCTATTACAACTATGGAAAGAATGCATTCGTCCTACACCAACATTCAACTCCAATCAGGTCTCTTAATTTTCATAGGTACAGTTTCTCTAATATCCTTATCACTATGGGGAATTGATGCTTTCTTTAGATGGAAGAAAGGAAAGGAAAGAGGGAAAACTCTCTTAACAGTCTCTAAGGTTTGGCATATAGGTTTTCTTACTTCAGCCATTGTGACTGTGATTCTTATGATGAAAATCAATCATGAAACAATTATATTGAGCACTGAAACTTCTACGGCTTTTCAAAACGTTCTTTCATTGCCTTATATTTCCTTAGTATTCATAGTAGGGAATATTGTCTTCACTTTCTTTGCATGGTTTGGTTTTGGAAATATAGATAAAAAGCCCTACTGGGATTTACTTACAAGAATACAATACACATTGCTAACTGCATTTAGCTTAGCATATATGGCCTTCCCGATTTATTGGCAATTATTTATTTTCTAGATGAGATCCAATATCTCCTTCTTTTTCCTATGATAATATTCTAACATATTTTTCGCATCTTTATCAGGATATAAATTAAGAATTCTAATCCTTTCTTTTAGAAAAGTATCAAAGTATTCAAAGATGATATCCATTGCTCTGAAAAGTTCTATTTTTGACAAATCTTTAGGAATAGCTTTTTCTAATAATTTGATTTGTTTCTCGTTTAACTTTTGCTCGAGTCTACGATAATTTTCAGGTTTTCTCTGAGCTAACATATCCTCAAATTTTACGAGATATTTTCTGTAGTAATCCACACAATCGTAAGCATCCCACAATTCTCCCCGAGCTAGCTTCAAAACTGTATAACTTATACCGATGTGAAAATGTTTGATATAATGACCTAATTCAGCTTCATTAATATCCCAGTCCAATTTCCAAGCTTTCTCAATCATAGCTGCAATGTGTCCTTCAGGATCATAAAGATTGGTTACATAAGCATAATCTGGTCTAATCTCTTTAGGTAATATTTCCCAAGAGAAATCGAATTTAATCTCATCTTGTTCGTAAAAAACTACATAAACTGAGGGAAAACCAGACATAGACTCAGCTTTGATTGCTCCTATCTTTTTTGCAGTTACTAATCTGTTCTTCTTTAGAGAATCAAAATCTTCTTTTGTGCAGAGGATTCCACAGTCAATATCTGAAAATTCATCTGCTTTTTTTGAACCTGAGATGTAAATGCCTTTTACTCTTGGATCCTCTTTTAGAACCTCTACAGCCTTGTCAATAAGAGCTTGATGTTTAGGTAAATTAGTAAATTTTTCGACAGGATACATAAAATTTAACCCTCTTGAAACTCTATAAACATTTCTAAATATATTTTATGTAATTTTAAGTAAAATTTAAGATTGAAGAAAATTTGCTGTTTATGTAGATTAGAATGACATCCGAAGAAGAATATATTCCGGTTGAAGTACTTCATGATTTCATGAAAGATGTTTATATGGGATTAGGCTATCCTGAAGAAGAAGCAACAGTAAGTGCTGATATTCTAATAGAATCTGATCTCCGAGGTATAAAATCTCATGGAGTGCAACGTCTAAGATACTATTTTGTTAGAGTCAAAAGTGGACAACACAAAGTAAGCAAATATGAAATTGTAAAAGACAAGGATGCAGCTGTTGTAATTGATGGTAACCATGGAAATGGTCACTTCATAGCATTTAGTGCGATGAAACTCGCAATAGAAAAAGCAAAAGAATATGGGTTAGGTATGGCTGTAGTTCGTAATAGCACTCATTATGGTATAGCTGGTTATTATCCTCTGATGGCAATTAAAGAGGGTTGTATAGGCATTACAGGGACTAATGCTCGTCCATCTGTTGCTCCAACATTTGGTGTTGAACCGATGCTAGGAACTAATCCATTAACTTTCGGTTTCCCAACAAATGAAGCCTTTCCTTTTGTTCTAGATTGTGCTACATCGATTATACAACGAGGAAAAGTAGAGATTCATGCAAGAACAGGAGAACCATTAGCTGAAGGGTTAGTAATAGGTAAAGATGGAAAATCTAAAACAGATGCTGGGCAACTGTTAAAGGATTTTGTGAATAAAGAAGCAGCATTATTAGCTTTGGGTGGTGCAGGAGAGAGTTTATCAGGACACAAAGGGTATGGTTATTCAACAGTCGTGGAGATACTTTCAGCTGCTCTACAAAATGGAAAATTCTTGAAAGAATTATCAGGATTAGACCATGAAGGAAATAATTCTCATTTCCATGTGGGACATTTCTTCATTGCAATAGATCCAGAACATTTCTTAGGTCTAGATGTTTTCAAAGCTGTTGCAGGAGCAATATGTAGGAATCTAAGAAATTCAGAAACTGCTCCTGGTGAAAATAGAATTTATACAGCTGGAGAAAAGGAATATGAAGCTGAAAAACTTGTGAGAGAAAAAGGAGTTCCAATTAACAAAAGTATTCAAGAAGATCTAATATTCATGAGAGATGAACTAAAACTAGAAAAGTATATCTTTCCGTTTGAAAAACAAAAAAATAATTGTCGGAAAAATGTGATGGAAGGGTAGCAAACCCCTCCTAGTAAAGCTCTGCTGGTGGATTATCCTGACACAGAATGTCAGCAGTGGTATGGGGGGGCATATCACTTACTTATAC
>JAGXNV010000149.1 GCA_019894795.1 Candidatus Heimdallarchaeota archaeon | reverse complement strand
GAATGGGTTTGCTAATATATGGGATAATTGAGCCTTCCTTTACAAAAATCGGTGTTACATCTAAAGGAATGTCGATATCATGTACTTTTCCGCCCTCAAAAACAAGTTCCCCACATAAACTAAACCACTTTCCTTGAGGAAGATACACTGCTCTTTTTCTTTTACCTTTCTTAAGAATTGGAGCTACAAGAAGATTATCTCCAAACAAGTATTCAGTTTCTGACCATTCAGCAATGTGAACCATAGGATCTTTAGGATGATCTACCCATAAAGCTCGAAATGCAGGGACACCAGTTAAACAAGATTGTCTGATGCTAGTGTAGATATAAACCATAAGAGAATATCTTAATTGGATGGTTTTGCGAATAATGGTTTCCGTTTTCTTTCCATGAACCCATGGTTCTTGAGAACACTTTTTGTTAATTGTATGATTTCTGAAGTAAGGATACAGACACCCAGCTTGGTACCAACGGATAAGAAGTTCAGCTCCAGGTTTTCTGGCGAAACCACCTATATCAGGACCAATCATAACTTGGCCAGACGCTGCCATGTTCAGTAGCATTGGTATCGATATCTGCAGATGTTTCCAATTTGCAACATTATCTCCTGTCCATGTTCCTGCGTACCTATGAGAACCCAAGTATGCAGATCTAGAATTGATATAAATTCTTTTATTTGGCATTATTTTTTGTAATCCTTCATAAGTTGCCTTGGCCATTAAATGTGCGTACTCATTATGAACCTCTTTGTGTTGACGGGGTTCACCTTCACCAGGATGAATAACATCATCATCAATTGTGCCTTTATCATTAAAGATAGATGGATCATTCATATCGATCCAAAAACCACTAATGCCAACATCAGTCAGAGCTGTAAAATGGCTACCAAACCATTCACGTGTTTTTGCTTGAGTAAAATCAGGGAAATGGCAGTCTCCTGGCCAAACAGGACCGATATATTCCGAACCATCAGGATTTAAGCAAAAATGCCCACCCTTGATTCCTTCTTTGTAAATCTTATATTTTGAATCTACTTTGATTCCCGGATCAGTCATAGCCATTAATCGAAAACCTTGATTAAGAAGGTCCTCAGATAGTTTCTTTGGATTGGGAAAATGCTCTTTGTTCCAAGTAAATATCCGATAGTTATCCATATAGTCAATATCTAGATGAATGTAATCACAAGGGATCTTTCTGTTTCTGAACTCAAAGGCTAACTCTCTTACGGCAGATTCAGGATAGTATGACCAACGGCTTTGGTGATGACCTAAGGCTGAGATTGGCGGAAGAGGTGCTCTACCAAGAAGATCTGCAAGTTTTGAAAAAACTTTATTTACAGTTGGACCAACAATCAAGTAATAATTTATTCCTCCACCATTCACATAGTATTTTGTTGAACAATCTTCATCATCACCAATTTTGATTTGACTTCTATTAGGATTGTCAAACACAACAGCATAGCAGAAACCATTAGATCGAACTACAATTTGCATAGGTTGAGATTGGTATAGTTTGGTATCTTTAGTACTATATGCGAAAGAATCTGTATTCCAAAATGAAATTGTTTCACCTTTTTTGTCTAAAGGTCCTCCTTTTTCCCCATATCCATAGTAATTTGCGCATGTAACTTCAGGATATCGCTCTAGTTTATACCAATCTTGCTCATGATAACTAGGAAATTCTTCAATATTAATTCGAAATCCAAAACCGTCTTCGAAGGTTATAGTTTCATTTTTCAAATCTATTTCTATAATAATGAACACATTAGATCCAGATTCTTGACTGATAGTTATTTTTTCTTTTTCTTTTTTAATAACTAAAGCAGGGGGAGTTTTATTTTCTAGAACAACAGCATCAGTTTGTGGAAGAGAGGATAAATCTTTGGAAATTCTAACGTTTATCATACCATTTCCAACAGACCTTATTTGTAATTCCCCATCATCTAAAGAAGCTTGAAAATCATGTTCTCGAACTTTGCTAGATGACAAGTTTCCCATTTTCTTCCATTTTGACTCATCTTCTGGTAAAACAACTTCATTGTATTGCATCATTTTCTTTCTGACGATATTATTCAAAGCAAATTTAACTATCCAAAATGGAACCTTTCCTATAAGTTCATTCGACATTAAGTGTACATTCATCTAGAAATTAAAAATCTATCGAGAATACAGTTCTATTTGTTTTCAGATGAAAAAGAAAATAAGAAGTGCGGTAAGAAAAGTAATGAGTGCAATACCAGTTATAGTGAATGCATTAGCAGGGAGTATTTTTAGGTCAATAGTTACTTTATCTGTAAAGGGAGCTAAAGGTTTCATCTTCCCAGATAATAGGTCAACTAGATAATGAGCAACATAACAGCTACTTGCTAAAATTGATAATTCAGGATGGAAATTTGTTACCCCAAAGATGAGATAACTAAATCCACAGACAACAAGGACGCCAAAAGGTTCGTGCAACCAAGTGTGATAAATGAAATCATCTCGCTCATCTATAGTTCTAAAGTATACTTTAATCAACTGAGGAATGTTCCAGAGTTTTATCGATGGATCATTCTTCTTATAATAAAAGACATGATCATAATCTACTAGAACTCCAAACACAAACAATACAGGTAGAAGTAACCAAAGTTGAACATCGTAGAATTGTATGAATATGAACCCAATGAGTACAGCTATACTTCCATGGGTCACAGAATCCATGAAACTTCTTGAGTGGAAGTAAGTTAAAAATTTTCTTGCTTAACCATTTGCTAAAGTTTATTTGAAAGAATGGAGTAGTATATTTTAATGAGCTGTAGTAGACAGGATAAAATCATATCGACACCTTCCCTAGGTGATGAGACAAGAAGAGTTGCGCTCAAAACTCTGATTCAAGAAGGATGTTTAACATCATTATACAATCACGCTTTTGCATCTTCAAGAATTGATTGGATAAGAAATTATTCCTTATTAGCCTTAGCAAAATTTGCTACAATCAACACCTCTAGTAATGAAGTTGCTATAACACTTCAAGATGATGAAATACCATTAAGCAATGAGATGGACACGTTCAAATTGAAGAAAAAGGCAGCACGGCTTTTGTTCATGTTTACCACTACTGTCAACAAACCAAGAAAATTCAAGAAGATCTCTTTGATGGGGTTAATAGCTGGAGAACATTGGGATTATTGTGAAGAGTTGGAGAGAGACTCAACTGTAGAAGAATGGATTAAAAAAACAATTTATTCTGCAATGAAAACAAAAAAATAAAAGGAAAAAAGGTTAGATTACCAATTTGGCTTTCTCTTCAGTTAGTTGTTTAGCTTCCGCACTAGCTTCTTCGAAAACACTAATTGGGAAGCGATTATGTAAGGGTGAAATTTTAGCACCCCATTTTGACACAATAAATAATGGTTTAGCCATGAATTGAAGTCCTTTAGCCATCAAAGAAGCTTGTCTTAGCTCTTCTAATGTATTGTCATCAAATGCACCGAAGAAACTAGCAACAAAGGCAAAGACATACAATCCCCCAAGAGTTCCAACAAGTAGAATTACTACAGAAGATATGATTTCATTAAACCAAATCAAACTAAATAGTCCTTCAAATAATCCCCATATAACAACGGCTGCAAATAGAGGAGCGGCAAAACCTTGCCAAAGAAGATCTTTCCATTTAAATTTGAAATAATCGTCTCGTCTAATTCCCCACCACATGAAGATATTCTTGATTATCAACGCTGGGAAATAAGCGAACATTATAGCAACCATCGGAGAGCCGAAAGTAGCATCAAAGAATCCATACAATGGTATGAAAACAAATAGTAATGATATTCTGATAACTTGTTCAATAACCCAACTAATTGCTGCCCATGCAGGTCTGTCGGAGCCTGCAAACATCCAATCGCCTAACCACGAGAAATATCCAATTGAATGAAAGAATAGGAACCAAATAATTAGAGGAGCGGCATCTATCCATTGTTCTCCAGCTCCACCACTTATAAACCTCCAACCTATAGGTATTAGTACTGCAACTAAGAACCAATCAAAGTATGCACTCCATTTTAGAGAACTTATTGTATAATATCTTGTCAAGGCTTTTTTCTTTGCATGATAAGATTCAGAAATGGCTGGGAGGAATGATTCAGCAAAGAGTGCAACTAACATAACTATTGAAGCAAAATTCCAAGCAAGAGAGAAATATCCTTGTTGTTGAGTGTAATTTGGTAAATAAAATGACATTAAATATAGTTGCATGAACCACCCAAGAGGAGGGAGAATTTTTCCCACCATCCATTTGGCCCCAAATTTGAAAGCTTCTTTCAAATCCACCCAAGTGAAATCTATTCTGAAGATAGATACTAGAGAAAATCCTAGTCGCTTGAAGAATAATAGACCAACCAGAAAAGATGCTATTTGTATTACATAGAACCCAACACTATACCCTATTGCACCAGCTAGACCATCTCCGAAAACAGGATTTTTACCTAGAGTGTACCTGAACAAGATAATAACGAGATATTGAAGCGTGATATTGAAAACGGCATAGAGCAGCAAGTTAAGTATCTGTTGTAAATCTATCCTGTTCATTGCCTGAAACAGATACATAAACACCAAGAAGAATGCTGGCCATTGGAAGAAAGCGTGTGTAACAATAACCCATGACATATGAGCTAGGAAAGTATGTGGAAATACCATTGAACCAATGAAAGATATTAGAAACAGTTGAGCTATACCAGATAGCATCTGGTACCAAACAAATATTTGGACATATTTGATAGCTTGCTTAGGACTTTTTACTCTATGTTCACTAAAGAATTTTACAAGTACTACAGATGTACCCAAATCAAAGAAAAGCCACAATGCTTCAAAAAATTTGATTGTATAATCATAGAACCCAGCAGCTTGTGGACTTGGTAAAACGAGCAATGGAAAGACTAAAGCAGACATGACAACATTTGGAAGAATTACCAAAAGACCAACAAATAACTGAATAAGGAAACCACCTAGCTGCCTATGCATCCCTACTTCTTCCCATTTATCTTCAGATTTAACCTCCTTACTCATCTCTTCAAGATCCTTGTCCTTTAGAGGATTCTTCTTAGAATATTTTCTAGCATAGATGAATCCACCTGTAGTAATAGCAGCTGTAACGAGAACTGCAACGCCTATCAGAATTGTTTCTAAAGCATGTGGAACTGGAGAATAATCCCAATTTGCATAAGATAAAGCAACTTCATTAACTGAAGACATCAATGTTAGATAAATCATATAATTGAAGAAGGGCCAATCAATTAGTTCACTGTTAAATTCCATGTTCGGATAGAAATTGAAAGCAAAATAGCCTTCACTATCAATTGTACTGGCTAAAGCGATTGCTGTCTCAGATTCATTGTAAACAGCTGTTTTAAGTATAATTGTGCCAGCTAACTGAACGTCAGTATAATTTGTTATAGAAGGAACAGAATTCCATTGAATATTATTCAATATAGAATGTTCTTCTATGAGACCTACTGGAACCGGTAAAGCTACTTCTTGGACGACATTGTTTGTTGTGGTGCTTGCTAAACCCAAAGTTGTCAATAAAGTCGCGTTAGACGCTAGATTCTCATATATAAAGATAGAAACTCCACCTGTAAAAGATTCTAAATTAGAAATTTCTGCTAAAGAAGGAGCGTAATCTAGAATCATAATACTATCAAATATAGATAAAGAACCAGTACCTATCGAATCTCTAGTTGTAATAATAAAGGAAGGATCTAAAGAGATTCTAGCCAACAGGTATTCAGGAATCTCTTCTCCAACCAATAATACATCAAAACTGCCTTGAGCTTGTGTATTTGATGGTAAAAGATTAATGGTAATAAGTGAGAAGAGACAAATAAATGTGACAAATGCTATCTTTTTCTTCATTAAAACACCTTTTGAAGCAAACAAAAAGCGACTAGTATATATTAGTTTTTGAAAAATGGTACATTTTATAAGCGAAAAAGCAATAGAATGAAACTCACATTCCTCAAACTGTGTTACTTAATTTCATAGGTTACAACATAGCCTTCAGCTTCAAGGAAGTCTTTAAAATTAATTAAGCTTGCATTTCTTAGGAAAATAACTGTTGAAGTATCTAATGGAGTAATGAGCAAATCATTTATTCTGCGGATGAAGAACATGAAAATTTGATAGAAAGCAGCCATTCTCTCGTTAACGTGAATAAATCGAAAATCGTTAATTGGTCGAACATATTCTTTCTCCCAGTCACGGCAAGAGGTCTTCATTAGTAATTCTATAACATTTTCACTGAGACTAGGCAGAGCAGTATGTATGCAGTCATGAAGTTTTTCAAGAACCTCAATTTGGCCCTTATTGAGCATTATCTTCCTAGAGCTAATAAGAGCTGCATTAAGTTTATCTTGATCGAGCTCAAATGTAATACTCATCAATAGGTAAGCCCTCAAAGTTATCTATAAACTTTTGCTAGATATTGCAGCTAATTATGTCATAAATACCCCCCAAATTACGTCTAGAAGAATTTAAACGTTGATTTATGATTGAGGTACTATTGTAAATAATTTTAAACCAGCGAATAGATACTGTAGAGTATGACTGTACATTTTGATAAACCAGGAAATCATGTTGAAGAAGTACTCAAATTAGTACAACAAAAGGTAGATGAAGCTAATATCAAACAAGTAGTTGTTGCAACTACTGGTGGAGACACAGCTCTGATTGCAGTTTCTACACTCAAAAATTGTGAGATTATCATTGTGACTCATCAAGCAGGTTTCATAGAGCCTGGTGGAATGGAGATAGAAGATAAGGTTATCAAGGAACTTGAAAATCAAGGAATTAAAGTAGTAACAGCTACTCATGCTCTTGCAGGTATTGATAGAGCTGTCAGGAAAAAACTTGGAACTTGGATGACTGTTGAAATCATGGCTCAAACTTTAAAAATATTTGGACAAGGAACAAAAGTATGTGCGGAAATTGTTGCTATGGCAGCTGACGCAGGAGCAATAACAATGGATGATGTAATTGCTGTTGGTGGAACTGGAAGAGGAGCAGATACCGCTTGGATCATCAAACCAGCTCATACTCATGGTTTCTTTGATATGAAAATGATAGAGTTAATCTGTAAACCAAAAAACAACTAAGTGAGAGAAGAAGATGATATTTGACCCAACACAGCTAGATTGGATATTTGTAGTTGTGTCTCTTATCGTAGTCTTTCTCACATTGAGTTCTGTTTATCTATTAGCATATCTCAACTATCAACCATGTTCGGTGTTCGGTCAATACCGAACACCGAACATTGGCGCCAAAGTACCTTTCCGGCCACGCCAACACTCATTCGTCTGTAGCGGGCACCTGAGAGCTTGAGGACGCTCTCATGGCACGAGGTCACGCGCTGTCTCTTATACACATCTGACG
>JAGXNV010000148.1 GCA_019894795.1 Candidatus Heimdallarchaeota archaeon | reverse complement strand
GTTCAACTCTCTGATGCAGAGTACCAACAGATAGAGAAGATTACTATTACAAAAAGATATGTCCATCCTCCGTTTGTGTCACCTAAAGAATGGTCTAGAAACTAAAATTAATTGGTTCAAAACAAAATAATGCATATTACAATAACACAATGGTAGGATTTTTATTAATTACAACGATTATTCAATCATGACAGTTGTCGTTTACAAAATCAATTGGACAGGTGCAGGATATATAGATTCCTTGATTGGAGGGTTTCTACTAATAGTCCAAGGTATTCTTACTATTGCATCTGTGTTAAGTAGTATTGTAGAGGAAGTCTCGCTTTTATCTTTTTCAGGAATAGCTTGGTTAAATGGACTAATCATGATTGTTTTGGGTTTTGTTGTGTTGCTTTTTGTTTGGCCTTGGATCCAACTAAGATTAAGAACAGGTACTCCCATAAAGAATAGAATCGTACTTGGAATAATTTTAATCGTGTTTGGTTTAGTTGCAGGAGGAATCGCTGGTATCTTAGTTCTAATTGGTGGCATACTTTTCATTATAGGAGGAATAAAAGAAACAAAATCATCTACAAAAAAATAGTTTCTAATTTTTCTTCTTTTTAATTCTATTTTTGATATACCAGATTATTTTTATTTAACTAATACTTGGTTCTATTAGTGTTTCGACATGAACAATAATACAGATTCTAACATCATTTACCATTAATGTAGCAGATGTTAATGAAACAAAAGCCTATCTTGAAAATTTGGAATTAAAACTACAGACATATCTAAATTTGCAGGTATGATAGCTATGTTCTTCTTTTTCGACACTGACGGGAATAGAATTACTATTGCGAGCACTTCAAAATAAAAGAATGTAGAAGTGAATTAAGAGTTTTTAAGCAACTCAATATTTCTTAAGGTTAGATGAGTTTAAAGAGAAATCTAGTAACTTATTAGGTGAAACTATTATGGTTAAATCTGTATATAAACCTCAACTCAATTTTCCGAACATCTGTAGTAACATTGAATCTTTTATAAAGGATACAATGGTTAATTTAGACCGGGATGGAGCAGTTTTAGGATTGAGCGGAGGACTTGATTCTGCTGTAACTGCAGCTTTAACAGTTCGAAGTTTAGGAGCAGATAGAGTACATTTCCTTAATCTTCCTGAGAGAGACAGTAAACCAATTCATCAATATCATGCCAAACAACTAGCCAAATACTTTGGAGTAAAATTTATATCAAAATCACTCACGCCTATCTTACGAGCATCTAAAACCTATAGATTGCTTCCCATTCATTTAATACCTTTTAGGAAATTACGCGGAAAAGCAATTGAATATGGTAAATCTAGATTTTTTGCAGGAAGGAGCGATAAAATTCTCGAAGCTAGACTGAAACCAAAAGCTAATTCTTGGATTGCAAGAGGAAATTCCTATGCTGTTACAAAGCATAGAATGCGAATGGTTATGATCTATCAATATGCTGATCAGCACAATCTTATGGTTGTAGGAGCAGCTAACAGAACAGAATGGTTAACAGGAACATTTTGTAAATGGGGAGTTGATCATTGTGCAGATGTTATGCCAATAATTCATATTTATCGAAGTCAGTTAGAAGATATAGCAGAATTTCTTGAAATACCAGAAATCATACGAAGTAAACCTCCTGACCCAGATGTCTTACCGGGTATACCAAATAAGGTAGAATTAGTTGGAGAAACAGTAGTTGTGGATCAAATTCTTTTCTCAATTGAAAATAATAAAGATTTATCAGAGTTCTACAAGGTATATGGAAAAGAAAATGTAGACAAAATACTAACTTTGTTCAATTTCTCAAAACACATGCGTGAATCGCCTTACCATCTATAATCGAGATTAATTGTTAGCTTATTACACTCTTGATAGGATACTTAGAGACCTTACAAATTTATATAGGATTTTAGACATTTTTATATATGGAAATTGACTGGGAAAAAGTAGAGAAATTGGTTAAACCAAGCACGAGCTTTGATTTTCTCGTGAAAAGTATAAAGACAACTTTAACCTATAATTTTGTTAGAGAAAATTATAATTTGAGTATGAGGGAATTACAAGAATATACACAGAAATTACTTGGTAGTGATCCAAGACAGAGATATAATGCTTATCTTGAAAATATAAACTCTGTTTTCAGGAAATTAGAAAAGTTAGATGTGACTGATGTAGTAGACCTTATCAGTTTAACTGAAAATAAGTATAAGTTTGCAGAATTCTATAAAAAAAGCAACATTTCTTTGGAAGGATTAGTTAGAGTTTACAAATACTTCTTCAATTGGTTTCTACCTTCAAAGGGGTATTTAAGAGAGTTAGTAGAAAAGGAAAATGATGATCAAATCGAATATACTACAATTTTGCGCAAGTATGGGATTAGATTCACTCTAGACATCTTAGACCGAGGGAGAACTAGAGTGATGAGAAAGAAAATAGCAGTAGACTCAGGTATTCCAGAAGATTTCATTCTAGAATTAGTAAATAAAGCTGATTTTACTCGTATGCCATATATTAAAGGAAAATCAATAAATCACTATTTTAGTATAGGTTATAACAATTTAGAAAAATTATCAAAGGCTAATTTAGGTCAATTGGAATCTGAGATGAGAGATTATTTGAAGAAGAAAGGGATTAAACTAAGCAGTTCATTCATAGAGCTTGATAGTGGTATTGAAATAGCCAAAATCTTGTGCAAACTGATTGTTGATTAGTATGAAGTACAGCTCATATTAGCTTCAGATTATAGCGAGAGTAACTCCATATATTAAAGCTGACAAAGCAGCTGCGACAGGAAATTTGATAATCCAGCTTATAATCATTTTTCTAAGAGATTTCTTCTCAGGTCGTTCTCCTTTGACCCTTCCTGCACCTACTACAGCAAAAATCAGAACATACTTCCTGAAATAGGAAAACTGAATATTGTAGCCAAAAAGAGAATGATAATAGTTGTTAATTCAATACTGAAAGCATCTGAAGGTTTAATCCTGATGAGTTTATTTCCCTCATTTTTGATTACATTTCTTCCAATAATAACTATTCACAAACCTAAAACAATCACAGTTGAGATCTCCTATGATTTAGAAAAAAAACTAAGCAAAAAAGTAATTAATATTCAAGTAAGTTTATATGTATGAGCAATTTAAGGGAATTAGGGGTAAATTTAAGCTCTTTAGGATTAGGGATAGAGCATTTTGTATTAAGATCTAACAATCCAAATCATATGACACGAGAAGAGAATTCAAGATTAATAATAGAAGAAGCTTTTAAGCTAGGATTAACTCACTATGATCTCGTTTTTAACTTGCCTTTTTTCTTTGATGTGTTCAAAGAATTCATCAAAAATAAAAGAAAGAAAATTACTTTTACAACACATTTTGGAAGTATCTATAGTCAAAATGGTCCAAACCATAGAAAATCTCGTTCTATGAAACATATCAAACCAACCTTTGAAGGAATGCTTGAAAGAATAGATACAAGTTATGTAGATATTGCTTTACTCCAGTATATCACACACATGGAGGATTATGAGAAATTTGTAAAGGGCGGAGTTCTAGACTATGTTATGGAATTAAAAAAAGAAGACAAAGCAAAGGCATTCGGGTTCAGTGCACATCAACCAGAGTTAATTCTTAAAATTTTAGCAAAGAAGAGATTCGATGTAATTATGTTTCCATTGAATTTTGCTACAGGGATATTGGATTCAACAAAGAAACTAATCAAATATTGCGAAAAGAATGAGATTTCAATAATTGCAATCAAGAATCTTATGAAAGGAAAAGTATTCACTACTAAAAAAACTGATTATCCAGCATATTTTTGTGGAGGAAGAAAATTATCGTTGAAATTAGAAGAAAGTTCTTCACCAGCACAATGTTTGAGATATGGATTAGATCAAGGAGCTGAAACAGTAGTTTTTGGTGTAAAAACAGTTGAAGAGCTAAAAAATAATTTTGAGTCCTATAAAAATGAAAAAGATTCTGTAGACTACTCTAGAATTTTGTATCAATTTGAACAGATAGTTTTAAGTGGTTAGGAAATTAGAAGAAAGGAGTAGGGATTAAAGCTCTGTTTCCTTAATCCACACTACATTTCTAGAATTGTGCTCAAAACCTATGGAAAGGTAGAATTGCTGCCCATCTCCAACATATATCTTCTCAGCACCTTCTCGTCTAACTCTATTGATAGCTTCATATACAGCAGCTTTCGCCAATCCTTTCTTCCTATGATCAGGATTTGTACCAACAGGTTCTAATATTCCCAGATTATTCTTCTCATCATACCAAATTAAACAAAATGATACAAACTCCTCATCAGGAGAGACTATATAAACATCTAAGTTTTTCCTATAGTCTGGACATTTTTGTAATTCGATGTAGCTGTGAGGTTGAATCTGATTTTCTGTTCCATAATTACCAAAAGCTTTGGCAAATGTAAGCGTTCTTTTATCAATATCATTGTCATCAGCCATACTTTGTATTCTATAACCTTCAGGTAGTTTGGGTAAAACTAGTTCTCCATCTAAAGAAAGCATGCTAGTGGTTTCAACAGCTGTTTCTTTCTTGATGTACCCTCTTTTCGCTGCAAAATCCTCTAGCTCTTCATTGCCATCAAGAATACGAAGTTTTAGAATTTTCTTACCTTCTGATTCAGCTGACATTTTCTCTTCAATGAAGGTAAACATCTCTAAAAGAACCGTATCAGTATAATATTTAGGATGAAGATGAATAAATGCTTCTCCTCTTCCAACTGCTTCATGTGTAACTGTTCCAATTATCTCTCCTTGTTCATTTTCCCAGATACCTAAGGTGTCTTCAAGCATTTCAATACTGAATTCAAACATATCTCGTATGAAATAGGCCATATAATTCCATCGTTCAAATGTCCAAATATATGGGTAAGTAGTTTCATGTTCTTTTATAAAATACTCTCTTATCCTATTGAAATCAGTACTATGCTTATATTGTTTGAAAGTTAAGGTCATTTTTAATTACCAACAATGCGGAATATAAGACACTTAATAATGTTTCTTCAAAATAGAAATAAAGGAATAAGGTCTAGCAAATACTCTGTATTAATCTAGACCTTCAACATAATTCTCAGGGATTGTAAACTCAAATTGACAGATAGGATCACCCATTTTCACAGATTGAAGCACTTTGACTTCAATTGGTTCATCTAGAACAATCTGCCAATAATCTTTGTAGTAACCTCCACTACAATTGCAGAAAACATCAGGTATTTCATCAGCTGTCCCATCTTTAATAGCTTCCTTGACCCATGGACAATGGCAAAAATAATATGCTTTCATTTTGTCGTCAGTAGCATTTAGAAATTTAATTGTCTCGTGTGGAATCTTTGCAATTTTGAGTTTATTACCATATCTGATTCCTTCTTCAGCACCTAATGGGTTATTTTTTACATAATCTATTACTTGATCATTGATTTCCTGTGTAAAGAACAAGGTTTTCTCATCTCTATGTTTCTCTAAAGTTTTAATGAAAGCTTCTTTTTTCTTCTGTATAAACTCATCAATATTCTTTGAATTAAGGAATTTCTCTCGGTCAGGTTTTCTCCATTCCGTATATGGGTCTCTAAGTCCTTTAGCAAGGAATTTTACACTAGTTTCATCGTCAACTTTGTCCACAAAGCGATTGATCAATTTCTTGGTATAGTTAGGTTTTTCTTTCGGACTAGTACCAAATGGAGGTAAATCTGTATCCTGAAATATGTCATCTCGGAACTCTTTACCAAATTCATCTTCAAGACGTTTGGAAAGATTTGGCATAACCTCGTTACCATCGAAAACCTCTCTGCCCCATCTGACAAGATTGTTATTGTGAGTAAAGTGACCAAAACCTATGAAAGTTCCGTAATGTAATTCATCATTTCTATTTTCTTCTATAAGAATATTTGAAAAATCAAAGAAGTCATCAAATGAAAAACTGTCAAAAGTTTTGTTTCGATTGGATAGAAATCTCTCGAATTCACTTAGCACTTTAATAGCTGTTTCAACTTGTTCTGAAGTGTTTTCTTTCTCAATTAAATGTTTTTGAAAACGTTCAATATCATTCATTTTATCCACCTATTTTAAATCAAAAATCAAATTGTTCTTACACTTATAAAGCTGTATGATTCAGTACTTTTCAGCTTGTGCATAGGTCTAAACACGGAAAAATATATAGGAATACTAGTAAATGTAAGTTACCAATGAAGAGTAGTAATAAAGAACATCTGCATAATTTTAGAAATAGTACAATTATTTTTGGTATCATTAGTTTATTCTGGTTGATTTTCAGAACAGGAACAAAACCATCGCGTATTGTATATCCTTGTCAGCAATCAGCTTTGAAAGGGATTACTATAGGTTTCGGTTCTCTCTTACCTATGTTTACGGCAACTGCTCTTTGGGCATATTTTCAACAAGTTCTTTCATACTGGAAAGCATTCTTTATCGTATCAATTCTTATCACTCCATTAGGAAGTGGGATTTATCTTCAAACAACTTATTCTTACACTGAAGTTGTATTACAGCTTTCTTCTACTGAAACTACTATTGATTTCACTTCTGATATCTTTGTTTTAAATGGAATGGATGTTGCACACATCACAAATCTAATCGATCTTATGGGAGAACATAATCTTTCATTTTACCAATCCAGCACAATAGACACAAACCAAGGTATTGATGGTCTAGTTGCATCATCTGATGTTGTTCTTATAAAAAACAACTGTCAATGGTCTCAACGGGGAGGAACAAATTCTGATTTGATTAAAGAATTGATAGAAGCTATTATTGACCACCCTGACGGCTTTACAGGAGAAATTGTTATTGCTGATAATGGTCAAGGAAGAGGGAGTATGGATTGGTCCTCTACTAATGCAGAAGATAAAAAATTATCAGCAAAAGATGTTGCTAATTTGTTCAATGATGAATACAAAGTTTCAACCTTTTTGTGGGACAATATTCGAAGTTCTGAAGTGTTAGAATATAGTGAAGGGGATATGAATGATGGTTACATCTTATATCCTACTGCAGATCCTGAAACAGAGATTCACACATCATATCCTAAATTCGAAACAGATTTTGGAACACAAATCAGCTTTAAAAATGGCATCTGGAACGGAACTGGTTTTGAACAAAATTTGAAGATAATCAATTTTCCTGTTTTAAAATCACATTCAAGTTTTGGTGTCACTGGCACTTTGAAGCACTACATGGGTGTACAATCTCAACCTCTTGCTAATGGTCATGATAATATTGATACTGGAGGAATGGGAACATTAATGATAGATCTTGGTCTTCCAACGCTCAATATTATAGATGCCATCTGGGTAAATGCAAATCCTGAATCTTCTTTATCGGAAGGTCCAGGAACAAGTTATAGTGAAGC
>JAGXNV010000014.1 GCA_019894795.1 Candidatus Heimdallarchaeota archaeon | reverse complement strand
ATTAAACACTAACGTACTACCGATTTGTAAAGCACCTTCCTTTTGGTAGAAGGAATACCAGCGCATATGTCCGATCACTTCCCCAGCCTGTATTCCATAAATATCAAATGATTTCAGTATTGCATCATAAGAACCATCATGATTGAAATGAATAGTCATTGGTAAATAGATAATTCCTTCGTCTAAGAGATTATAGCGCAAACCTTTAGGATCAACATCATTTATTCCTGTTTCTACTCCAGGCGAGGTTATTATTGCATCCAGAATTGGAATAGCAATTATTATAGCTATAATTATCGAAGTGTAGATAATTAATTTTGTTCTCTTCTTCTTAACTGTAAAGATCTCAATAAAATTCTTCTTTGTTTTCTCCCACCATCTTATTATCGACTCCTTAAAAACAACCAGAAATGGTTTCTTGGTTTCAGGTTTTTCTTCATCTTTTTCAGATGTTTCTTCTACAATTTCCTTAGATTTTTCTCCTCCACTCTCCCCGTCTTTTGTTTCGTCTTCTTTTTTCTTATCTGGTACAAAAATCAGATAGATAGCTGCTGCAACTAAGAGCCCAATTAGAAGATATCTAAAAACAGGCGAATCTGATAACCAAAGTCTAAGATACCCTATTTTAGGTATGAGAAGAACAGTTTTTCCTACAATATTCTCGTAAGGTATCAAAGATGTAGTACTGTTGAAATCATCTATAGCTTGATTTGAATCTTTATTGTCTCCGCTTACCCTAAAGAAATATTGGTCCCCAGCTCCAGCATCAATTATTGTTATATTTACAACACGATGGATGATTAAAATTCCTGTACTAAATCCATTTTCAGACTCGTAAACAATTACATCGCCAAGTTCTATATTTTCCGGAGCAGATTTGTATATGAGAAACATATCTCCTTGATCATACACTGGACACATCGAAGACTGAGGACAAGGACCGTTTTCAATTACAACTAACGATGTTCCAAAGATTCCTCCAAACATCATTTTTACTAAGAAAAATAGAAGTAAAGCTAATACAACCATAACAATAGCTTCTTTGATATTAATTTTCTCTTTTAATTTAGCAAGAGTAGAAGACATTGGATGAAGGAGGATGAAGATATTCTAAAATATTTCTATTCAATTTTAGTTGCTTTGTTGCCATTTTTTCAAAACAATCAGATTTATATTATATTTTTCTACTTCGTTCTCAATGAAACCTGAAACTAGACAAGCTAAGGTAGACGAGATTATTGTTAAATCTAAGGTAAAAGCAAAGAAAGAGACAACAATTGAACTGAAAGGCAAGCTTGGTGATACAGGATGGCAATTTTCAGAAGAACAAATCAATATAGATAAAAATCTGAACAGAGTTGGAATCATCCTGATTATTAACAAAAAAAGGAACATAGTTGGTCTAGATGTTATAACTGATTATTCAAAAGAAGTGGTAGTAGTTTTTCCTCATAAGGGAATGTGGAAAGTAAAATGTAATAATACTGAAATTGATGTCGATGTACTATAAATTTTTGTTAATAATACTGTGGTAAAAACAATTGATACAAACGTTTAATACTTGTAATGATTTTTGCCGGAATATGGAACAGGGTAAACCTCTAATGGAATTATCATTAGAATATCTAAAAAATTTCGGCACATTAACACATGATTTGTCTTTGATTCAAGGTTCTTCAAAACATGCAATTGACTTCCTTATTATTATTAAAGAGTTACTTGTTGGGGTTTGGATTTTAGATTGGAAAAGGAGTGTTGGTACTGATAAGATTATCCATATTGAAAGGATAATACAAAGATCAAATTTAAGTGGAGGTTTCATCGTTTCCAACAATTTCTCTCCTAATGCAAGAGATTTATCACTACAAACAGATACTCTTGAACTAATAGAAAAAGCCGAGATTCTTTACCACACTTGAAGATTGCTAATTCTGCTTACTTCCACATAGAGGACAATAATAAGAATCAGATGGCAATTCATGACCACATCTCACACAATAAATGGTTGATTCATCTTTTTTCTGATTTGCTAGAGATAGAATTTCAAAAGATCGATGAACTAAATCAATTAATGAGAGAACAGCATTAACAATTTCTTCTTGATAATCTTCATTATTCAATTCTTTAGTATCTAGAACACACCGTGAAAATGCGCAAAGTAATGTTGGAACATTTTCAATCTTTAGTTGTAATTCTTTTCTTAATTTGGAGGAAAATTTATCTCTTGAACCAAGCATTAACCCATCAAAAAAGTTGCTCTTCTGAAGTAAATCCGGATAACAAGCATCTATAGTTGCATCTGAAAGTATTTTGTTAATAAAGGACTTGGATTCGCCAGAAACAGATATTTTTGAGGATTTGGGTTGAAAATAGACGAAGCCAGTACCTTCCATTCTTGAGTCATCAACCATCCAAATCATATCAATAACAGAATTCTTTCCGTCTTCATATATCCTAACAATTAATCTGGTTGGAATTACCTCACGAAGGCGGAAACCATAATAAGTTGTCTTTTTGTTTGACTCTTCAAAATATAATGTGTGATATAAAGCGCTACTACTAATTGTACCTTCATAGATTGATCCTACTGATCTAAAGATAATATTAGCTGCAACGTCCATTTACTTCAGATAAGTAAGGACATACATCAATATAAACCATTGCGAATTTGCATATTGGGTTACTTTTAAAATGACGTTATAGGCAACTACGAAAACTACCGCTATATTTTTAAGTTATTTTGAACAAATAAAAATTAGGACACATTAATCTAATGGTGAATAAAAAAATGAAGAAGAGAGCCGTATCTCCAGTAATTGCAACAGTATTGCTAATTGCACTAGTAACTGCAGCAGCAGCTATAGTTTTTCTAGTAGTAATCCCAATGTTGAATCCATCTCCGCAAGCAATAGTTATAGGAGCAGTTGGTGTAACTTATGATGATATAAGTGGAAACTTTACTGTGATCGTGACTATTCAAGCACAATCAGCAGATCTCACGTTTAATGGAACTGTAACTGCAGCTCCAACCGTAGCATACTTAAATCCTACAACGTCACAAGGTTATGCAATAGCAAATGGCCAAACAGGTCAGATTACGATAGTTGGGTCATTCACAAGTGGAGAAACATATAATCTAAATATTTACTTCACTGCAGGTGAGTCAACAATTTTTGCAATAACAGAAATAGTACCTACTGCAACATAAAATACAATTTTTTTCTTTTCTTTTCTTATTATTTCATTTAGATCATATTCAAAAAGCGCACATTTATTTATAACAATAATATTTCTCATCAGCAATGTTGAAAAATATTACTAAGCCAGAATCATCTAAAGAACTTAAACATGTAATCTCTACTCTATATGGCGATCAAGTTTCTTCACAAGAACTGATAGATTCTACAGTTGCTGCTAAAAAAGCATCTATATCGCTAATAGAAGAAAACAACGAAAGTGGAGGGTATTTAATTTGGTTAGTAGAAACTGAAGTAGAAGAAGAAACAAAAGAGAAAATAAAAACTCTTGTCATCGACGAGATTGTCCTTCTTCCAGATTTTCAAACAGTTGAAACTGCAAAAACACTAATTGAAAGTATGGATGATCTTGCAAAAAAGGAAGAATGTACAATGATTGAAATGACCTTGCCAAGCCAATCCTTCTGGATCATTCCTATATTTATTCAAGATGGAGAGTATGCAACTTCGGCATTGAGGGTAACTAAAGAATTACAAAAACGAACAGAGTTTGTTACAATCTACAATTCTTCAAATGAATCAATTAAACCAGAATTCGTTGAAGTAATGGTTTCTAAAAACGATGCTTACCAATTAGAAATAATTGAAGAACCTATGGATTACAGAAAATTGCTTGAACAAGGTTTCAATCCAGAGATAATCAGTATGGTGTTCTATATTGAAGAAGATTCTATAGAAGAAAGTATGAAAAAGATAAATAGCATAGCTGAATGGCAAGAATATTCTATATCTTTAGTTAAGATGATGAATTAGCTGCAATCATTTTTTAGGAATTTTTCTATTACTTCTCTAGTCTCTTTTGGTCTATCAGTTATAATTCCATCTACATTTTTCTTTACCATTTTTTGAATATCTTTCTCACTATTTACTGTCCAAGGATATACTTTCTTACCAAGATTATGATAATAATTCACATGGGAAGTCGTTAATAATCGATAATAAGGGTTTATTGCAGTAACAAATGGTTTTTTTGCCATCATCTTTCCTTTCCTCGGAGGAAGAACAAACAAGAATGCCAATGCGTATTCTAGGGAGCTATCTTGAAGTTCAAAGATGACATCAGAAAGAAAGGTACTCATAACAATTCTGTTTGTATCCCCACCCATATCGACTAGAAAATCATCAAACTGATTTTTGGTTACAGAGCATTTTATTTCAATATTAAACATAATTTTAGGTAGAAATGACTTTAAAACATCTTCCAATAATGGAATACTGTCCCCTGATGGGAGTGTAAGTTCTTGAATGGTTTCTAATTTTGTATTTATAATTGGATATTCAGTATCATTGATGTGGATAACTGGATCATGATGCACTATGAAGAAACCATCACTCGTCAAATGGGTATCAAGTTCGATCATATCAGCTTTTTGCTTAACAGCTAAATCAAAAGCTTTCATCGTATTTTCGTAGGCACTTTCAGAAGCTCCTCGATGAGCAATTATAAGCGGATAATTATAATTAGACATTATTGTGTATTATCTCACTCCATTTGATTAATTTTGTGCAAAAATATACTTCTCAAAGAATTCTTATTCTCAAATCTCGACATCTTTTTAAAAAAATCTGAGTGGGAATATACATGGGCTTTAAGATTAAAGACATCAATCTTGCTGATGCAGGTCGGAGAAAAATTGATTGGGCAGAATCCAGAATGCCTGTGATGATGGAGTTAAGAAAAAGATTTAGTGAAACAAAACCACTAGATGGAATGAAAATCGCAGGATGCTTACATGTTACAAAAGAAACCGCAGTTCTAGTTGAAACACTTATTATTGCAGGAGCAGAGGTTTCTTGGAGTGGGTGTAATCCACTATCAACGAAAGATGATGTAGCTGCAGCTCTCGCTGCAAAAAATATTTCTGTTTTTGCATGGTATGGAATGTCTACAGAAGAATTTTACTGGGCGATTGACAAGACTCTGGAAATGAAACCAACTTTAACACTAGATGATGGAGCAGATCTTATTTTCAGAGTTCATTCAAATTTCCCTGAACAAGCTGAAAATATTATCGGTGGAACAGAAGAGACCACAACAGGAGTTCATAGATTGCGAGCAATGGAAAAAGCAGGGAAGTTGCTTTATCCAGTAATTGCAGTGAATGATGCAGAAACTAAAAGTGATTTTGATAATTTCTATGGAACTGGACAATCAACACTCGATGGAGTTTTAAGATCAACAAACATAATTATAGCCGGAAAAACAGTAGTAATAGCTGGGTATGGTCATTGTGGAAGGGGATTAGCTAAAAATGCTTCTGGATTAGGTGCTGATGTAATCATAACTGAAGTGGATCCAATACAAGCTCTAAAAGCTGCAATGGACGGTTTCAGAGTCATGAAGATGGACAGAGCTTCTAAAGAAGGAGATTTATTCATTACGGCTACAGGAATGAAAGATATACTAATCAAACGTCATTTTGAAGTGATGAAAGAGGGGGCTATAGTTTGCAATACAGGCCATTATGATGTTGAAATCAATATAGGTGATTTAGAACAACTAGCAAAATCAAAACGTGAGATACGAGAAAATAACGAAGAGTTCACACTTGAAAATGGTAGAAAAATCTACCTACTTGCAAAAGGAAGACTTGTAAACCTATCAGCAGCAGAAGGTCATCCCTCAGAAGTTATGGATATGTCGTTTGCTAATCAACTACTTAGTTTAATTCACTTGGCTCAAGAAGGTAAGAATCTTGAAAACAAGGTTTATGATATAGACAGAAGACAAGATGAGAATATAGCAAGTTTAAAGCTCTCACTCATGAGTTATGAGATAGATACCCTTACAGCAGAACAAGAAAAGTACCGTGATGCCTATTTCGAAGGCACATGATCAATTTTTCATTTTATTTTTATCTCTGAGAGAAAGCCACAAGATTTTTAGGATAGAGTTTTCATATACAGAAATATAAGAAAAGGAGAATAAACTGTGATAAAACATCTTCTAATTCTCACAACTTATGGTCAAATATTTTATAGTCAAACATTTGAGAAAGCAGAGCAAACAGTAGATGTTGCACTTACTGGAGGGCTAATGAGTGCAATTTATTCTATGACATCTGAAACTCAAAAAGAAAATATTTCAGAGTTTGAATTAGTCACCTCCAGAATAATCTTTCAAGAGGAAAAAGGTGATCTATTGTTCGTATTAACTGTTGATAAGCGTATGGACATCAAAGACACTAACGAGATTCTAAAATCAATCTCAAAAAGATTTTTCGAAAAATATGGAGAACTAAGAGTTGATGGTTTAGTACTTTCAGATTTCGAAGAAGATGCTACTGAAATAATTTACAACAAACTTTGGTATCTTGACACAAAAAAAAGAAAATTCAGAGTGTGGGATTACTTAGCTACTGTTCTCGTAACATTAGCTCTGTGCTGGTATGCCTTACTCTTTTTTGGTTCTCCACCAATTGCAGGGATGCCTGAATTTGGTTTAAAGACATTTGTTTGGGAGAGTCTCTTACAAAGAATAAATGATCCTGTAGCGTTTATACTTCAACTGCTGTTTCTGATTGCAGTTATAGCTGTTCCTGCGATAGGGATCTATCTATTATTTAAATTCTCACACGTAAAAGATATATTCAGATTTCCAAGGGATTATCTCTCAAGACCAAGTAGAGCAAGCTACTCAGAGTTACTACCAAACTACTTCCTTTTCACTATTTTTGTGTCATTTCTAATTTATTTTAGTTTCATGGCGTTTGGAGGAGGATTTTTCTCAGAACTTACAGTTTATCCACTATATCCTGGTGGTCTGTATTCAAACTTAAATCAACCACTAGATTTCACAAATATATTTGCTAGTGATGTTGGAGATCAATTGTTAATAGGAACAATCTCATGGTTTACTTGGGTGTTTGTATTTCCCTTAATCTATTCCTTACTCTTAGGAGAGAAAAAATGGCTAAAAGTTTTCAGAAATTCAGTGTTCATTGCATCAATTGCAATATTCATTTTGATAGTTTGTTACATTTTTGCGGGTGTCAAGTATTTAGAAGCAGTAGGTTTTCATCCTACTGATCCAGCAACTTTCAGAACAGAACAACAATTGTTAACTTACCAATTACTATCAACTATCCCCCTCAATATCTTCTTCTACGGTTTTCTTCTATTCTTAGGTATTGGTGTGAACAGGGTATCACCCTCTAAAACTAGAATCCCATCAGTAATTGCATTAGGTATTGGAATCTATTTAACATTAATAATTCAGAGATTAGTCTTTTTTGCTCTCGTTGCACCAGCCTAATATAGGTTGGTGAATTTCTTATTTTTCTCTTATTCTCATTAGAAAGTTTTATATCAGAATTTTTTCTCTGTAAGGAATAAAGTGATTTCTAATGCTAAGGTTCACTATACGCTTCTTCTTTCATAATAAGAAAAGAACATTCTCAGCTATTACGACACTAACTTTAGCCTTAGTCATTTTCATAGCTACAACTCTTTTAGTAAAAGGATATGCTGGAAACATCGCAGGAATGGCTTCGATTATTCGACCTTCAAACTACTACATTATTACTGAATCTGATATGAGTATGTCAGAAAGTAGATTGGGTTTTGAAGTCATGGAATTTCTTGAAAGCTATTCAATTGAATCACCTAATGTAGAGATTGTTTTACCACAAATTTACATCCCAGTATCACTTGAAGGGGAAACAGGGAAGATAGTTGATACGCATTTACGATTACTCAATTTCACAACCTTTGAGCTTTATCAAAGACATGATTATACATACCCTCTATTAGAAATTGAGACTGATGAACTAATCATAGGGCAACAGATAGCAACTATGCTTTCTTCTGGTGTAGGGGCAGAGGTTAAACTTGAAAGTTCGGTAATTTATGTAAATGAAACATTTTCATTCACTTATACAGACAATATTACTGTAGCAAATGAAATCAAATCTGGCCAAGAATTTGATATCGAAATATTGGGAGATATTAACAAATGGATTCCAAAACTTGGCCTGGAATATTACTCCTTTATCGAATTCAAAGTTCTAGATACCAGAGAAATTGAGCAAATTACTGCAGATATAATGAACAAATTCGGAAATATAGAGATTACTGAAGAAAAGCAAACTCAGAATTTTATTATTTATGCAACAGAGGAAGTCATAAAAACTCTGACTTTACTTCAGATATTATTCTTTATTCTAATGCTTGTATCAATAACCTACAGCATTTATACACTTGTAAAAGAGAGTGAAGAAGAAATTTTCATTTTAAGATCAATAGGGGCAACTAAAATTCAAATCGTGCTCCTTTTTATGGTACAAGCTATATTCATAGGGATAATATCTTCAATACTATCTATCATTATTGGATATCTAGCAGTTACTGCGCTAGTTGCAGTTGTATCGTCTACAATTGGATTACCGTTCCTAGCCTTAAATATTGAAGCAAACCTTCTTGGAACTATTTTTCTATTTGCTATGGGGTTATCAGTACTTTCAGGGATATACCCTTCTATAACAGCTGCTAAAATTAAAGTAATTAGGAGGGACACACAATGAATTGGCGTTCAATCTTTCTCTACAATGTATTACCTAGGAAAAGGATGTTCATCGCTTTCATTGGATTTCTAATTAGTTCAACAATAATAACTGGAGGAGGCATTCTTCTTACTAGCATTGTTAATTCAACCACTTCATATCTAGGTGAAAGTGAAGATGTTCTTGTAATTTCAAATCCTGCTGCATCTACACCTTATACTAGTGTTCTTCCTCTAGAGTTGGCTGAAACAATCAAATCTATCTATGGAGTCGTCGACGTTTCGCCAGAAGTTATGACCGCTGCTGTATACAAAAATAAGGCTGTTTATTTCCGCGGAGTTGATATCAAAGAATTCTTTGAATTCACCGATGTAAATTATCTTGAAGGGACACCTCTTAGTGAGAATGACACCTATGATGTAAGTGTAGGTATTAACTATGCTGAACGAAACAACCTTGAAATTGGAGATCTTATGACTATTTTTTCAACAAGATCAGATGCGGCAATTGAACTAAGGGTAAAATCGATTTTCGTTACTCACACCTTATTGGATGACGAAATTATAGCTCCATTATGGATCGGACAATTTTTCACATTTGAAACTTTTAATTATATAACGCATATTAGAGTAAAAATTGATTTGGAAAAAATACCTGACAAAGAAATAATTAGAGAATTAGTAGCCAGTCAGTACGAGTTAACTACAATTATAAATATTCCAAGTGGAGCAATTGAATTAAATGCAACCATCTACATCAGAACTGGAAAAGGTTCTGAAATAAATGAGAGTATTATTTTGAATGATTATGTAATATCTTTTACACTTCCTTATGGAGAATATGAGATTCAAGCGGAGATTAACGGAATATTATCAGATCCAGATAAATTTATTCTAGATAAGAATACAATAAAAACAATTTTTGTTGACTATAGGGAGCGAGATGTTATTTTTCACGTTATTACAGACGAAGATGAACCTATTCAGGATGTTAAGATTACTGTTTATAATAATGATGAAGGATTGAGATTAATTGGTAGATACACATATCAGGCTTACTCCAATAGTAATGGGTATGCAACATTAACCGTAGGAAATGGTAGTTATACTGCTGAATTTTATTATGGAGTATACTGGAAATCAATTAATTTTGTAACCCAAGAAGTCAATAATTATGAAATTCAGCTAATTAGCAGACATCCTCAAATTAACGTAAAATCACCTCTTAATTTCTCGACCATTATTGGAAATGAACTCAACATATCATTAAGCGCTACACGCGGTTATTCCATCTTTTTCTATCCTGATGACGATATTGGAAAAATTCAAGAGTATTATTATAGTGCAGAACATGTATCGCCACCTGAAAGTATGTTGATCCCCTTTGATATTGGATTTCACAGTCTATCAATTTTGGTGTATAACAAGGACTACTTGCAAGACTATGATAAGAGTAAAAACTATGCAGAAACAAAGTTGTTTTTCACGATTCTGAATGAGTTTCCAGAGGAGTTTGGTTTTCTAAATGCAATGAATGGCTCGCAAGTTTATCCTTCTACGATATTAGAATTAAACGACACGCTTTCCTTTAATCAAGGTTTGTTATATAGATGGAACAATGAAGGATGGTCTGAGGTAGAAGAAGATTTTCTTGTAAGTCCAATCCAAACAGGCATCCATAGTCTCCAATTGAGAGCAGAGGTCACTAATAGCAGTAAGATTTGGACTTATTACTTTATTGTAACAAATGAACCATATAATATAGGAATTCTGAATCTACCTATGGGATTAAGATTCAAAGAAAATGATGTAATCCAAACTTGGTTTAATCCTACGTTTCCGATCATTGAGTATCGCTGGGATTCAGACCTCTATACACCGATTGATAATAGTGGCAAGATTGTTGTTCAAGGTTTAAGTGAAGGAAATCACACATTATCTCTTAAAGGGGATTCAGGTACTTTGGAACGCTTTAGATATTATGATATCGAAGTTGATAACACACCAGCAAATATATCTTTGAGTGAATCAAACAATTCTATCATTGAATCAGGAAGTGTCTTAACATATTCTCTAAATGAAACAGCTAAATTTGTTTTATTTTCATGGGATAATCAAGATTTTTCCACTTCATTCGAGAAGTTAATTCCTGTATCTGTTGAGAATGGAAACCATCAATTATGCATTATAACAGCTGATCTAGCAGGTAATGTGCTGCAAACCAATTATACTTACAATGTGATTAATTTCGTAGGAACAACAGCTATTGATTTTTATTTACAATCCGAGTATTCTGGTTTACTAAATCAAAGTTTCATTGATTTACGATTGTTTAGTAACAGTCTACCATTCAAAGTAGACTATGTGCTTACAGGACCTTCGTCTCTATCATTTTCGAGAACAAATCTAGAAAGTGAGAGATTACATCTATATCCAGGGACATATAGCTTATCTATATCTTACTTTATTAGTTTATTTGACAGTAGAACACGTTTTTTTTCGTTTCAAATTTGTGATGGACAGAATAGGACAGAAGTAAATGGACACGCTCTAAATGAAAGTTATAATGGAAACATATTGGTGACTATACAAGCTTTTGATGTATCTTTTACAATTAATGAAATATCAAATATAACGTTAACAGATAATATTTACTATATAACCTACGTGCTAACAACATTTCCAGGAGTTATATACAATACTCACTTTATAATAGATACAGAATTACCTGAACTAACAATTTTATCCCCTAACAAAGGAGAAGAAGATACAGATGTTTGGTTAATTATAGACAGCGATGCTGTTGAGGTCTCTTTCAAACTTGAGCATGATCACAGAATAATCCCATATAATAATTCAGTTGTTTTGCTAGAGTACAATCAAGATGGAATGCAAGTGATCACTTTCTTTTTAGTGGATACTTTTCAAAATACAAGAACTGTATCATATATGTTCTACAATAGTCTAGATTATGTACCAATTGAGCTAGAGTTTCAAGTGTTTTTGTTAGGTAATGATTTTAACGTTTCTAATTTAGAAGTAGACATTTCTAGTTCCTTGAATAGCACTTTATGGACAGGGACAACCAATTTCTATGGAAAATTATACCTTAATCTCTTTCCAGGTGATTTTAGTGTTCAATTTGAGTATAGCGGTGTTAAGTATAATTTCCTTCTTAGCACAGCGGATGGATTAAATCAAACAATTTACCTTGGACACTCACAGGTTTCATTTACGATTTTAGATAATTATGCTGGAAGTCTAATGAGAAATCAATTTTGTACAGTGAGGGATTTGAGTGGGAATAGAATTACAACATTCACTACAGATTCTTTTGGTCAAGCCAGTAGCAGCATCCCAGCCGGTGATTACATTATCTATTTTACTCGTAGTTATGAGGACATAAGTTTTCCATTTCAAGTTTATTCACCAGAGCAACAAATTATTTTTGAAATCCCTTCAGCAAGACAAATTGTCCAATTTGATTTTGTGTATGACACCGGTTCAAATGTATACAATCTTGATGTTTCTTTCCAAACGATAGCAGATGGAATTATATCCTTATCTACTGGTTTGCATTCAAGCATCTCTTTATGGATATCCTATGGGATTTTGAATATTTCCTATATCCAACTGAGTGGAGAGTATGTAACATTGACACGTTCTTTTGAACCAGGAAGAGAAATTATCACTATAACAGTTGAGAGCGATGCTGATTCTCCATGGTCGAAAATTCCATTTAAACCCATAACAGGTTTCACATTTATTATCTCTGTTTCATTAGAATATATGGATTATTATCTAAAAGGAACGCTTCTATTTACCTACACATTGGCATATACAGAGATAATTCTGATTTTAATCGTAGTAATAGTTAACATGTATACGATTCTGCAAAATATGTATGAAGAGAGTAATAGAGAGACGAGAATTCTTCGAATGATAGGTGGAACAAATACAAATGCTTTGATGACAATATTTTCACGTCTAGGTATAATTGCTATAATATCCTCATTTATGGGGTATGGAATAGGATTAGGAATACTAAATATCCTATCAAGTGCAAACCAAACAGTATTTTTTGGTCATACATTTTCTCCCTCAGGAGGATGGCTCATATTTTTACTGAACGGAGTTTTGACTTTTTTTATTGGACTTGTAGCAACATTATTTATCACTAGAAATGCAAAGAAGGAGAAAAGAATTGTGTATTCAAAGCGGTAGGATTGAATTTTTTTATCATTAGGAGTAGATGAACCCAAAGAATCCTTCATAAAACCAAGAGTTTGCTAACCTTGTAATATTTACTGATGTTCCTTGAAATGGTTGGAGAGAGTAACTTTTCTCTTCTTCAAAACCCTCTAAATTCAGATATGTTATGTCAACGTTGATAGAGTGCAAGAATACAGTTTCAAATGGTAAAGATAATAATGTGAACCTTAGGAAGTTTTCCTGAGCTGTTTTGAATATTTGATAATTCTGATTATCAACAGAAATTGTACTATTCGACGACGAACTATATTCTGTTGAAACTGACATGTTAATTAGTCCTGTGACTTGGGGAGCAGTTAAGTCTAATTCCATTCCAATTGAACCTATGTCCCCTGAGATTTCAACTGAATCAGGTGACCTTGCTAGTAAACTACCTTTATTTTCAGGTCCTACAAGTTGAAAGTCAACTGGTCCCACATAAGGATCATAACTATTTATAGTATACATGATAAATTCTTGATTTGAAAATCTCCATGTGAAATATTCATTATTATTAATAAAACGATAAATGAAATAATTCCAATAGAATCTATCCTGATAAGCCTCATACCAATCATTAGATGTATTTAATGCAACAAAGATCGAGACATCATATTGCTCGAAAAATTCCAGCGTTCGCGTTACATTCGTTATACCTAAAGGAAACGTTGAGTTTGCTAGACCCGAGTTCTCTATAAAACCAATCATAAACAGGTCTATTACGGGTTGAGATGCATAATACTCAAGTCCTGGAGTATTTATTGTTATAATCGCAAGCTTATCAGGATATCCAAGACGATTTATTGCATCAACTAATTCCTGATAAGTTTCCCTTGTGAAGTAGGAATATTTTGAATGAAACTCGTCTAGGTCAAAACCAGTATCAATAAGAAGAGCAAACTGAGCTAGAAATGGTGTGAAAAATAGAATAAATATTAAAAATCCTGAAATAATTTTACGAAGATTAAACTTCTTCGTGTAAATCAGAGCAAAATTAATTTTTAGCCGTTTTTCTTGCCAAATGAGGGTAAATATTAGGATGTTAAAGAGAATTATATATCCTAAGAGAGACCAGATATGTGTATGAGCATGATACCATCTTAAGTGAAAATCTTCAGCTATAATCTCAAATGGTAATACAGGATAAAGTGACAAATATGCGCTTGCTAGAAGGAAGATACTGGCAAGAAAACCATCCCGCTCTTGCCCATCTCTTTTGTTAAAGAATGTAACAACTGCATCTATACCTATAACAAAAAGTATGGTTAAAGGTACTAAGATTGGTGAGAGGTATCTTATAGAACCCATCGCAAAGAAACCTTGCCAGAAAACATAGAAGAAAATTAACCAAAGCATTAGTTCATTATTCTTCTTGTGAGCTTTTATAAAACCAAATATCTTGAAAAACAACCATGTTCCAGCAAACATCGTAGCTATTAGAATTGAGAAAGATGAAGTAATAAAAGTAGCAGTGTGGGCGTTCTCTAGATATGTTGTTGTCTCTGGTAGAGCGAGTCCTGCCCAAGACAAATCAATTTGAGTTACTGGTACATCAATATAAAGATTGAACAGATACTCCTGTACTCCTGGTATGGAGAGAATGTGTAGCCCCCATAAGAGAGCAGCGATGAAAGGGAGTGAGTATATACCCAAGATAAATAACCAGCGATTATAAGAAAATTTCAAAGTTTCGCTTGAAAAAATTAAGTATATACAAAAGGTACATAACAAGAAAATAAGGATGCCTGTTCCTAAAAATACTTCGTAAATCGAACTTTTTATTAATTGAAATGCAAAACCAGCTACAATTATTGATCTTATCACTTTACCTATCATATCTGAAGGCATAGCTACAAGAATAATTAATGGAATAACAAATCCGCTTACTTTGCTTAAAACACAACCACTAAGGGCTAAAGAAGCTAACAAAGCATAATAAAATTGATTTTTGAACTTCTTGCTTTTCAGGAATTTTCTAAAAAAGAAATATGTAGCCGTTGTGAAAAACGTAATGTAAATTTCTTGATAATATTGGAATTCATAAACAAGAAAGAAAGTAAAAGGTGTTGCAAGTAGCGCTATGGATGATAATAAAGAAGATTTCTTGGTCAACCCCTCAAATATAGCTATTTTATAACAGAGAAAAACAGTTCCAATAATAAATAAGATTGGGATAAGATGAATCATTTCAGTTTGAGTTACAAAAAAACCGTAAGCAAAAAGTAAAATATTTACAGGTGGTTTGAACTGAGGCATGAAATTCAATTCATTAATTAATCCAAGTTGTCCTGTAAGATATATACGGAAAGAGTTAGGAAGGTAGAAGTGGAGGAAATCCCAACCTCTTAATGGGTACACAAGAGCTTGAAGAGTGAAAAATAGAATCATTAAACCAATAATTACCGTATACAGAACCTCAATTCCTTGTGGAATCTTCTTCTCCATAAGAACGAGTTTGGGTAGTTTTCTTCGAACCCAGAGATATATCTTGAAAATGAGATATGCAAGAGCTATTGCTAGGTATATGTATACAAAGCGTTCAAGTAGGGATGTACTACCGATTTTATCCGATATGATTGCAATAATTAGCATAGGAACAACAAGAGATATTGACCCGAAGACCATAGACTCAATAATGTAATCAATAACAGAATCAGAAGAATTTATTTTCATGATTTTCTTCTTAAATACATCTACGATTAGAAAACCCATTGCCATTATTGAAATAATCGGTATTATGATCCTTGTATCAATATCAGCCATTCTGTTTATCCTCATACTCTTTCTCAACATCGTCTGCAGTTTTTGTTGCAGCGAAAACCTTCATTCGGTCAATTTCTCTGAAGTGTGTAATTGTAATGATAATAGGTATTGTTATTGAAACTGCAGCGATTATAAACCAACCAAACATAGGATCACCCACTAATAAAGTCTCCACACTAGCTATATAGTATAGCACAGCTAGTCCTAATAATCCTATTGACCAAATTGTATATTTAATTTTCGCACTCATTTTACCCATTGTTCGCGTCTTCTCTTTTACTGTCCTGTCAAAATCTTTCTTTACACCTAGAAGTGCGCTTAAAACGGCCCATATTAGGAAAGATTGAGCTGTGAGCATGAGCATATAAAAAGCTACTATTGTCCAGATCATTCCAAAGAATCCTCGAAGTTTTATCATCCTATCCTCCTTACTTTCTCTTTTCCATGAGACAACAGCCATTATTATACTAGCTAGAGAGATGAGAATAGGAGCAACTAAGAGTAATGGGAAGGTATTGTTAAAACTGGGTCTCACAAAATTAAATTCAGCTATACTTAGTTTGGAACGTAATTGGTACATGATATAAAGTAAAAGGTTAACAAACCACATAGCAACTCCAATAACAGGAGTAAACAATGTTGATAAGATATCTACTTTATTTATGGCAGAGTTCTTACCTTTGAGTACTTTCCAAAATCGTTTTCTTATTATTGAAGTGATACCATTTGTCCATCTCCAGACTTGATTTATCATGCTAATTGGGTTCCATGGCACTAATCCTTTTGAACAAATCTCATGCAGGTAACGAGTCTTGTAACCTTTAGACATTAAAGCAAATGATGTGTCTGTATCTTCTGCCAAAGTATCATCATGAAAACCACCATATTCTAGTAACAATTCAGTTCTGAACATCCCAGTGGTTCCAGCAAATATGACCCCATCTCTAGTTCCCCGACTTTTCTGATAAACATGGAAAAATTGTGTGTGAATATAGGCGCTGCTTCTTTGTAAGTAATTATCTTGGTTGACAAACATTGGTTTGCCTTGAACCAGTATCACATCATCTTCAGTAAAACCAGATAAACAGGTTCGAATGAAATTTGGTGTAGGAATATGATCAGAATCTAAAATACTTACAAAATCACACTTTATTTGACTGAGAGCATTATTAATTGCCCCGGCTTTGAAACCTTTTCGAGAATCTCTTTGAATAAATTTGACCTTTCTTTCCTTGCAGAAAGCTTCAATGTCTTGAGATTCACCTGTGGGGCTATCATCACAAACAATGACATCAAAACGATCTTTCGGATAATCGATATTTAAGGCACCATCAATAGTTTTTGAAACAACTGTCAGTGGTTCTTTGTAAAACGGCAACAAAATTGCGACTTTAGGCAATGGATCAGAAGTTAGATATTTATTCTTATCATCTTTGAGTAAACGGTAATCTGAAGATGATCCAATGAAGTAATAAATGAATACAGAATAGAAAGCTGAGAACAATTCGACTAGTAAAATTAGAAAGTTGAGAATTAAACCTAAAACACCTTTCCAGCTACTAAGATATGATTTTGTTGTATATTCAGTTATGATATATATCCCACTTGTAATTATGTAGTAACCCAAAAAAGCTAATAGGACAACAGTAAGTGAATACCAGAGAATTTTTTTCCAACTCATATTCATGCCTCAGTATTGCGTTTGTTATTTCTTTCAAAATAAGGTTTGTTATGCCTCGTTGTTAAGTAGAAGAATAAACTTACAGGAAACGTTGCAGCAAGTGAAAGACCTAGAAGACCCAAAACTACCCATAAACTCTGGTTAGTACTCATGAAATCGAAATAGGCTAGAACAATTAAACCAACACCTAGAAGAGAGATAACTATTGACACAGGAATAAATGGTACTTTCTCATTCCATTGATCCTTTCTTCGATCTGGGGCTTTTCTTCTGAATATAGTTTTCACTACAGCATAGACTGTAAAGGGGTTCAGTGTCAATGCTATTAAGAAGAATAAGAGTAAGTCGAATGCCTTAATTTCTATCTCTCTTCCTTTCTTTGAGAACAAAACAGCTATTATTGCAGATAGCTGATAAGATACGGCTAAAGCGATAGGCATTATAATTAAAGGAGGAAAATTTTCTGTTGGAAGTCTTATAGCATCACTTCCGGTGAAGAACATAATAACATAAATAGAAATAGTAAGATACATCGAAGAAGCAATGAAAAACAATAATGTACTAAATGTGAGATCTAATCTATCATAGGGAGACATTTTTCCTCTTAAAATAGTCTTCCATCTTAATTTGAGAGTGTGCATGCTTCCCTTTGCCCACCTGAGAATTTGGGAAAGTAAAAGGGGAAAATTTGACGGAACTAAACCAAAACTACCATATTCGTCTAACAAAACACTATCATAACCCCTAGTTAGAATCTGTATAGAAAGGTCTACATCTTCTGTAAAAGTTGAAGTAGGAATTCCTCCAATTTCCTCTAGAACTGTCTTTCTGAAACAAGCTGTTGTTCCATTAAAGATTACTTTTTTGCGTTTATTCTTGGATCTTTCAAATACCTCAAAAAATTGAGCATACATTACCGCTTCCCATATTTGTAGTTTAGATTTAATATTATAGAAATTTACTTTTGCTTGAACATAAGCAATATTATCATTTTTTAGAAGCTTAACAATACTCTTTCTAAGAAAATTTGGTGTTATACGATGATCATAATCTAGGAAAACTACAAAATCAGCTTTTGCTTCTTTAAGCATGATATTTAACATTCCAGCTTTAAACAGGAAATTTTCTGAATCATAAATGTACATTGCATCATATTTTTTGGAAATAGATGTGATTTTATTGTTATATTGAGAATTTTTTTCTGAATCGTCTCCAATGAGTATTTGGATTTTTTTACGGTCATAATTTGAATCAGCAATGGATTTTATCGTAGATTCAAGAACATCAAAATCAGGATTATGAATAGGTACTAATACACTTATTAATGGTAATTCTTTGATTTTGTCTTTGATTTCGTCTTCTTCAACGAATGGGATAGAACAAGTTGTGCTCATGTGCTTAAATAACATAACAGTATAAAAGATACTCATCACTTCAACAAAAAGCGACAGAAAATTAAGAATAGATTGGACGATTATATGCGCAACATCAGTGCTAGGAGCAGAAATTATCGATTGGATAATCAAAACAATAGACCATACAAAGTAGATGATTCCTATAAACAGAACTGAGATAGTAAGAACATACAAAAAAATACTTACTAAAATCCAGAAATTTAGAGCCTTTCTTCCGGTTTGTTCACTTGGTATCATTAAAGCATCTCCTTTGTTTTGCAATCCCTAATATGAAATTTACTATTTAGATTTTATGCTAAAGAGGGAACGGTAAGATCAGTGTGAGCCGAGTAAATCATAATATCAGCGGTTGTTTACTCATTCATCATATCAGCTATTCCCAACCATAATTATAGATAGCTAAAATAAAACTATTGTTTGTAAAGAATGAGAAAATAAAATAAAGAGAGTAAAGAAAGAAAAGAGAATAATTAGGATTCTTCGGTAACAGATGAAGTGTCGACCTCAGCTTCTTCCTCATCAGCAAGTTCAAAATCTTCTTTCGAACTGACTAATCCCTGTCTTTGCATTTGGAGTATCTGATCTCTTTGTTGCTTAATTGCGTCCATACCGCTTTTTGGAACAGGAGGAGGTTCATAACGTTTGAGCAATTCAATAAGAGCTTCTTTTTCTTTTTGCAAATTAAGTTCATCGCATTTAGCATAGAATATTTCTTCATAAAGAAAAAGATCTTCTAGAACTTTATCATAGTCTTTTCTCAGTTGTTCATCTTTGAGGTTTTTTATATCATCTGAAGTAATTTCTTTAAGATAAATATGAACGATGTCGTTGTTTTTAGAAATCTCACCTAAATAGAAGATGAATTGAGATAAATCAGCTTTAGCATCATGTACTGCAATATTGATAAGAAGAGTCCTATAATCTTCAACAAATAACTTGGCCAAAGTGACTTCGTCAATTTGAAGATATTTCAACAAATCCTCTTGCCATTTCTCATCCAATTTTGAATAATTGAAAAGTATAGCTGGGATTAAATAATCATATAATGGTTTTCTAATACTCTCTATTTCTTCATCGGATAGTTTTTTCAGATTCTTTAGGAATAGTTTATAGAACTGAGCATTTCCACTTGCTTCAAAATAACGGATAAGAGGTAGAATCATCTGAGTTTTATACAATCCTTTGTACGCTATATTCGTTAGAAGCTTGTTGCCGCCAATTAGTAAGCCTATCATCAATGGTATTAAGAGCAAGAAAGCCCATAATTGATAACTATTTTCAGAGGGCACAACTAAGAAGATAAGAATAACGCTTGCTATTGTTGTGGCCATTGTTCCAAGTTGGATGTACTTCCGAAATTTAGAAGCTCTGGGGGAATTAAAACAGAGAGAACATATCTGTTTAGCTTCGGCTGATAAATCCTCCTCTGAATCACATATGGGTAAACCACAGAGAGCACATTGTGCAGTAGATGTCTTCTGATAATGAAAAGCACAAAGCTCTTTGGTTGCAGTTTCTGACATAATTAAGAATAAAAAAATGTTTTTTTAACTTTATCGACCTTTACCTCTTTTACTTTTTTTGCAAGATATTGGAGATAAATATCCAAGTATGCTTAAATATTACTTCAATTTTTCGCTTTTCGCATCTTCCTTTTGAGCAGAATTTATATAAGTTGTTACAAAAATATAGAATTGTAAATAAAGCTGATCAAGGTAGTGATATGTATTGAGTACCGAAGATACTATTCAAATAATCATCCGGGAAGCTAAAGAAATACTTGCTAAGCAGTCTGCTGAAGATTTCTTGAGTTTTGTAGAGAGTAAAACATCAGAGTTAGAAAAATCAGATCAAGTCTTAGAATCAATAATTCTTTGGCACTTTGTTTCTGAAACAATGGAGACTTTTGAAGAAGAGGATTATCAAGCATATGCCTACAGTAAACTAATCAGCAGATATATGTTGGTAGATAATTATACCAAAGCTGAGGAAGTATATAAAGAATCAATGGATAAAAACCTTTCAAACTTTCATTTGGAAACAGTGAGAACAATCTTTGCAGGAAGGAAACAAACGAAAGGAAACAGAGAAATAATTAAGATTCATAGAATGGACATTTTTGGGGATTTTGAATTAATTCCAGCAAGTCCAACTATATATTTTGAGAATGTCTCATTGATTAGAAGATATGCTCATAATAATTTACCTCCAGGAACGTTTTCTATTGTTATCCTTAATCATAGAAACAATACGAAAGAAGAGATAGAGATATCAACTGAAACGCTTTCAGAATTTGAAGTGATATCTATTAATGAAAAGGTGAGGATGAGCTAAGATGGCAGAGAAAAAAGCTATTTGGGGTTCAGCCAGATATTTCATCAAGATTGATCCATTCACTAATGTTTTCAGTACATCAATGAGTGGAGTTGTATCCTTCTTTGATACTCATGGCTTAATCAATGAAAAAGAATGTAATAATTTGCAAGAACTTGTTAGAACAGTGCTTGATTTCTGGTCTACAATATTAGCTCCTCATGAGACAAGAGTTGCTAGATGGATAGAGGAATATCTTTCCGAAATAAACATAGTTGGAAACTACAACCTGCTCCTTCGTCTTCTTAGAGCAGATGAAGCCTTAGCGGAAGATTTGGATGATCTGATTAAAGACACTAAGTCAGTTGCTACTGAAGTTTTTGAAACAGCTTTTGAAATTCCAGAAGATACAAAGATTATAGGTCATGAAATTACAATATCACGTCTTCCCGAAGATGAATATCTTAGAAATGAACTAGTCAAAAAACTACTCGAAGACAACAAGTATCAAGTGCCTTCAACAGTAGAAAGTAGATATCAGTTTAAACTTGCCAATGGAGATGTAATATCAACAAAAAAGGAAAATACTCTTGGAATAGGAGAGACGCAGAGAGATGTTACTCTCTTATCGGGCATTGAAAATGAATACGATGAACCCATAACTGAAGTTGAGATTGTAGATGAAATTCCATATTATTATGAAATAGAAAACATGGGGATTGAAAACTTAGAAATAGGTCCATCAAAAGAGAAAAAAGAGAAAGTATTGAAAGTTATTTGGAAAATACCTGAGATTCAACCAAAAGAAAAAGTTGAAATAAACTATAAACTTGCTAAAAGGATTAGTAGAACAATATTAGAGATTATACAAAACGAAGTAATTGCTGTTCTGAATACTTTTGAAAAAATATCTGTTAAGGGTCTAGAGTTCCTATCTCAATCAAAATACATCAATATACACAATAGACCGTTACATGAACTCCATATTATTGATGAAATACCTCCAGAGTTTAACATAATAAGAACAAATCCTGAAGCTCTTCCACCTACTGGAATAATAGAAAAAGCTAAACTAAAGAACATTAATATTCAATGGAAACAGAAAAATGTAAGTGCAAACCAAACACTAGAAAAGATTTACACCCTAGATTACTTCCCATATCTATTCAGAGGTAAAAAAATTATTCAAAATGATGAAGGTAAAACAATCTTCAAAATTGCTAAATTCATTATGCCATCAGAAAGAGAGATAGGATATAAAATTCTCTTCATAATAAAGAATATCAAATCAGAAGCAACAGATATAATATCTATAATGGATAGATTACCAGCTGATCACGCGATTGTTGGAAAGAAACCTGAAGAATCTCAGATTATGGAACAAATTGATGATCAAGGGGACAAAATAGCAACTTGGATAGTAGAACCTCCTTCTATTGGAAAAACTAAGAGATTAGAGATATTAGTTTCTGGAGACACACCACCAATGTTTGAAATGTTCAAAGTATTTATTGGTGATAAAGAAGAAAAAGAAGTAATTGAGAAGGAGACAACAGTAACGAGAGAGATGGTAAAATCTCCTTAACTTTCTTTATTTATTTGTCAATTGCACTATCTTCATATCCTTTAATAAAATACCAGAACCAGTAGAATGGATAAAGAGCAATAGCGGCAATAATTTTTCAAAGTTTAACTTGTCATAGAGTTTATTTATGACTTGAATAACTGTAACCTCAAGCATGAAAAACCACTTTGATGTCATTATTGTTGGAGCAGGTCCTGCTGGTGTAAGTGCAGCTATATGCTGTCTTAACGAAGGTTTAGATACAGTTCTAATTGATTCTAAACAAAAAGAAATGATTGGTGACAAAGTTTGTGGTGAGGCTATATCAAAAGAGACATCACATCAAGTTTCTGATTTACTGAAAATACAACCCCCATTTGGAGAAGAGGTTAATACAAACGTGAAAGAGCTTGTTCTTCAGACTGTCATTAACCAAGATCACATAGTCCTTCCAGCAATAGGTTATATGGTTAATCGTCATAAATATGGCCAAAGATTGCTGAAGAATGCAACAGACAAAGGTATTGAACTATTGGACAGAACCAAAGCGATAAGACCGATAATCCAAAATGGAAAAATTTCTGGAGTAGTAATAAAACCTTGGCATAAAGAAGAGAGGGAATTATATGCTAAGATTGTAATAGATTGCAGTGGTATAAGAGCAAAAATTAGAACAAGTATTGATGATTCAGTTGAACCTCTCTTATATACAAAACTTACACCTAGAGATTTTGCAGCTTGTTACAGAGAGATTATAGAGTTAGAAGAAGAACACAATCTAGATGGAAAGATTGTTCTCAAGTATGAGAAAGATATACCCGAGCCTGGATACATTTGGTTTTTTGCTGATGGAGAGAAAAAACTTAATTGTGGAACAGGCTTCATAAAAGATGGAAAAAATAAGGATAAGAGTGTTAAAGAAGTCTATTTTTCTGCAATGGAAAAATACTATCAAAGGGAGAAGTACATTGTTCTAGATGGGAGAGGTGGAAGTGTCCCAATACAGCCTCCACTCTGGAATGCTGTGGCACCAGGACTTCTGATTGCGGGTGATGCAGCTTTTCATGCTGATCCATTAACTGCAGAAGGACATGGACCTGCTCTGCTAGCAGGGTGTTACGCTGGTCAAGTAGCAAAGGATGCTATAGATAAAAACCGATATTCTACAGAAGAACTCTGGGGATATAATCGATTAATATTTTCCAATTTTGGTTCAGAACATGCTCGTAGCAGGATTCTGGCAATGGTTCTGGAGAAGTTGGGAGCAAGTAATTTAGAATTTCTCTTAAAGAGAAAAGTAATCAAGCAATCAGATCTAACTTCAGAAGGGATTTTGAAGAAAAATTCAATTTGTTCGCTCATTAATAGAGCAGTGCGCTGTATGCCTAGAATCCATTTACTTATTCTAATAAAAAGAACAATAGACATAAGTAAGAATCTTGCGCAATTGTGCGGTAATTACCCTGAAACACCAGATAAATATGTTGAATGGGTAAAAAGCGTTGAGAAGCTTTATTCAAGATTGAATTAAAAGCTATTCTCATTTCTATTTATAGTCGTAAACCATAATTCTTAAGTTAAAGAAGGGAAAAAATACGATAATGACCCAAGCCGAGGAAAATGAAGAGTATGCTTTCAAACACTGGGCAACAGTTGTAAGTGAAGAAGCTATTGAAAGATTTGGAAATAAACAAGTGGTTGCTACAGGTTGGGCACCATCTGGATTCTATCATGTAGGAAACTTCAAAGAAGCTGTAACTTGCAGAGCTATTCATAGAGAATTAATCAACTTAGGAGCAGATTCTAAATACATACTTAACATAGATGATGTAGATCCATTTGATAAAATACCAGCATTCTTCAAGAAGGATTATGGAAAATTGTTATCGCCATATCTAGGACATGCAATCAACAAAGTACCGGACCCATTGGGTTGTCATGACTCCTACGCAGATCACTTCATTGCTAATGCCTTAGCTATTATGAATGATTTTGATGTCAATCCTGAGCCAATCCATACATCAAAATTGTATTTAGAAGGAAGCTATGATAAGTATGCGAAACTGTTTCTTGAGAAAAAGGAAGAAATGTTCGAATTAACTGAAAGAATAACAGGATCAAGAATGGAAGATTTCTTTCTTATTCAGTGTCCAGAATGTAAGAATCTAGCATCTCCAAAAATAGTCAATTATGAGTTTATCGATAAAAAAATCAAAGTTGACTTGTTATGTCAAAAAGAGAAAAGGGGTTGCGGACAAAAATCATCCATAATTTTAGGAGATACACTGTGGAAGATAAAATGGAGATTGGATTGGGCAGCGAGACAAGATTTCCTCGGAGTAACAGTGGAATCTTCAGGAAAAGACCATGGTGTTGCTGGTGGTTCTATAGATACATCATTAGCCATACACAAAGATATTTTCAACAAGAAGAAATT
>JAGXNV010000147.1 GCA_019894795.1 Candidatus Heimdallarchaeota archaeon | reverse complement strand
GGACTCGGCATCCATTCTCTAATTGAATTAGGAGTTCCCTCTTTAATCATACTAGTAATAATATATACAGATTCAATATTTTCTCCTGTAAAATAAAGATATGTAGTATTACCTGTTCCGGTTAAGATGGTTTGCGAGATATTATAGCCATTCTCATCAAAAATAACTGCAGATAATCCTAAAGATTGCGGAGAAGCTGGAGTCTCTATTTGTAAAGTAAATTCGTCAAGAGGTTCTACTAATTCTTGGACATTTGTGCCATAATATCTGTACAAAGTATCTATCGAATTACTAGGGAAACTTCGGATATATCTGCGCTCATATATCTGAAACTCTGTATTCACAAAACCATAAAGATCATCATAAATACCAAGTTGATCGATTGTTGAAGCTGTAATGAAATTTAGAAAAACTTCATTGAATGAGATGTTATACCCATTACTTGAAAGAACATACTCAAGAGCTTCAGGTCCATCAAGTTCATCAATTGGTACCAGTTCTGAGATTATATTCATTCCATACTTCTCTGAAACATATAGTAGAAACATATAACTCGCACCATAGCTGGCAGATGAATGATAAGTTTCATCAAAGAAGAGCATGGACGCATCTGGATAGTGTGAAAAGAAATACGAGGTGTGTGTACTATTCAAACTAACCTCTGACCATTGAACAAAAGAATAATTGTTTCTGTAACCAACATAATAAGTTGAAAATTCTGCTAAACCTTCAATAAAATAGCGTCCTTCATTCAGATCATAGTTGAAAAGAAATAAATGATTAGTTTCATGACAAATAACTTCAATGGTATTGTAGAGCTCCATATTTGAGTTTACAAAAACCATTTCACGGTTATTGGAATAGGTAGTAAAAGGAAGTTCATTATGCTGCAAATAATAACTTCCAACTCCTTCAACAAGAAAAACAGTAATTCTAGGATCACCATCTATGTCTCCTAATGTTCCATCAGGATGACCCATTAATTCAAAATTCTTAGGATAAATAGTATGATCAAATTCACTAGCATAAATTCTGCACTTTTCTATAGCATTGTATTTAGCATATTCTTCTAAAATCAAACCTCAATGGCTCTTCTGATTAGCATTGAAAATGAGCTAAATTTCGTAGGAATATTTAAGAGGAATATATACTAAGTATTAATTCATGGAAGGAACTAAATTGTCTCTACGAACAGTTGGTATAACGTTAGTATTATCAACTTTGATGTTAATAATTATGAGGAACATAGAGTGGACAATTTCACTTAACGCATATTTTAGTGGAAAAGTAACTGTTGATGAATATGAAAAATATTATGAGATTACAAAAACTTCATCGTTCTTTTTGCTAAACCTAATAATTGTTTGTTTTCTTGTAGCATATTTTGCAATTAATATGAAGAACGATGATAAGAAGGTGTTAAAAGTCGGATTTTACTCTTCAATTGTTTCACTAGTGATACAAATATCAAATATAGTTTTATATGCTTGTTTCATAGTTGCAGATCCTTATGCAATTTTTTCAAATAAACCGCTGCTAATTACAATATTCATTTTAGGAATAGCATATACTGTTGGTTTCATTATACCTTTGATTTGTTTGTGGAAGCTTGTGTATGATAGTTATGATAAGAGAATACTAAAGATACTTAGTTGTGCACTGTTGTTGTATGGTGTCTTTACACTAATTTACGCTTTTCAAGCAGTTGATGTTTTATTCTTTAGTACACCATATCCATCATCTATAGAACTAAGGTTAACGTACAATTTCTTTGATAATGTAATGACAATGATGTTTGATGCTATAGCAGTATTAGCTGGTTCAATGATGATAATAAGAAATGAAACCTAATTTTTTTCTTATAACAATAAATTAGGGTAAATCGAAGGTATCAATCATAAGATTCAAAGTTTTCTCTATAGAGCATGCTTATATTGACCAAGTTTTCTGATTTTAAATTATTTTCATTGTTTTGCAAAGAGAAAAACAAAAAGGTATCTTCTTATTACAGAGACATTATTAGTTGGTCGTACCTTTAGTTCCAGTGGAGCAGGGTTTACTTCGAGTGGAAATGTTTATAGTGAATTTTTACGAAATTGTATTCTAATTCAACAAAATAGCGAAAAGGTTTATATATCGCATTATTGATACATTAAACATATGTGTGCCAAGATATCAAAATCAAACACTACTATAAATTGGTTGGTGAAAAACTGGGGATTGTGTCTTAAAGTAGCTATAATGATCACATGCATTCTGGTTCCAACTCTTATACTATTACCACCAGGAAAGCCTCGAACAATCGCATCTATGATCTCTTTCAATTTAAATGGAGAAACAAAAGAAGATGTAATTGCTCAGTTACTGCAAGAAAATCAAACATCAGGTGAGTTTGAAGATAATACAGAGATTAAAAAAATTATCGAAAAAGACTTGAAAGATTTAGCATCCCAGATTGAGGGATTGCAAGGAATAACTGTTTCTGATTATAATAATTCTTTTAATCCAGGAAAAGTTGAATTGGTGCTCGAGAATATTAGGTATACCCAGAAAAAATTTCTAAAGGAGATTAATAGCATTGTACAGAACAATTTAGAAAAATGGTGGTATGTAGAAGGAACTTTTTATTTCACACCATTAGTTGAAGAAAGTGAATCTAGATATGTTACATATACCGATTTATGTTGTAGCAGCATCACAGTAAGTTTCTTTAATCATCCAACAGATTATGAAGGAGATGTCTCTTTAGCATATAATGGATCTATTCTAGCGACGATGTTTGAAAATGATGGAAATAATTGGACAACTAATAAAGTTTTCCAGGAGATTTTAAGAAATGAAGTTATTAGTCTAACAAAGGTAATTTCAGGAATAGAAAATATAAGCGTGGGTTACGTATATAATATATATACTTATGACCATCTTCTAGAATATCCACTATGTAATTTATCGGAACCAATAGACTATAGTCTAGCATGGATCGTAGGACAAGCAGACCTTAATATACATTTGACTGATTGTTTAAGTGACACTGAAAAAAATGCAGTGTTCAATGTATTTGAACAGCTAATTCTTTCTAAGTGGTATGTTCAATCCTGGTGGGCTTTGCCTAACGAATTTGGAGGTTTGGAAGAATTTTTGTACGGAATAGTAATTGCTCTACCAATATGTTCTATTATATTTTTTAGTATGCTGGTTTCTATTTTAAGAAAAAAGAGAGACCCTAAACGGATTTCATTGTAGGCGAATTAGTTTCTCTTATTATTATTCAAGTACATCATTAAGCTTGCTAACTAATGAATGCAATTATTAAGTAATGCGGGTTTTTAGAGCAGCTTAATCGTTAATTAGGAAATAGTTTTTTCTTGCCATTCCAGACTTTGATGAACGTAATATTGATTATAGAGTGAAGCATATTTTCCTTGTTGAGATAGAAGTTCCTCATGCGTTCCTTCTTCAACAATATCACCATTTTCCATTACAATTATACGATCAGCATTTACAATAGTACTCAATCGATGTGCAACAATAATAGCTGTTCTGTCTTCAAGTATTTTCTCTAAAGCTTCTTGAATCATCGCTTCTGTATATGCATCTACACTCGAAGTAGCTTCATCTAAAATGAGAATCTTGGGTTCTAAGAGAATAGCGCGTGCAAAGCTGATTAGCTGCCTTTGACCTACAGAAAGATCCCTTCCTCGATCACCAATTATTGTTTCTATTCCATCAGGTAGTCTATGAACAAATTCACTAGCTTGTACTATTTCCAATACACGCCAGATATCATCATCTGTAACATTTTCTCGTCCATATTTGATATTCTCTTTAATTGAACCAGGGAATAGATAAACGTCCTGCTCTACCTTACCAAGTTGTTTTCTGTATGATTCTAACGTATAATTTCGTATACTCTGTCCGTCGATTAAGATGTCTCCACCTTGATATTCATAGTAACGAGAGAGTAAGGAAACCAAAGAAGTCTTACCGGCCCCCGTATGGCCAACTATAGCAAGTTTCTCTCCTTTGTGAATAGTCAAATTGAGATCTTCAAAAATGACATTATCTTGATTGTACCAAAAACTAACATGTTCAAACTGAATTTTACCTTTAATTTCTACTAAGGGTTGAGCATCAGAATTCTGCTGAACGGTTGGTTTACTATCGAATATGCTTAAAACACGTTCAAAGGCAGCCATTCCAGCACTTAATTCTGGGAAGAATCTCGCTAACTGCATCACAGGATTGAAGAAACTTTCAAGATACAATACAAACATTACCATTGTTCCAGCTGATATGCCCATGTTCACTCCAAAATACAGCACAAGACAGAGGATAACAGCTGTTATCGTATTAAGCAATGGTCTCCAGAAATGAGTAGTAGCGGTCAAACGCATCCACGACCGGAAATAGTTCTCGTTGATGTCTTCAAATTGACTAGCAATATTAAGCTCTTGACCAAAGCTTTTGGAAACTTGAATACCCTCAATAGCTTCAACCATGGCGGAATTTACGCCACTAATAGCTTCTCGATAAGATTTGCTAACTCGTTTAGCAAGATTACGGAGAACATACATTAATAGGAATAAAACAGGTATAGCTACTAATGTAATTAAAGCAAGAATGTAGTTAAAGTAAAACAGAATACCTAGTATTCCAAGACTGATGACTAAACTACCAACGGTATTACTAATGAGTATAGCTGTTTCACTGAAGTCTAAAGTATCGTTTACAACAATGCTGTTAAGTTTACCACTCATATGCTCATCAAAGAAAGTCATGTCTTGCTCTTGTAGTTTGGAAAACAAATCAAGTCGCATATCTTCTAAGAAAAATGGAACATATTTTCCAGATTGTACTTGCTGCAATGCGAATGCACCCCAATTGCATAAATACAAGAATAGAAAACCTGAAGCTACAATTATGGCCAATACATAACGTGGTTTTGCTAGTATCAACTGAAAACCTGAAGATTCAAGAAATTCCAACACAAAACTACGATCTGCTGGAATCAATTCATCAGTAACAAAACGAACTAATAGAGGTGCAATCACTGCTGCGATTGCTTGAATAACCATGAACAAAGCAATTAAAACAATATTCTTTTTGAAAGGGGCTAGTCGTTTGAAATACCTTTTGAATAATTCCCTATCACTATAGCTACGTTCCTGCTTTTCTCTCATAGAACTACTAAATAGCCCCATTTAGTTTACCTCCTGTGAGATTTTTCCATCTCCTAAATGCAATCCGAAGACTTTCCTATAATCCATTGAACTCATTAACAATTCTTCATGCTCTCCTTGAGCTACTATTTCCCCATTCTTCATTACTAAGATCAAATCTGAGGTTCGAATAGTATGTAAACGGTGAGTAATTATCAGAGTAGTACGATCTTTCAAGATATTTTTAATTGCTTTAGCTATGTTTTCCTCAGTTTCACTATCAATTGAGCTCATCGAATCATCTAGAATTAATACATCGGGATCAGTAAGGAAAGCACGAGCTATTGCAACTCGTTGTTTCTCTCCTCCTGATAGGGTCATCCCTCGTTCCCCAACGACAGTATCATAACCTTTGTCAAATTTGGATATAAAATCATGAGCATGTGCTAACTTAGTTACTTCAATAATCTTCTCTTTTGATGCTTCAGGGAAACCAAATTTGATGTTCTCTTCGATAGTTTGAGAGAACAAATAAATATCCTGCTCAACTAAGGATACTTGTTGTCGAACCATTTCTAAGGGATATTCTTGAATTGGTTTTCCATCTAGTAGAATAGTCCCCTCCTTAGGATCGTATAACCGTAACAAAAGCTTAGCTAGAGTTGTTTTCCCACAGCCAGTTGGACCTACTAAAGCTACTCGTTGATTAGCTTTAATTTTAAAGGTCAAATTCTTTAAAACTAGTGGGGTCTTGGGATTATCATTGGGATACGTGAATGAAACATTTTGAAATTCAATTGTACCTTTGAAGACGTTTGAATAATCAGTTCTTTTTTCAGGTAATAGTTCTACTTCACCTGTTGAGATAGTGGAAAACAACCTCTCACTTGCACCAAATCCTCTGATCATATCTCTTGTAGCCCAAAAAATCATCTGGGTAGGATTAATGAGAGCGATTAATAAAAGAAGCACAGCTGTTAAATGACCTACTGTCATCAAATCATATCTAATTAAAATAGCACCAAATACTAATGAAACTCCAATAGCAGCGTAAAGAGTCAATAAGGGATAAAAGCGAGCTTGAATCCTTATTTCACCTAATCTATTATTTCTGAATGCTTGTACAGTTTTTCTAAACTTTCTATATTCAACAGCTTCCGCGTAAAAGGCTTTGGTCACTTGTACACTATTCAAACTCTCTTGCAAAGCCACCGTAACATCTGCGTGCTTTCTTAAAGAATCTTTTGAATAAGGAAGCAAATGCTTGCGATAGCGCAGTACAAAAAAGACATACAACCCCAAAAAGGGCACTGTAAGTAATGCCATCCAATAATTAAATGTTTGAATTTGTATAAGCGTAACAATTGTTTGTACAAAGGGATAAATGTAGAATGAACCGTGTGCTATTAATGTATTAACTACACGTAAGTCGTTTGTAGCTAAAGCTTGTAAATCTCCTGTTTTGGTGCTATCATGAAAACTTAGTGGTTTATTCTGAACATTTTGGAAGAATTCCCTTCGCATAGACTGTTCAGTTTTAGAGCCCAATTGATGCCCAATCATCCAAGTAATATATTCAACTATATTTCTGAGGAAGTAAAAACCTAGTAGAATTGACATTGTAACTAAGAGATTCTGAGAAACTTGTTTGAGTACAATGGAATCAGTAATAGCACCAATGCGAATTGGTATAATCGTCCGAGTGTAGGTTACTGCAACAATCCCTATGAAATTTAATGTGAAAAGAATTTTATGATTCAATACATGAATAAAGAACCATTTTACATAAGGATTCTTTGTTTTTGATTTTTCGTTTTTGTTCATACACTTTCCCCGATTAAAGATAAATTGAAAAGAAGAATACTCTTTTAAAAGTTTGTTAATGGTTAATTGGTTTTTCATCATAAAAAAAAATAAAGGCTTATTTTTTTCTTTTTCAATCTACCTATGATTAGCAGACTTGAAAGTGCCAAAAGTACAATACTAACATCATCAATAATATAATTTGAAGTTATTTTTCTTTAGTTTTCTTACTATTACTAAACAACTGATTGCAAGAAGTGTAATGAAGAGAGAGAGATTTGTCTGAGTAGTTTCACTTGGATCTGGATAAATATGAGTTGGCCATTGATATTCAGTTTTCCCACCAACCATGGTAAGCATAACTGAGATCGTCCTAAGTTCGTCCTCATGAATTGTAAGAGGATCTTTGTTGAGTACGATTAAATCAGCATATTTTCCAACTTCAAAAGAACCGATATAATC
>JAGXNV010000146.1 GCA_019894795.1 Candidatus Heimdallarchaeota archaeon | reverse complement strand
TTTCTAGGCAACCAATCTAATTCCCAATCAATCATTTCATCTATAGATTTGAAGCCTAAGTATGTGAGAACTTTATCTTTAGATATTTCTTCCCCAAACTCGGTGATCAATTCTGATATTTTGGAGTATTTTTTGACAGCTTCTTCTTTCTCTTTCTTTGTAATATCTTGTAATGCTTTCCATGCGTCATTATTTGGTGTTTGGTTATTACTCAATCTTCCACTCTCAATATATGATTATGAAGTCTAAATATCAATAAAACGTCTCCATATATATATTGTCGGTAAAAAGTTTAAAAGGAGGACAAAAAATTTACTCTTCGAGTAAGTTTTCTGCAAAAATTTGGAGTTATACAGTAAGGAATTCAAGTTTTTCTAGATTGATGAACCCAAAAGTTACAAGTGTGCTAATGACTGATAAAAAGAAAGGAAATGCTTGTACTTGTACCATTTCTTTCTTTATCTCATTGTAAATCTGCATCAATGTTTTGTGTTCGTTTGTTAAGCAAGTATTCAGTAGAAGTTTGTATATTCTATAACCCATTGCAGATAATTCGGGAAAAATATAGATTCTGTGTGTTTCAAAGATGTCTAAATGCGCTTGACTAGAGTGAGGTATTGCAATAGTTGAATTCAGGAGAATGTCTAATTCGAGCATGACTTGATGTGACGGTATGTCAGCGATTATGTGATCTAAATGTGTTCCTAGATATTTGAGAAGCTCTTCATCCAAAACTACAAGTGTTTCTAGTGAATTAGCTAAACTTAATAACCATCTCTTGACTTGTTCAGTTTCTAATTCGCTTGAAACATTCGCTTCTATCTGTATAAACTCCAAAGATGAGAAAGATTCTATTTTTTCCCCTTCCTCCTCGCCCTTTATATGATAATCAGTTTGTCTAAATTTATCTTTTATCACTAATGATTTGAGGTTGTAAGATCCAAAATCATTTGTTGATTTGATAGAATATTGCAGAAAACTTGAAGCTTTAGGTATTGGTATGGAAAATCCTTGTAATTCTTTGATTTCTGCTTCTTTTTCATTTTTTGAGGTTTTAACTGTAACTTGAGACCTAACATTGTAATGACTGTCAACGAACAATTTGATAGCATTAAGATACTCTTCTTTGCAGTAATGTACATCTATATATTCTTGATATCCTGTAGCAGCTACTTGTTCGCTCTGTAGAGCAGGTGAAATGAATAAAATCCTCACTTTACTGCAATTATTACACTGATACTCCACTTTTTGTCTTACATTTGACTTGAAACTCAAGACGTTCCCCACAGAGCTTGTATTTATATATTGTCTCAGTGGAATTTATCTGTTTGCAAACTCCTAGTTGAATAATCCGCAATATAATGTAATTAACTATTATTCATGAAAATCTGATTAATTCACAGGTTAAATTTCAAACTGCTACATAGATATTAAAATAGTGACAAGCCGCCCCTATTATTATGAGTACATGGAAAATATCATGAAAAACAAATTTTCCTGGAAATGGTTTTTGTTTATTTATTGCAAAAAATACAGCTCCAATTGTGTAAGACAATCCCCCAACGAATAATACAATAAATGATTCCATTGGAAGTAGAATAAACAGCTGTTTTATTTGTATGATTATCATCCATCCCATAATCAGATATATAATCGCATCTGGCCATCTAGGAAGGCTTGTAACAAATAATTTTAAGATTGTTCCAACTAATGCAAACCCCCATTGTAATCCAATAATAATCCACTTCCAAGGAGATTCAAGATAAATGTATACAAGTGGTGTGTATGTTCCTGCAATCATATAGTATATTGCTATATGATCTATCTTCCTCCAAACTGAATCTTCTTTTTCTTTTCTCTTTATTGTATGATAGAGTGCACTTGCTGCAAAAAGTAAGCACAAAACAATACAATAAATAATTATTACACCTAGATTCTCAAGCGCATTGACAGTTTTGATAAGCAAGAAAATTGCTCCTATAATTGAAAAGAATAAACCTACTACATGTGAGTAAGCTGAGAAATACTCATCCTTTTTTGGTAGCAGAAAACGAGGCATTTTTTAGCATTCCAATAGGTTGCTTATAATTTTATCTTTGAAACAATTATTAATTCTCTTCTGATTCATCTACTTCTATGTTGTCTTGTTCTAGAGCATCTTCTAGAGGGCTACCTAAATCTTTCAACCTTTCCTTGTAGTCAAAATCTTTGTAATCCATAACACTTGCTTCTCTTTGTCTTGCCATATTTGCTTCTATCCTATCTAGATTGTCAAAATTGGCTCGCTTCTTCTCTACTCTTTTCTTTTCAACATTCAATTCTTCAGCTCTAGCTTTGAAATCAAATCTGAAATGTAAATATTCTCGCAGATTCATGTTTGAGCTTCTTAATCTGAATCTAAGAATCAAATAAATTAAGAAGAATGACAGGCCTATCGTAAGTCCAATCATTAAACCTTGATATAAGGAATCTGTTATACCAGTAGATAGAGTATTTACAATAGAATTGAGTGCAAAGAATGTGAATATTGCAGATAAGATAGGTAACATAACAAACATAAACAGGATATCAGTTATTGCGGTTAGAATTGCAAACCCGCCTCCAACTAGAAACAGCACAATGTAATTCACAATAAGGTATGTAACAAATATCGCAATGACGATGTATGAATATGTTATAAGTGCTAAATTGTTATTACTACCTAAAAATGAATATGTTACAAAAGCGATGAGGAAAATTGCAATAACTATCTGCTGTAAAATTCTCTCTTTTTTAATTGAGAGAATTCTCTTACTTCTAATTGTAATATCAGTTATCTCTGAACTTTTCGTTTTTCTAAATTCTTTGAACTGTTTTTTCGAGAAAACTACACCACAATTTGTGCACAATTTTATATTTCTGTCAGTCCTTTCGCTACAATATGGGCATTCTATGTATTGATCGTCTACAGGTATAACTTCTTTCTTCTTTATCACAGGAGTTGGCATTATTTCTTTCTTAGGGGTAAATTCTACTTGTTTTCCTCTTGTTTTTTCTTGGAGTTGGGCAATTTTCACTCTGGATTGAATATGGTCCTTTGTATCAGATAGTTGCATGTGATCTTTTCTATCTTTCACAAAAAGTGAACTTTTCGCGAAGTAAGGTTTAATATCTTCTGACAAGATGAATTTTTGAATTCTAACAAAGTCTATAGTCAATTTAATTGCAACAGCAACAATCAATAATGTCTCTATCAATCCATTAAAAGTAAAAAGAAAAACTGTGGCATTTAGATCTTCTGCCCAAGAAGCTATAGAAGTAAATAGTGAAATAATGATTGAATAAAAACCAAATAGCACATAGACGAAGCTTCCTATCTTAATATCAAATAGTTTCTTAATTCTCAGCATCAGTTTGTTTAATTTATAGAAACCTACCACTCTTCCTATGATTATGATTAAACTTACAAAAGGTGCAACTAAAGGCCATCCTAGTGCTACAAAATTGATTGCGACGGATGCTCCATATATCCAAAACCATTGCGATGTTTCTCTCCCATGTTTAGTTATATGGTCAACAAAATAGATATCAGTAATTTCTCTAATAGAAATGGCTAAAGGAATTAGACTTACTGTAACTAAACCGAAAATTACATAACCCAAATATTCTATTTGGTACGACCAACCATACATATATTTGTCTATTGCATTTAGTATCCCTCCAGTTATCAGTAGAAACGCGCTCAAGAATACTAGATTGGTATATTTATAGATTGGTTGTAAACCTTTTACTTGTTGCATTTATATCACATTCATTGTTTTTGAAGCACTTATAATCTTATCATTGCTTACTCATGTGATGAAATATTCTATTATTAATCTTACTGATAGATATAAAGAAATAGCCAAATGAATCAGGTGGTTAAATTGATGGAACCATTAAATGAAAGTTATTATTTTACTATGAATTAATGCGTGGTCATTATATTGAAAGGTGTGTAGAAACTTTACTAGTATCGAACAAATAAATATAGAAACCTTATTATTTTTTAGATTACATACCTATATTCAGTACATATGTCACTTGTTGAATAATTAACGAAAAAAACAGAGGTAAAACAATGTTTGGAAGCTATTTGAAGGGTTTGATACAGATCGAAGCTTTAATGGAAAAGGGTGATTTAGAGAAAGCAATGCATGAACTGAATATGATAGAGAATGATGTTGAATTAAATGAAGATGAGAAGTTGGCTTGCATGCTTCTAAACAGTCATATCCTAAACAAACATGGTAATTTTGATAAAAGTCTAATGCTTTCCAAATTCGCTTTTAGAAAAAGTATGGAACTAAATAATCCTTTATTGGTAGTTGATTCCACCATCACATTCATGGAGTCAGTAAAGGGTCTTGGCATGTTAGAAGATGTTATTGCCAAAGATACAAAAGAATTTCTGCAAATGGTAGAACGAAGTCAAGAGATTCTTAAAACTATAAAAAATTTAAAGAAAAATGAAAAAGAACTCAGAACTTCCCATCTGACTATTCTTAAAGGAATTTTAAGTCAAAAAGAACCTCAGATGATGAGTAAGAAATCTATACTGGTTGATCAAGTAAAAGGTCTCGGAAAAAAAGCATTAGTTTTAGCTGAAGCTGGGATTAAAACAGCTGAAGATTTAGCAAATGCATCAGTTGAAGAACTAGTGAAAATAAATGGTATTGGAGCAGCAACAGCTCCTAAACTAATTGAGAACGCTAAACAATTAATCCAATCATGATTCTTCTCTACGAAAATTTAATCAAGTAGAATAATTTCCTCTAATTATCAACATTCAATTATTACAGAGGAAAGTTTTCATGCAGGATGAAAAAATTATAATTGTTCCCCACACACATTGGGATAGGGAATGGTATTTACCTTTTCAAACATTTAGATTTAAATTAGTAGACTTGATTGATAATCTTCTTAAAATTATGGAAAAACAAGATTATTATTTTATGCTTGATGGTCAAACAATTGTTCTAGAAGATTACTTCGAGATTCGACCTGAAAACAAAGAAGAATTGCTTAACTTAATTCGAAAAGGACGAATTGCTGCTGGACCTTGGTATTTGCTACCTGATGAATGGTTAGTTGGAGGAGAAAGCTTAATTCGTAATCTAGAAATAAGTTTTGATCTAGCAAAGAGTTACAATATTCCATTAATGGATATTGCTTATTTACCTGATCAGTTCGGACATTCTAGAGCAATTCCGCAATTATTAACAGATTTAACGGATTTTAAAGCGGTGGTTTTATGGAGAGGTGTAGGTAAAGAAGTTGTAACAGTACCATTCAAATGGAAGAGTCACATAAACTCCCATTCGTCAATATTTTCCATCTATATGCCTCATGGGTATGGGAATGCAGCTTCTTTATCAGGTGATCCTTCAACTTTTAAAGGAGAAATAAGAAACATCATCGATGAATTATCTCAATTCTCACCCATTCCTGTTTATCTTCTGATGAATGGAACAGATCATCAATTTCCCAATCCAAGGTTAATAAACACTATTAAGTATTATACAGAAGAAGAGATAGATGTAAAATTAGGTCTCCTAGATCATTATGTTGAAAGTTTGATAGGTGAAATTAAAAAGAAAAACTATCACCCTCCAGAATTTTCAGGAGAGTTTAGATCTTCTGCTACAGCTCCTCTTCTTCAAGATACATATTCTGCTCGTATATGGATAAAACAATGGAATCAAAAAATAGAGGATCTCCTTGTGAATTATGCTGAACCCATTGCTACTCTATTAAGTTTAAATGCAGAAATTTGCTATCCTGAAAGCTTCCTCAACTTAGCTTGGAAATGGTTATTAAAGAATCATCCGCATGACTCAATCTGTGGATGTAGCATTGATCAAGTCCACGCGGAAATGAAATCGAGATTTTACTGGGCGGAAAGTTTAGCTGAAGGCACAATACAAAACAGCTTTAAGAAACTTGAAACTAGCAACATAACTGCTTCAAATAGTGATTTATTTATTTTTAATCCTACTAATAGTTCCAATACACCATTATTGAGTAAGTTTACAGTTCCATCCAGTCTACAAGTTCAATGCGTAGCTTCTGAAAATGGTGATGAGTTTGAGATCCAACCTCTTAGTTCTTCAGAGGATATTATTTTTGAGGAATCTATGAGTCCCATAATGCTACGTTCTGGATTGAAGATGCTTCCAGGACGAAAGCTTATTGACGATTATTTGAATGAAGCGCATATACTAGGTTGTGAAGATCCGAATATATGTGACATTAGACTAATTATGGGTAAGGAACCAGTAGGGGAGTTTGATGTTTCTGAAATGAAGAAACATGTAGTAGAACTTCTTGATAGTAAGAAATACAAGAAATATCATATCAAAGCAACCAGAGGAACTAAGCAGACTTATGGAGCTTTGCTGCCTTTAGAACCTTTTAGTTTTTCAAAGTTTCAAATTAAGGAGAAAAGAGAGACAAAAAGTTTTGAAACTGAATTCAATTTCACAAAGAATCAGGTAGAAAATGATTTCTATAAGCTTGAGTTCAAAAACGATGGCTCATTTTCCTTATTTGATAAGAAACAAAACACTCTCTATGATAATCAACACACCTTTGAAGATTATGGAGACAGAGGGGACGAATATACTTTTGGAAGAGTATTACCTGAATATGCTAAACCTACGAAAATAAAAAGAAAAGTTATATCCAAGGGACCTCTCATTTATGAAATCAAACAAATTATGTCATTAAAAATTAAGGCAGAGCTGAACAAGAAAAGAGATGGTAGACAAGGCGAAGTACTATTGCCAATTATTACATATTTTCGATTTTTTAGAGAATCTGCACGTTTAGATATCAGAACACATATCACAAATCTTGCTAAAGATCACAGATTGAGAATATGTTTTGAGACTCCTTTCTATAATCTTCAATCGTTTACTTCAACACATTTCGGTGTTATTGAAAGAAAAACCGAACCCATCGGAGATGATAGTTATGTTGAAGCAGCTTCAGGTATTCAAGCACAAAAACGCTTCATTAGGTTAGAAGATACTAAGGGAAAATCAGCGTTAACATTATCCAACAAAGGTTTACCGGAAATTGAAGTTGTAAAAGGGAAGAAACTTGCTTTAACTCTTGTTCGTTCAATAGGATATTTATCGCGATCTGACTTTCCAGAGAGACCTATTCATGCAGGGCCTTTTCTAGAAACCCCTGGAGCTCAGGAGATGAACACCAATTTTGAGTATGAATACAGTTTGCTCTTCCACTCTAAAGATGAACCTATCTATTCTTCATCAAATTTCGCTGAAATTTCTACACTTGAACCAATTTCATTGATAACAGAAAAGTCAGAAATGAGTGAGAACCTTACGAAACCTATAATTAAAGTAAATAATCCTTGGATTAGAATATCTTCTATGCGAATGAAAAATGGAAAAATACGTTTAGCTTTATATAATCTTGATTCACAAGAGCATAATACTTCTCT
>JAGXNV010000145.1 GCA_019894795.1 Candidatus Heimdallarchaeota archaeon | reverse complement strand
GTGTACAATCATTATGGTTTATCCTGAGAGTATGTTTTTGTAATGTAAATATATAAAAAAAGTGCTTAATAAAATCAAGCATAGATAAAGGTAAATAATCAGGTGCTACCTTCAAAATTCTCTTTTTCATATATTCCTTTCCCCTATGAGTTTTATTTAAACATTTGTTGGAAACCATTTAGAAACAGAATCTTACAATCTCTAAGGACTCTTCCTCCAAGATGTAAGTTGTTGCAGAATATTTATAGATTAAGAATGCCAGTGTGGTATTTAGTGAACTTTATTGAAAGTGAAAAGAAATGCTTCTATTTTTATGGTAATGTTACTGATGATAATTCCTATTTCTTCAATAACAAACTCAATGGTTTATGAGGATATAACAGAGCAATCCGTAAATGATAAAGATTTATCTTCATGGTGGTGGGAACCATTAGAACTACTTTCTGCTGAATTCGATACAAATAATTATTTTTCTAGAATCGCAGTTGATAACAGTAATAATATACACATAGTAACCTCCTCAGATGAAGATATTTTAAGTGCAGGACTAGACAGAGATGTGTTTTATAAGAAATTTGATTATGTGACAAAGAGCTGGTCTGAACTAGAACTTGTTTCATCTGATGGTTCAAGTTATTCTGAAAATCCTGATATTGCAGTTGATTCAACGGGCACTGTACATGTTGTTTGGCTTGAATCAGCTGATATCTTGGGATCAGGTACTGATAGAGATATCTGTTATAGGGAAAAAACTTCTTCTGGTTGGGGCTCTACTGAACTTGTTTCGATAGAAAGTGACAGTACATCTACTTATTTAGCGATAGTAGCTGATTCAAATGGTGTAGCGCATGTAGTTTGGGAAGATTTTGCAGATTACACACTCGCTGATGGAGACCAAGACATTTTTTACAAACATAGATCTGCAGCAGGGATATGGTCAGCAGCAAGAATAGTTACAGATTTAAGTACACAAAGTGCATTTAGTCCAGATATACAACTTGATTCCCAAGAAAATGTAATAATAGCTTGGAATGATCCTTCAAATATTCTAGGCTCAGGCGTCGACCAAGATGTTTTTTATCGACAACTGGACAATGATTTCATAACTTGGTCTCCTCTAAAATTAATTAGTTCTGAAAGTGCTGCTACATCTTCATCACCTTGTCTTTCTAAAGGGGTAGATGGCATGATTCACATTGTTTGGTACGATTACTCAGATTATGAAGGTGCGGGAACTGACGCTGATATTTTCTATAAGAGCTATGATCCCAAACTTGATTCGTGGTCAATATCAGAAGTTGTTTCAACAGAGAGTACAGGAACGGCTTTTCGTACGTATATTGATGTTGATGGTACAAATTCCGTTTATGTTATTTGGGAAGATACTACAGATGTTGGTGGAGGAGGTACAGGTAATAATATTTTATTCAAGCATCTTGATTTAAATACACACACTTGGTCTTCTTTAGCTATTCTTACATATGACAACACCGTTAGTTCTTTTACACCAAGTTTAGCAGTTGATTCCTTAGGCCACGTACATACGATCTTTATGGATTCTGATACAAGTTTATTAGGTTCAGGTGCAGATTATGATCTTTTCTACAAGAAATTCGTAGGAACTCCAATGCAACCCGTCTTAGATAAAATAAATCCAAATCCTGCTTCTATGGGAAATATTCCTTTGAGCTGGTCATCAGTACAAGATGCAACAAATTATTCGATATTCAGAGAAACTTCTCAATTCTACTCTATAGCAGGATTGACAGCAATTTCTACTACTAATACTACCTCTTTTTCAGATGCTGTAAGTTCGACAGGATACTATTATTACGCTGTAGTAGCGACAAATGAATACGGAGAAAGTCTTGTCTCAAATATTGAGTTTGTTGAAGTCACTGGAATCTTTGCTTCATTCGAACTTGGTGAGTTACTAATCTTTGCTGGAATTGTTTTAGGAATGCAATTGATATTTTTCTTGTTAACTATTACTCTTATTAATAGTAAAATTCAATCTACAGCCAAACCTAAAAAGGGAAAAAAATAGCCTAATCCCCTTCCTTCTAATTTTTTTTTTCATCCTTTGGTTGAACTATATTTGTTTCGAAACTAAATTCTAATACTCGTGCACTTCTTGCTAGTCATTTTTTCCTTATATGAGAAAGATTTTTTATTTTGACTTCTCAATAAGAAGTTATGAGCGTAAAACAATCAAAATTCCTTAGAACAATCGTTTTTCTATTCCAACTTGTGATAAAAAGAATTCAAAAAATAGTAATAGATGCAGTTCCTGAAGGAACTATTCTGGATATAGGTGGAGGAGGAGAGGGAATCATCGCTCAAATAGGAAGGGAACGAGTAACGGCTGTAGATAAGTTTCAGAGCGAAATAGATGGTGCAAAACAAAAAGCTCCAGAAGCGAATTGGATTCTTGCTGATGCTCAAAATCTTGATTTCTCTGATGGACATTTTGATAGTGCAACATCTTTTTTCAGTATCATGTACATGTCAAATAAAGTCAAAAAAGAAGTATTCAAAGAGATTTATAGAGTAATTTCTGATGAAGGAGAATTCTGGATATGGGACGCATCAATTTCAAAGGAAAAAGGCGTATTCTTAGTCAAAATTAAGGTAATTCTTCCTGATCAAACTGTTGTTAGAACAGGATATGGTGTTTCATCAAAAATTCAGACAGTAAATTCTATTAAAGAAATGCTTGAAGAAGTTGGATTCAATGTGGAAATAATAGAAAGCAATAAGCAGTGGTATTTCATGAAAGCGAAGAAATGATAATCATCTATTTAGTTTTTTGCGTTTTTAACAAGAACTATTTCAGCAGCAATGCTAATTGCTATTTCTTCAGGAGTTATGCTTTTAATTTTCATCCCAATTGGGGAATACACCTTATCGAGCATCTTTCTTGAAATACCTTTATTTTCAAGATTTCCTAAAACTTGTTTTGCTTTTGAGATACTAGCCATCATTCCAAGATATTTGTAATTCCTAGAAATTAATCTTTCTAGAACAAGTTCATCTGATGCATGTCCAAAAGTCATAATTGTTACATAGATATTCTTACCTTCAGGAATGAGGTTAGCTATCTGATCATATTTGATGATTTCTTTAGAGTGAGCGTGAATATTATTTTTCATGGTTGGTAAATCATTTCTATCATCGAAAACTGTTATGTGAAAGCCGAGTGTAACCATAATTTTTGAAAGAGCAAGGGACACATGCCCTCCTCCTATTATGAAGAGTCTTTCTTGCACACCGATATTCTCTTGATATGACCAAATATCTTCTTTCTCAGAATAAAGGTTATCTTCTCCTAAAATATTTCCAAAATCAAAAGAAAGACCGGTTTTTGTTATAGTTAATTTTCCAGGTTGAACCTCTTCATGAGCTCTTATGACATCGTGAACGACCGTGATATCTTTTTTCTGAAGAGGTACTAATGCAAATGTTTGGGCACCTGAACAAATCATCCCTGATCGGCTATCTTCAGCTGTTTCACTGTGTTCCATATGTTCGGTTTCAACTTCATCCACCCCATCAGCAAGCATCTTACGGGCACGAGTTAGTAAATTATATTCAGAAATTCCTCCACCTACAGTTCCTATAACATCAGTAGGCATAACAAACATCTTTGCACCAGGTGAATTAGGTGCAGATCCAGTCTGGTTGATTATTACAACAAGTACAATCTTTTTATCATTTTCAAGTTTTGTAAGAACTGTTTTCCAATTCATTTCCTCGTTCATGTTAACACTATCTTTGGTTTATTCTGAATTATCAACTTCATGAAGGAAGAGTAAGATTCTCTCAGGAGTTAATGGCGATTCATAGATCCATTTCTTATCTTTTCGAAATGCTTGAGCCGCGCTTTTCAATGCAAAGTAGGTTCCAATTCCATACATGAAAGGAGGTTCTCCAATACCTTTTGATTTCATAACTGCTTCTGGATTCTCAGCATCTTCAAGGAAGGTCACTTCAATTTTTGGAGTAAAATGAAGATCTGGGACCTTATATGTTGCGAGTGCACTAGAAAGTAGTCTTCCATTATCATAGAGTAGCTCTTCCATCGTCATCCAACCAATTCCCTGTAATAAACCACCTTCTGTTTGGCCTAAATCAATTAAATAGTTCAAACTCTTACCCGCATCATGAACTATATGGACCTTATCTACCACATATGTACCTCTAAGACAATCCACAGTTACTTCAGTAACAGCTGTTCCATAAGCATGATAGGAAAATGGTTTTCCTTTCTCCTTTGTTTTATCGAAATAGATCCTAGGTGTAGCATAAAGTGCTTGAGCTGAGAGATTTACTCTTTTAGTATAAGCTAACCATATGAGTTCCTCCCAAGTAATATCAGCTTCCTTTCCATCTGAGCAAATTATCTCATCTTTGATGGTTATTAATCCACCACCTAAATGATCAGAAGCTACAGTTTTCAATCTTTCAATTATTTTGCAACAAGCAATTTCTGCAGCTTTACCATTAAGGTCAGAACCACTACTAGCTGCTGTTGGTGAAGTATTAGCAACTCGCGTAGTATTAGTGCTTTCAATTCGAATGCGTTTAATGTCAATTGAAAGAGCATGAGCAACTATTGTTTTGATTTTCATATTCACCCCTTGACCCATTTCAACTGCTCCAGTGCTAACGCTAACGCTTCCATCAGTATATATGTGAACAAGAGCGCCAGCTTGATTTAACATAATGTTCGTGAATGAAATTCCAAAGGCAACAGGCATGATTGCTATTCCTTTTTTAGTAAGTCGATTTTGATAGTTAAACTCTTCCTGTTTTCTCTTTAGATCCTCATATTTAGAATCTGAAACAACTTTTGCAAAACTTCTCTTTATTTGAGATTTCTCTACAACCATACCGTAAGGAAATTGATCTCCTTCTTCAAGTAGATTCTTTTCCTGAAGAACTGAAATTGGAATACCTGTTCTGTCTGAAACATTAGATAAAGCGCATTCCATTACAAACATCCCTTGTGGTCCCCCAAACCCTCTGAAAGCTGTGAATGGGACAAGATTGGTTTTACATGGATAAGCCGTTATGTGAACATTAGGTATATAGTAGACATTTGTAGCATGGTACAATGTGCGTTCAAGAATAGCTGTAGAAAGATCTGCCGCTGCACCAGAATTTTGATAATAATCAGCTGTAAATGCAAGTATTTTTCCTTCTTCATTGATACCTATCTTGTAGTCAGTTGAGTAAGGGTGACGCTTACCTGTCATTTGCATATCATCAGTTCTTCCTAGAACTAGTTTGACTGGGCGGTTAGTGTGATAAACACCAAGTGCACAGAAGGCTGCCCATGGAGTGGCTTGATCCTCTTTTCCTCCAAAAGCTCCTCCAAGTCTTTTTACATCAACTTCAACTAAATTCATATCACAACCAAGTACGCGCGCTGTTATCCTTTGAACAACGGTTGGTGCTTGAGTGCTGGAATAAATTGTAATCCTCCCACTCTCTCCAGGGATTGCTAGAGAACTTTGTGTTTCAAGATATATGTGTTCTTGACCTCCTGAATCAGCTTTTCCTTCTACTACTGTTGCGCATTTATCCCATACAGCTTCTACATCACCAAGAGTAAATGTGCGTGATGGAGCAATAAATGAACCCTTTTTAGCTGCTTCACGAGGATCAAAGATTGCAGGCAGTTCTTCATACTCTACTTTTATTTTAGTGCGTGCTTCTTTCGCCATTTTTTTAGTTTCGGCTAAAATTAGCGCAACAGGTTGTCCAATAAAATCTACCACTTTATCAGCAAGGAGTTCCTCGTCTTGTATAATTCCTCCTATCTGATTTTCGCCAGGAATGTCTTTTGCAATAAGTATCCTGCAAACTCCGTCAGATTTCTCAGCTTCTGAAACATCTAATCTGACTATTTTTCCATGTGCTATTGAAGATGCAAAAACAACTGCATGCAATAATTTCTCAGGTTCAGGCATATCATCTACGAAAATTGATTCTCCTCTAGTGTGTGGAGGTATTAAGTCATTTTTCATAGTGATTCCTCCATAGCTGGAAATAGTTTGAGGAAGTGAGCATAGATTAATTGCCTCAATAGTAAACTCTTGTATTTAGCAGATCCTCTAACGTCATCTATTGGACTTATCTCCGTCAAGGCTATTTCTGCGGCTTCCTTGATTAGAGATGAAGATATTTCTTTATTTTCTAAAAGTGCTGAAGTTTTTTCTAAAATCATAGGAATTGGTCCAATCCCACCTGCTGACAGCTGAATCTCTTTCATTTTATTATCAATTAATGTAAAAGAGAGCGCACTGTTGACGCTGGCTATATCTAGGTGTTCTCTTTTAGCTACTTTCTCAAATGAAAATAGCTTTTTCTCATTTCTGATTCGAACCCATTCAAGTATTTCTCCCTCTTGTAAGTCGAGAATTTTGTATCCTTTGTAAAAATCTTTGAGCTTAATTATTCTATTTACTTCATCTAAGCGTATGCTAATATCTGCATTAAGAGCAAGAAAATAGATTGTAAGATCACCTATAGGTGATGCATTTGCAATATTGCCACCGATGGTTGCTTGTTTTCTAATTGGTAAAGAAGATACAGTTGAAAGATGTTCTTCAATATCTAGTATCATATTGAGCTCAGGAGACAAGCGAATTTGTTCGGTATTCGCCATTGTTCCAATATGAATGAAGTCATTATCTGACCAAATCTTATCTAACCCCATGTTTGATAAAAATACAGGATTATCGATTGTTTCATTTTGAACAAAAAGATCAGTTCCTCCTGCGACTAACCTTCCTTTGGTCTGTCGTTTTGCCTTTTTCAGTTCTTTTAGTTTCTCCTTAATTCCTTCAAAATAGCCTGGAAGAATGCCCTCATCAATAAGCGATTTTATCCAGGATTGATTTGATTGCTTAACTGAAGAATATTTTTCTGAAAGAAGTTTGGCAGCTCGGATGATTGAAGCATGTCCTGTACATCTACAGACATTCCCTTCAATAGCAGTCAGTATATCCTCATTCCCAAGTTTGCTTTTCATGAAAAATCCAGTAAGACTGATTACAAATCCAGGAGTACAATATCCACATTGCACACCACCTGTATCAACTAGAGCTTGTTGGATTGGACTTAACTTCTCTTGATTGATTCCTTCTATTGTGACAACATGTTTAGCTTCTACCTCTCCTAATGGAAGTATACATGAGGTTACAGCACGATAAACTAATTCTTCTCCCTTTAATTCTCCAAGAAGAATCATACATGCTCCGCAATCGCCTTCATGACAGACTTCTTTACTCCCTTTTAAACCTGAATCACGTATAAAATCAAGTGTAGGTTTACCTAAAGGTTCATCTATTTCCATTGTCTCTTGGTTAAGAATAAATTTCATCATTCAAACCTTTTTTCTAAATTCTCAATCGATATAGATTCTGTGTTAATTAGGCTTTTAACTGCATTAATATCCTTAAGACCATTTCCTGTAATAACCAGACACACTG
>JAGXNV010000144.1 GCA_019894795.1 Candidatus Heimdallarchaeota archaeon | reverse complement strand
CATTAATACCTGTGATTATACTAGTATAAAAAATATTATACAAGAACTTTTGGAATCTTTATTTCAGGCTAATAGTTGGTTCTCATTCATTTTACAAACGACAAGGTGACAATATCATTGTTGAAATTTCTATTCCTTATCCAATAGCGGTACTAGGTGGTGATATAATTGTTCCAACTCCATATGGCCCTGATAAAGTAAAAATACCCAAGAAGACTCAAGAAGGAAATGTGTTACGTCTCGCTAGAAAAGGCATTCAAAGAAAAACACAGTATGGCATGAACTATGGAGACTACTTAATTATTATTCATTATGCCATTCCGGATAAACTAACCGAAGAAGAAAAAGAACTTTTAACAACTTTAAAGGATACAATGAAACAACCAAAAAGCCAAGAGAAGCTTTTCCAACAATTAATAGAAGATGCTAAAAAGCACAAAGTGGATTACTAAAAAATTTTAGATACTTTTTTAATTCATTAGTTTATTTATATATTAATGAGTGAAGATTTTGTTCGTTGTACTAACTGTGGTAATCTGAATATTAAAGGAACCATGAAATGTGTCTTTTGTGATGCAGAAATTGATGTAGATGCTGAAGTTATTCAGGAACATGCAGATGATCCAAGCGTTTCATCCCTGCCAGGTGTACCTCCTGTTACCCCTTCTGATAAAGCACCAGATTTACCAGCAATGCCAAAATTGCCAGACGTAGAACCTTCTATTGAAAAGAAAGATAAAAAGAAGATTAAAATTGAAGAACCTGCTATAATAAAAGAATATTCTTCTGGTCTGAAATTTCTTTATCTTACACTAATCTTCTTAGCTGTATCAATAGTACATTATCTGTTGAACTTTTTAGTAGCACTTACCTCATTTGAGCCTTTAGATCCTAATTTATCTTTATCATTATTTAATATTCCAGCCGATATTGCTGCGAATCTATTCATCAAAGGAAGTTCCATGATCTTAGGTATACCCTTTGCCATCATAATTGGCTATATACTAGGTAAATCCATCAGAAAATTCACTCTTGATCGTAAAAGGATTATTTACTGGTTAATCTATGCAATTTTCATTGATATCATAGCCAACCTTGGAATTGCAGCAGTTTTCATCTTTGGATTCAACTTTGTAGATTTGTATTTTCTATACTTAGTAGGAGCAGTATTTATTTTCATAATTTTCAATATTCTGACTCTATTTATCCCCTTCTTGGTGGGTTCTCATTTGATTTTCTGTAATATTGAAAAAATATTTTCACCCAAAAAACATTCAAGTAACTAATTGGTGAAATTGGTGGGATTTGATAATAAATTAGGTAATTTCCTTAAACATGAAATCGATGCAATCAATCTTCATTTACCAAAGAAGAGAGTGTCTTTAAGCTTAGCAAATAAAGGATACCATATTTATGTGAGTAAGGACAACAGTCAACTCCATCTTGATGAAAAAGAGATAGAAAAACTGCTAGAAATTTGTCCTGAGGAAAAACATAATGAAGTTTTTCTTCCATTTCTTATTATAAGAAGAAGAGATCTTGGACAAGGCACTTATGTGATTTCTGGAGAACTGATTGATCAATTTATGATACTGAAAGTACTGGAGAAATATGATGGAACATGGGTTGATTTCATAGAAAAACCCGTTCCGAAGCATTCAACATTTTTATATAAACCAGATCTTATAAATCTAAGAAAAGCTCTTCCAACGAGTACAGTAATAGGCTTTGCATAAGAAACAGGTGACAGATAATATGAATAATTATACTATATTAAAAGAAAATCATTTGAAACGAATAGAGAAAATACGCTATTTTCAAGAAATGAATGAAATGGGCTCTATGCTAATCTTTAGTCCAATATCCATATTTTATCTAACTGGATACCACTTTATCCCAACTGAACGTCCAATTGCATTTGTTTTACCTGCACTAGATGAGCCTTGGTTTTTTGTACCCAGATTGGAACAAGAACATCTAATCGAGAAAATACCTTGGGTAGGTAGAGAAATATATTTTGAATATCCAGATGAGATTCATCCAGCGAACCTATTCATAAAAAGTTTAAGAGAACATAAAATACTTGATGAAAAAGTGGGTATGGAATCCACAACATTTTCTGCTTATTGGGGGTACAAAGGACCTTTATTAACTGATTTGATTGCAAAAGAAGCTACCTTTGAACTTCATTCAGCTCTAATACCAGAAATGAGAAAAATCAAAGATGAAGAAGAGCTTAGACTAATAAAAATTTCTGCTAAATATGGGGATTTGGCACATCACCTTTTACAAGAATATACTGCAGAAGGGAAGAATGAAGTCCAAGTAGCATTGCAAGCGAGTACAGAAGCATCTCAAAAAATGATGAGCGATCTTGAAGGATTTGTCCCAAGAGGTTTACTTCCTGCACATGCTGGCTATAGGGGGCAAATAGGTGAATGGTCAGCTATACCACATTCAGTTATTGAAAAAACAGTTTTTAAAAAAGGTGATGTACTTGTATCTGGTGCATCTGCTAACGTTTCTGGATATCACTCTGAATTGGAAAGAACTATGTTCATGGGATCTCCTTCAGAGAAACAAAGAAGATATTTCGACGTGATGAAGAAGGCTCAAGATGCAGCTCTAGAAGCTTTTAAACCTGGAATCCCTTGTAGTGAAGTTGATATGGCATCAATTAGAGTTTTTAAGGAAGAAGGTATGAAACATCTTACTCAGCACCATACTGGACATGCTATTGGAATGGAAGGTCATGAAGCTCCATTCTTAGATATAGGTGTTAAAGAAATCATTCAACCAGGAATGGTTTTTACATGTGAACCAGGTATCTACGAGTATAAATTTGGCGGATTTAGACATTCAGACACTATTATAATAACGGAAGATGGTTCAGAACTAATAACTCCCTACCCAAGAGAGTTAGATCGTTTAATTATTTAGATAATTAATGGATAAGATAATCCATTTTTTCATTATTTTTCTTTATTTTTGGTGTTTGTTAATATGTATGTTTTATCTTTTCCAACAAGTATTGTTTCTTCAGCTTGCGTTACAGGTGCACCTGTGCTTTCAATAAGAACTGGATACCCACAAACAATATTTCTATTTATCAAATCATTCATTATATCTTCCACTTGTTCTATTGGAAAATCAGCATTGTGCAACCATCTAGGCGAAAAAGGCATCTTATAGAAATGCTCTTCAATATACAGATACCCTTCTCTGATTTTCTTTGGTAAAGAATCAACTTTTACCTCTCTGAACTGACGAAAAATCGTCATATCTCTACCGTTTTTTACCTTACCTTTACCAGTTGTTACGAAAGGTTCTATTGCATACACCCCTCCAGCTCTGAAAAATTGTGTTTTATCCCTCAATCTCTTGGGAATTTTGTAATTTGGGATAGATATACCATCGTGCAAAGAATATTGCGCTAAAGAATGTCCACTAAGGTTTACTATAGGTTTGAAGCCTTCCTGATTTATGGTTTTCTCAACAATCTCTCCTACTTCATACACTGTGGTTCCTGGTTTGATTATTGCTATTGCTTTATCTAGTGCTTTTCTAGCTAATAGTTTCATCTTTTCCCATTTATCGTTGAAAATTATGGTTCTTGCTGCATCAGTGATAAATCCGTTCACCTGAACGCCAGCATCTATTTTTACAATTGAATCGACAGGAATGACTAAATCATCATTGATTACTGGTGAATAATGTGCTGCGATTTCATTAATAGAGATATTTACAGGAAAGGCTGGTTGAGCTGAATTTTCGCGAATTAAGTTCTCAACTTTTTCAGCAATATCAGCCAGCTTAATTCCTGGTTTTGTAATTGATAACGCATACTCCAATGATTGAGCAAGTATTTGACCTGATTTTTTATATAGCATTACTTGCTCTCTCGTCATAATACTCTTCTCCAATTTGTTGATATTTTGTTTTCATTTATTGTTTTGTGTTGTTACAGATTTTTTGTTATTTATTTGCGCATAAGCTGAATGGAGCATTTTTCCAAGTTCCGTGGTAATCATTGTAGATTTTGTATTACCCCTTTGACCTTTAGTTTCAAACAACCCATAATCTCTGAATTTAGTTAGATTCCACTTAATCATAGAAAATGTAAAATCCAATTTATTAGTTAGACTCTCTGCTAATTTATTTAGAGAGAGAGTCTGTTTGTTCAATTGTTTAATTGCTTCAGTGAAAATTAGTTGTTGTTTATCTTTCATAATATCTATCAAAAGATACAAACTTTGATTCAAAAGCTCATTCATTAAGAACAAGTCATTTTCAAGCTCTGTAATTTTCTTTAGCGCAAAGATGATCCCTTCTTCTGTATTTTCGATGCTTGTCAGTTGAAATTCGGAAATTATTGCTGACTCTAACAAAACGTTCACCTATTGTCATCTTTACACCTCTGTTTTTGAGTAAGAACATTTCTTGTCTAGACGTTTTTATATCTTTCTAAGGTAAACTCAGTACAAACACCTTCAAATCTGAATAGTACAATAACAGAGCTTGAGAGATTTTGAATTTTCAGATTTTACACTTACACAGATTTTATAAGTAGAAAATTACATTAATCAAATTGTGCAATGTGTGAGGAGAATAATGACAAGCGAAAGAAGTGAATTTTTACAACCTTGCAAACCCGATGATTTCTATGGCTCTCGAGAAATTATTAACAATTTTGTAGAACAAATAGGAAAATTAAAGCAAAATGTGGTGAATATCCATTCATTCCTAATTCTAGGAAATGAAGGAACAGGAAAAAGTTCACTATTATCAAAACTCTCTACTTCTATCTCTGGAAGAAGAGATTTAATCCATGTTGCTAATTTAGCTCCAGAAGAAGAAGATCTCCTAAATTTCTTTAAAATGTGGAAAAACAAAATAGATGAATTATCACCAGATTGGAGATCATTATTGGAGAAAGTAGGTAAAAAGAAATTAGGTGATGATTTACCACGGTTGAAGCAAACTATTAAACTCCCTTCAGGGAAAACATTCACCGATTACTATGTAGAATTATTCTTTGACAATCTTGAAAAAATAAATGCAAAATTGAAGGAAACAAATACTTTTCTTTATTTCTTCTTTGATAATATCCAATTATTCAAAATATTAGATATACAAGAGTTTTATCCAATATTTTCCAAGATCATCAAAGGTGTAAATGAACGGAACTACAATTTTGTAATAGTCACTGCGTTTAATGAGAATTATCTCTATGATTTTGATTATGAGAAAAATCTCACTGAAAATACCTTCATTATAAGAATAGCTCCTTTAACTGCTTCTGAAGCAGAAATCTATTTGAGGAGAAAAGCTCCTATGCTAATAAACAAAGGCATACTGGAGCTTATTACAAATAGTCACCGTTCATTCTTTGATTTGAATTTAGGTATAGCTTTTATCTCTTCAGATCTATTGATTGATGATTTTGTTGAGAGGAATCTTCGTTCTTACTTCGACTTAACTTCTGATGAAGAATCTGCATTCATAGAGATGGCTTCCTATAATGATAATGTTTTCCCGATAGAGCAATTAACTGCTTATGTGTCTCTCAATATTTTAAAAAGTCTTGAAGATAAGGGGATTTTATGGTTGGGAACTCAGTATGCGATGTTAATTCAAGATTCTTTGCTAACTGCTATGAAATTCCGATTAACACTCTTTGGACCTTTACCAACATTGATGGTACAATTGGATTCAATATTACATGACTTAGAGAATCACATCGCACCAGCTGACAAATTGATAGAAATAGTTAAGGATTTGACACTAAAAATAAGAGACAGATTAGCCGATTTTGCTATAGCTGCTAAATTAAACAAAATAACACAGATTTGCATTGAGAAAGAGATGTATCAGAAAGCTTATGATTTTGCTATCATAAACGCTCATCAATTTGAACTTATAAACGAACTTGAACAAGCAGGGGGAGTTTGTGAGACCATTGCAAGGGATTTTGAAGAAAAGAATTATTATTTTGCAGCAAAATTATATGTGAAGTCAGCTACTTATTATGATGTTGTAGAGGAGGAATTAAAAGCCAAAAGGTCATATTCTAGAGCTTCCGATCAATTTGAAAAAATGGCCCTAAGTCTTCCTGTTGCGAAGAGTGAATATGCAGTGAGAGGATATTTTAAATGGAGTTTAGATTGTAATAAGCGAATGGGAGACAAGGAGAATTTTGAGAGGATACGAAATATAGCTGCTGATTTGTTTGAAACAGAAAGTATCCATCATAAGTATTTCAAAACAATGGTGTTTGAACAAAAAGAACAAGTAATTGAACCAACAGTAGAACCAATAAAAGAAGAAGTTGGGGAAATTTCTTTAGAGAATTTAGAAAAGGAATTAGAATTTTAGGTGAAAAACATGTCTGAGAAAGTATCTAAGGATCTAGATAAAATAAAAAGAGAAATAGAGAATTTAGAGGGTCAAGCTACCAATTTCAAGGAATCATTAGAGAATCTGCTTGAATTACAAAAATATTATCAAACAATGGCAACATTAATTCAAAACAAATTCATATCTTTGAATGAGAGTATACGAACCCTGATTGATGATAACAAGAATAGTCTGGATAATAATATAGAGGGTGGTTCAGAGAAAAATTTAGCACTCCTGAAAGAGTGGACTGACACCCAAGAAAGTGTTACTAGTGAGAAATTAAATGAAACAAAGGATATGTTGACTGCTTTACAAGGTAATGTTCTTTCAACTCTAGAAAAAGGAAAGAGCGAATTTGATAAATATTCAGCAAGTTTTGATGACAAGATTTCTACAATCTTAAGTTCTCATGAACAAGATATTGAAAGATTATCCAACAACCAAGTTAATACTTTTAGAAAAGCAGTAAGTAGTGTTAAAGAAGATGTTTCAGAGATACGAGAAAATAGCATCAATACATTTGAGAAAAATGCAGAAGAGATGCGTAATCAACTAGAATCAAATATAAATATTACTGAAAATATCATGAAAGAGTCTATAGAACATCTTCGAGCAGAATACGGGGATAAACTTACTGAAAAAATGGAATCTATTTTTGAAAGTTTTAATAGAATAAAGAGTGAACTAGGCCAGCTCGTAGAAAATGCTGTAAAGAGGATACAAGCTGAGCTATCTGGTATTTCTGGTACAATGGACAAATACCTTATAGATGAAATTGCAAAAATCCAGGATGTTCTGGCTGAATATGAACAAGGTATGATAGACGTAAATGAAGTTGCTTTAACAAATTTCAACGAATCAAAAACATCTATGTTATCCATATATGAACAGTTGGTTAAACAGCAGATTGATTCTCATGGAGGTGAATTAAAAATCTTCCAAGAAAAATTCAACCAAAATGCTGATGGTGAACTTGCTTTATTTTCTAAACAATCAGATGAAATGAAGGAAGAAACTAAAAACATAATCGCTTCTGAAAAAGAAGATATAAAACAAAGATTATCTGAAATTCAAGCTACTATTGATGGTGAATCAACCAAAA
>JAGXNV010000143.1 GCA_019894795.1 Candidatus Heimdallarchaeota archaeon | reverse complement strand
ACTAACACCTCATCGAGGGGAATTTTATCGAATGTTCAAAATTCATCTTACTGGAGATTTAGATTTAGATGCAACGATTGTTACGGATGCAGCAGCAAAATGGGACACAACAATTGTTTTGAAAGGTCAGTTTGATATCATTTCTGATGGTAAAACTACTAAAATCAACAAAACAGGTCATCCAGGAATGACTGTCGCAGGCACAGGTGACGTGTTAGTGGGAATAATTGCTGCTCTTTTGTCAGTTACTGATGACACATTTCTTGCAGCTAGTTTAGGTACATATATATCTGGAGTAGCAGGTGAACTTGCAGCAAACGAATATGGAGATGGATTGATGGCTTCAGATATACCTCAATTCATAAATAAAGTTATAAAAAATGCTCTCGAATTTAGAGCCAAAGAGGTTTAGTTCTCTCCAGATGTTCAATAAGGGCTTGGAGATAATGATACGACTATCGTCCCAATACCTAAATGAGTAGCTAATGCAGGTGTAAGGTAGTTGATTATTTTTTCACCTATAGAGAATTTACCTTCTAAACGTTGAAGTATAGTTTCAGCTGTTTCTCTATCATCACCATGTGTTATCATTACATCATATGTCTGATTTTTCTTTATTCTATCTAAAATTGAGGATATGACTTTATTGATTGCTTTTTCCTTGCTTTTTGCTTGCCCAATTGGTTGCAAAATTCCGTCAGTGAGTTCAAGAAGTGGTTTTGATTTGATAAGAGAACCAATTAGGTATTTAATATGTGAAATTCTTCCTGATTTCTTAAGATTTTCAAGATTATCAACATAACCTAACAAGATAGATTCGTCTCTTATTTTTTCAACTCTCTTTACTATTTCCTCATCTGGAACACCTTTTCGAGATAATTTAGCAGCTGCAAGAGACACAAAAGCTAATACACCTGAACCAAATTTCGAATCAACTAAATAGATCTTTTTATCTTTGATTCTCTTTGCGACAATACTAGCCGATTGAAACGTTGCAGATAATTTTGAAGATAAAGTTGTGATGAAGATAGAAGAAGAATTTTTCATATTAGCAGTAATCTTATCAAGAAAATCTTTTGGGCTTGGTGCTGATGTTTTGGGGAGTTCATCTGCGTTTCTTAGAACATCATAAAACTCTGTTGGAGTAATATCTATTCTATCTGCAAAAATCTCATCGTTATGATGAACATAAACAGGAACAATATCAATATCATATTTTTTTGCTAAATCATCTGGTAGATCACAGGTACTATCGACTATAACTTTCATTGTATGTTTGGACATAAGTACTCATTCCTTATTATTTTACAAAATAGATACAATAGTTGTTATAGATTGTAAATAGTTGGATTTACAAGAAATATATAATTTTATCATATATAAAATATTTGTAAAAACATTATGATTCAGCGAATAGAAAGAAATTAATAAAAATAAGAAAAGAAGGTAGATGTTTATTTTCCTCGATTTCTGGCTCTTTCTTCTTTCTTAGCTCTTCTTTTTGCTTCTCTTTCTTCCAATTTCCTTTCTTTATCTCTTCTTTTCTCCCTTTCTTTCATGTATTTTTCTTTCTCTTTTTCTTGCTTTTGTTTTTCTTTTTCGTCAAGTTTCTTGACTTCCTTCTTCAGGATAACAGGAATGGGAAGATCTTTAGTTTTTTCAGTTACGCTTGCGAAGAACTTCAAAACTGTCATAGCGAATTTTGTTAGATGAAGTAAATCAGCAGGTTTATTGGTAATGTTGAATTTCATTTCAAAGTTTGGTTCATCTGTTCTTACCGAAATCCACTGCAGTTCCTTAGGATAATCTTCCAAGCTTTTTGTGAACATCTTACTTGTAACTAATTGCTTAACAGCTCTCTCTCTGTTAGATTTTATGAGAAATTTTCCATTAGTTTCAGGATTAGGTGTTGGGATATCATCAATTTCAACAAGATAATCGAAGTCTTTTCTTATTGCTGATTTAAGTCTATATGGTATCATTTCAAAGATTACCCTAGGCTTATTTTGAAAATTAGCTGCTATTCCAAATGAATCTTTGTTGCGATAGAATAAGCCATCAACAAGCATTGTTGGGAAACTTGTCCTTGGTAAAAGAATCAACCAGACTGATGCACTTTTTAGCATGAAATCTTCTTTCAACTGGACCCTAATCTCAACTTGTCTATCATTTGGATCTTTACGCGCATAATTAATTATATAAGGATCCAAAGCTGTTAAGACATCATCAAAATATGCTTCCTTTTTCTTCTTATTTACTATTTTTCCCCAGATGTAAAATGCAACGTACAAACCTATGAAAACAAGTATAGGTAATAACATTGTAAAGATGCTTAGAATTTCTTCACTAATAGCCATATAATTAATCAGCTCTCGTTATCGAATTTGGAATAAACCTATTTTAATACTTTCTTTTTGTCGTTCTTTTAAATTTTCATCTCATCGCTCTTTTTTAGAATGATTATCCGACCAAGTCTTAGAAAAGCATCGTATACATTAGTTCCAGTTAAAGCACATGTAGAAAAGTATTCTATAAGTTCAATATTTGGATATTTATCTTTGAACTCATTAAGAAAGTTTTTCGATTGTTCATCATAAAGCTGATTCTGTTCATATTCCAAAAGGTCATGCTTGTTTCCTAGAATCAAAAGAGGAATCTTGTAAGATATTGAAGAGTTAAGCTCCTCTAACCATTCCTCAAGATTAGCAAAAGTCTCAGGTCTACTTTTATCGAAAACCAATAGTCCCCCTTCAGTCCCCACATATTGTTTGGTTCTTATCTCTTTGTACTCTTTTTGACCACCCATGTCCCAAATTTGAAAGGTAATTTCCATGTCTTCATCTATATGTTTGTGAGTGGCTAAGTCAACCCCTAAGGTACTCATATATCTTTCATCCAGATGCAAACCCATGAAAGAACGTTTTAGAGTAGTTTTTCCTGTAGCATAATCACCTAATAAAACAATCTTTACTGCACCAAATACAGACATAGTAATGAAACACACTGAAGGGAGTTTATTAGTTTTTCTAATTTTCTCTGTTGATGCGAAAAAGTTTAACAATGAGTTAAGAATTTGTTACGCATATGTCATTCTCAATTGTTGCAGGTGGATTTTGGGGAGACGAAGGTAAGGGAAAAATTCTTTCTTACCTTGCTCTAGCAGATAATCCTGCTATTATAGCACGAGCTGGTGTTGGTCCTAACGCAGGTCATACTATAGAATTTGAAGGAATTGTGTATAAATTACGATTAATTCCTTCTGGTTTCATTAATCCAAAAATAAGATTACTGATAGGTGCGGGTGTTTTAGTCAATCCTCAAGTGTTCCTTAGCGAGTTAGAAACAACCAAAACCAAGGATAGGGTTGGAGTTGATTTTCAATCTGGTATAATCGAACCTTCTCATATTGAAATTGATTCAACTGATGCTCACTTAAAGAATAAAATTGGTTCTACAGGAAGTGGTTGTGGTCCAGCAAATATGGATCGAGCTTTAAGGAAACTAAAACTCGCGAGAGAGATTCCAGAGCTTGAACCTTACTTGACAGATGTAAGCATTGAAATTGATGATGCTTTGAAAGCTGGTAAAAACATTATAGCTGAAGGGAGTCAAGCTATACTATTATCTCTCTTCCATGGAAGCTATCCTTATGTTACATCAAAGGATGTTTCAGCTGCTGCAATCTGTTCAGATCTAGGTGTTGGTCCAACAAAGGTAACTGATGTAATAGTTGTATTGAAATCCTTTGTTACAAGGGTTGGAACAGGAGAACTCCCCGGTGAGTTGAGCAAAGAAGAAACTGAAAAAAGAGGATGGACAGAATATGGTTCAGTTACTGGAAGGTTAAGGCGAGCTGCTCCTTTCAATTATGATTTAGCTAGAAAAGCTGTAAGGTTAAACGGTGCTACTCAAATAGCTCTAACAAAGTTAGATATTTTATATCCTGATACAGCAAAAGCAAACGATATTCGTCAAATCAGGGGAGAAGCAAAAGAATTCATTAGTCGAATTGAAGAAGAAACAAATGTTAAAGTATCGATGATTGGCACAGGACCATGTGCAAAAGATATCATAGACCTTCGTGAAAACATCTAAACTTGATAATGGATAATCTTTATATTAGATGAATGTAATACCGATTCGAACAAGAGAATGACAAGTTTATCTAAGAATTTACATCCTGATTATCAAGATGAGTTTTTTCTTAATCTGGACCGCATTCTGGTTCCTGTAGGTGGTAAAGAATTCGAATGTATGGGTTTAGAGCTAGCATTCTATATTGCTCATGAATACGGTGCACACTTAGATCTGCTTCACGTAGGTATTGATCCCGGTAAGAGTATTAACAATTATCTCAAGAAACTAGCAAAATATGAAATAGAACACGATTTAATTGTTATAGACAACAAAAATGTCTCACAGACAATTATTGATTATTGGAAAAAAAGAAAGCACAATTTAGTTATTATGTCTAGTAGAAGGAGACCAACATTTTTTGATAAAATCACTGTAAAAAGCATTTCCAGCACTGCTATCCCAGAGATTCATGCAGAAGTGCTCCAAGTTTTTCCACCAAATATCAAGAAGATGTCTGCTAAATTACAGAATGTAGCTGTTCTTCTTCCATATTCAAAACGCGACCCCTTTCTACTTCGTTGGGCTTCTTCAATTGCTGCTCCTCAAAAAGGTGCAAAGATTAGAGTTTATCATATAGCGCGAGTTCCAGAAGTTGTTCCTTTACGTGGTGCAAGGAATGAAGAAGAAATCAAGAAAGAAGAAAAGATATTCAAAGACTACATGGATAATTATGCGAAAATTTTTGGACAGATAATTAAACCAAAATTCGTTATCGGTTATAAAATAATTTCATCGCTTCGATTCATTTTTGGTAAGGATGAACCTGACATAGTGATAATAGGTCAATCAAAAAAGCGGAATATCTTCCAGAAACTATCTAAATCACTATCAAGTAAAATAAGGGACAATTTACTCAATACTGGTGTATGTATACATCATATGTTGTGAAGGAAATAGTTTAAGTATTTACAAAACCTTATCATAAAAATGAGAAGTTGCTCGTTTCTTGGATGCGAAGAGGAAGAAGCTTTACCTTTTAAATGTAAATTGTGTAGTCAAATTTTTTGTCCAAAACACAGACTACCGGAGCAACATGATTGTCCAAGAATTGGAGTTTATCAATCAGATGAGTACAAGAAATCTAAGTTATCTCCAACTAGGGAGGAGAAGGAGAAGAGTAAAGAGGGCAAAGCGAAAAAAAAGAAGTCAAAAGAAAAAAAGGAGTTTTATACAGCCAGAGACATGGAGATGAAATCTAGATTCGTTGAACCTCAAGATAGATTTTTACTGAGATCCTCAATGTTCACATTATATACTTTTAAGCATAATTTTCTTAATATTCTTATTGCCTCTTTATATTTCATAATAATTGTAGGATTAAGAACGCTCTTTGATCTGACTGTAATCTATAAGGAATCAGTAGTTACCTGGCCTAACACTTTACTATTTCTAATGGTCGGGTATCTTATAAGTATCAGTTTAATATATACAGGTCATATGGTAATTGAAACTATTTATGCAAAAAAACTGGGAATACGTGCAACACAAACACTATGGCTACAAGGGATGCTTATGGGTATTATAAGCATAGTTATACCCATTCTCATGACACCCAATTTTCTTGTTTTCAATGAGTATGGAACAAAAGAGAAAGAAAGAGGGAAAGTTGCTTTAAGCGGAACATTGTGGATACTTTTCTGGCAATTTATCGTAGTAGTTTTAGTCATTCTGGAAAAGTTTGGGATGCAAATTCCCCTGAGGGATTTTTATTTAGGACTTGAAATCCTTGCTATATTTTTCTTTATTTACATCATATTTTCATTGATACCTTTTGGCTTCAGTAAGGGTAGATACATTCGAAGCTGGAAGAACAAACTTTTCTGGTACGTACTTGGTTTTACAATATTCCTATTCATAACTTACATTATTCTAATGTTAATATGATACAATAATAGCGATATGTCTTAGCCATTCTAAGTATAGAATATTACACCTAGAAACTTAATAAGCACTAAATTAATTGTTTGAATACCATAACATTCTTAAATTCCTCACAGAATTTTGCTCATAAATGGGATACACATGCCAGAAGACAATAATTCACCCAACAACAATGGAGATGTGGAATTATCTAAAGAGCTTGGACTTAAAGAAGCTCTTGGGATTGCCATTGGTGCCCTAATTGGTGGTGGTGTCTTCAGTGTATTGGGATTAGTTATTTATGATTCAGGCCCCGCTGCTTTTTTAGCATTTTTGTTAGCTGGTGTAGTTAGTACATTTACTGCTTACAGTTATGTGCATTTAGCACTCAAGTATCCAAAAGCAGGAGGAGCTTTTATTTATGTTCAAGAAGCTTTCAAGAAGAAATGGTTGTCAGGATCTCTTGGAATTCTCCTCTGGTTTGGTTATAGTTTTTCCGTAAGTCTCTATGCGATGACTTTTGGTAGATACTTAGGGGAAGTGTGGCCTCTTTTCGGAGAATGTTTTTGGCCATTCTTCGGGGTTTCCGTATCAGCTTTTATTTTTCAAATTCTTAGTGTTCTTATTTTCATTGGATTAAACATGATAGGTGTTAAAGAATCAAGTCGAGCTCAAAATGTCTTAGTCCTGACTAAAGTAATAATATTGGTTCTATACATAGTTGTAGGAACATTTGCAGTAGAAAGCTCAAATTTTGTTCCTTTCTTACCCAATGGAGTATTTCCTCTAATTGCGAGCTCAGTTTTAATTTTTGTTTCAATGGAAGGTTTTGAAATTTTATCTAATTCAGTAGAAGAGATGAAGAATCCTGAGAGAGATCTGAAATTAGGCATGTATATCTCGATTATTGTTGTACTAATTCTTTATGTATCAGTTGCAGTGATAACAGTAGGAGTGTTAGGTCATGATGATAGTTTACAGGATATTGGAGAAGTCATCCTTACACATTCTGCGAGCAGGTTTCTAGGTGTAACTGGGGCTGGAATTATGGCTGTTGCAGCTATCATTTCTGCAGCTTCAGCAATAAATGCAACATTGTTAGGTTCGTCTAGACTTTCTTACATGCTTTCTCATGAAGGAATAATTCCAAAGGCTATTGCGAAAATAAGTCCTAAAACTAGAGTACCTATGAGAGCTATAGCTCTTTCAGGATTACTTAGTATAATTATTGTTATTTTGTTCAAATTAGAATTTGTAGCAATGGCTGCTAGTATCATTTTTATGGTAATTTTCGCTGCTGTGAATATTTCTGCAATTAGACTACTAGAAAGTAAGAAAAAAATCCCAAGCTTAATAGGTGTGATTTTGATTGTAATCTACTGGGGAATTTGGATATCAAATTTTATTATCAATGGTTAACACATGTCCCACACCTTTTGATGAGGATATTTTAAATAGTGAAAAGTTTTATTTCAAATATGTTTAATCTATCAGAGTATTATAAGCTGGTTGAGAAAGACAGAAATGATTACTTTAAACTTTTCAAGCTCGCTCCAAAAGATGTCTTCCACAAGTCTTTTACTGAAGACACATGGTCTGCGGAGTTGATA
>JAGXNV010000142.1 GCA_019894795.1 Candidatus Heimdallarchaeota archaeon | reverse complement strand
ATTTGTCGGAAACAATGAATTCATTATTTAACAGTTGTGAAATTGACAATGAAGCTGACACTAAATCTTCTTTAGAAATTCCGTCACTCTTTCCACCAATTATTACGCTAAATTCATCTTGTACAATCACGCTTGCTGAAATATTGTGCACAGTGATTAATTTTTCATTAATTCCACGTTCTTTCATTTCTTGGACGTTGTTCTTAAAAATACTATCTAATTCAGATTCAACTTCGTTTGAAGATGTAGTATAGATAATCTCATTGTCCTTGTTCAAAACTAATACTAAAGAAATCAAAGAATCATCTCTTATATTTTCTATAAGCTTGTTGAACATCCAGGAGATGGATTTATCTACATTCTCTCCAGTTTTTGCTGAAACTTCCCAAATTCGAAAAGACCTTTCCGGATACATAGAGACATTGTCAAGCTTGAAAGTTTTAACTATCTCCTCGAGACTCATAAATTTATCTTCCTTATCCTTAAGATCAATCTTGTTAGCGAGAAACATTAGAACTGCTCTTTGACTAATCCTGTGTGAAATATAATCGAACCATTTTCTTGCTTCAAGGAGTTTACTATTGTCGAAGATATCAAAAACGAAAATCACGCCTTTGGCTAACGTAGTATAATATTGCCATAAAGTTTCTCGAAAATGAAGTTGGCCACCAACATCTATTGCTTGGAATGTTAATCCCTTGTGTTTAAGTTGTTCAACATCCATCCCAATTGTTGTAAGAGTCTCTGTAAACTTCTTCCCAGAAATATTTCTTAATAGAGTGGTTTTGCCAGCATTCTCTAGTCCTAGAATCACGAAGTTAATTGGTGACGTTCCTTTGCTCATTTAAACACTCTCCTTGAATATAGTTTTAGCACAGTTATCTCTTTTATCTCTGCTAATAGCCATTTCATACTCTGAATTACTTTTTGTGAGCTTTTTATAATTGTTTTTGATAGATTCTTAATATATTCAGAAATGTTCTTTCTTGAATTGAATGACTTTGTCAGTGTACTTTTGATAGAATCAGTAATAATATAAAGCTTAGTTTCATTACAATTAGAAACTAAATACTGATTTGTATAGAATGTATAGTGAGTAAAGATTAATTAATATAGAAACTATGATTAGTAAAAGTGGGATATTTATGAGTATTAAAAAGAAAATTCATCCATTAATTGCTATAACAGGGCTAGAAAAAGCTGGTAAAACAACATTTATTCATCGTTTAAAGACAGGTGACTTTAAAGCAGATTTCCAACCTACAGTTGGTTTTGATCTTTCAATTATACGGGAAGAGGATTTTCGCTTTGATGTTGTAGACCTTGGAGGACATCAAGCATTTAGATCCACTTTTTGGGAAAACTTTGTTTCTTCTTGCCAAGGCTGCGTTTTTGTTTTTGATAGAACAGACAAAGATAGAATGGAACTTGTTAAGGAATGGTTGTGGAAAGTTGAAGAATGGATACCTAAAGATGCGAATTTTGCTTTCTTTGCCAATAAATCAGATTTAGATGATATTCTCAGTTTAGATGAGATTGTCGAGCAGTTAGAACTAACAAAATTCAGTGATTCACCATTGAAAAGTTTTAGAATTTTTGAAACTTCCAGTTTTTCAGGTAAGAACATTAAAGAGTGTTGGACTTGGTTGTCACAGTCAATAAGAAGAAGAATGGAAGCTAAACCAACAATTAATGTTTATGCTTTCGAAATATTAGATGACAGACTTGAACCAATAGTTGAAGAAATACTAATAGAAAATGAGAAAAAAACTAATCTATTAGACGTTCAACAAGTATTCCGAGCTCATTCATTAAAAATGATTGATTCTTTACCTTCAATTAATATTGATAACTTTGTTGTTCACATGCTTAAGAAGGGAGACTATTACGCAATTCTCTACGTAGATAAAGACGATGAACAGAGTATTGCAAGAGAAACAGGTCTAACTATATTCTTTGAAGTATTATCAAGAATTAAAAGAGATTTAAAAGTTGACAGAGAAGTAATTAAAAACCTTGTTGAATCAATTAAATGGGAATTTTAAATAGTTTTTCAGGTGAGCTGATGAATGATTGAATTGACAACTTCAACCTACGATACGAATCTTAAGAGAGAAGATTCTCAATTACTATCTATAGGCAACAAATCATTCATTCAGTTCTTACATTCTTTGACAGATGCATCCTCAATTTCAGAAATATTAGATATATCGTTAATCTTATTTCATGAATTATACAATAATGACGATTGTACTTTCTATCGTCTAGACACGAGTAGCAATACAGTAATCGCCTCAAAAAGAAAAGATGAAAAACTTGAACGAGTGGCAATTTTAGATGAAAATCTCATATCTAGAATAAAATCAATAACAAAACCTGTTCTTAGAAAAAGATCAATTTCGAAGAGAAAAAATATTCTCACAATCTATTATCCTTTTGTCTTTCATGGTGATTTGGAGTTTCTACTAGAACTACCTATAATAGATCCTCAAACTGATACTCAAAAGATAATTGGTGAACTTAAAGAAATTTTACCAATTTTCTATATAAGTATGCAAAAAGTAGATAATATACAGCAGAAAGAAAATGAAACAAGAGAGACTACAAAAATCATACAGAGTATATCTTCTGGTATCGCTTCAATTGATACAAAGGGAAAGTTTCTCTTTGCTAATCAAATGTTTGAAATGATGACGGGTTACTCTGTAGAAGAATTAAAAACCTCCTCAACTCTTATCAATAATATTTTTCCTGATTACACCTTCATAATACTAGAAGGAAATGCTTTGGAAGGACTGATTTACAACATCAGACGAAAAGACGGTACTGAATTTCCAAGTCACGTTAAAATCACTCAAGTTACAGATGGTGATGAAACAACACTCATTCTAACTTTAAATGACGCTAGCTATCATCTCAAACAAGAGGAGGAGATCAAGAATCTGAGAAGATCTATGGCAAATGAAGATAATATTGGTGTTGCACTTTTCAGATTTGCTTCTTTTGGTGGTGAATTAGTTAAAGAGGACCTTAGAAGCATAACCATTGCTCCTGAATATTTCTCAACTATGTGTTATACTAGTATTGCTCAAGGAAATACTCAACCAATTGGGGTTTTTGGTCCTATTCCTGCTCCTAAATTAGAAAATTATAGAACAATAGTTTATGCTTTCTTTGGAAAAGATGACATCCCTCTCGATCATCGCATGAGAGGAAAACAATATTACTTGATAGCAGTGATATTACCAAATAGAAAAACTGAATTTATGATTTCAAATATAAGCATAGAAAAAAGATTCAACGAATTAATAAACAATTTTGAATATCCTAATCGAATGACAAGAGAGGAACTTTCACAATTTAGGGAATTTGTCTTTGTTGAGTAAAGCAAATTGACTGAAAAATTGGATAAAAGTGAAAAGTATGGATAATTTAAGTTTTGATAAAAAAGGTGTTCCAGTTACTCTACTAGGTTTAAACAATGCTGGAAAAACAAGTTTAGCCTTGAGACTTGCAACAGGAAAATGGGTAGGTAACACTGCTCCAACAATTGGAGTTAACTTCGAAACCTATAGAGCTGGTGATAGTCTTCTAAAGATATTTGATGTTGGAGGACATGAAGTTTTAAGGCGTCAATTCTGGATAAACTACGCTGCAAATAGTTATGGTATCCTATTCATTTTTGACGCTTCTGACAAAAAGAGAACTGAAGAGGGTAAGGAATGGTTCTGGTATTTGATAAATAATTTAAAGGTAGAAAGAAGAATTGCATTAGCTTTTCTAGCTAACAAAGCTGATTTGGAATCTATGCAACTTGAAGAAATCATTGAAACTCTAAAATTAAAGGATCTCAGCAAGTTTCCAAAAATCAGTTACCAGATCTTTGAGGTAAGCGTAAAAACATCTATGAATATTAGCAACGCCATGGAGTGGTTTACTAGAAAAGTACAAGACTTCTCCAAAGATAGGATAGTCTCACCCAAAGGTTTGATAATTTCCTCAATTTTTGGTAATATTAAACTTTTCTTAGATTTCTCTGATGTAAACCAAAATCTTATTTCTGTACTGGATTTGCTTTCAAACGTATTAAAAGATGAAGAGCATACTCTCAGTGATGAAAAGATTGCAAGTGTCGTTTCAAATTATGGTCAAATTGTATTTCAGGAAAGAGGAGAAATAGTGTTATCGCTAATAACTGAACCAGATGATTCTCAAGTAGATGCTCAAAGACTTATTGAATTAATATATGATCATCTAGAGAAAAAAGTTGCAGAATCGAAAGAAGAATTAATAGAATATATAACTACAACATTAAAGATCCCAAGAGAAAATTGTAGAGAAATATCAGAATATACATTCTGAAGAAATGAATTAAAATTAACTAAATAGGATGGTAATACAGTGTCAAATAAAAACAGTAAACGCTCGAAAAAGGCAAAAGTGAAGAAAGAAGTATCTCCTACAGCTGCTTTGCTTGTAGATTCAAAGGTAGAGTTGAAGAAGACGCTAACAAAAGTGGATAAAACTGAAATTGAGGGGGCAACTAAGAAAGACTTGCAAAGTGCAATTCAGGATGCAATAGGAAAGTTAAAACCAATTTCAGATCAAGTACATGATAATAAGAATGTGTCAAAAGAAGATCTAGAGACTGCTATCGGGGAAGTAATCGATAGCTTGATCCCTGTGTCTGATGATGAGATTAAACATGCTCTTTCTAAGCAAGATTTGCAAACTGAGATTAAAGATGCAAAAGCTAGTCTGAAGAGAGCTCCTGAAGAACCAGAGAAAAAACAGGTTTTAAAGAAAGACTTAGAAACTGCAATTCAAGACGCTTTAGAAAGTTTACAACCAGTTTCTAAGAGTGATAAAAAACGGGCCTTATCTAAGCAAGATTTAGAAATTGCAATCAAAGATGTAATCTCAAGCTTAAGACCCGTAGCGGAGGATCAAATCAACCATGCTTTAGCTAAACAAGATTTACAATCAGAGATACGTGATGCTAAAGAAGGATTGAAAAAAGTAGCTGATTCTGAAAAGAAGCATGCCTTAGATAAACAAGATTTACAATCAGAGATAAGTGATGCTAGGGAAGGGCTAAAAAAATTATCAACAAGTGAGAGAAGGCATGCGCTAACTAAGAAGGATCTTGCAACCACAATAAAAGATGCTAAAGCTAGTTTAACTCCGGTACTAGAGAAGGTACAACGTCCTCAAATGTCTGTGAAACAACTTAGAACAGCTATTAAAGATTCTAAATCAGCTTTAGAACCTATCCCAGATAGCGCTCGCTATCTAGCTACTGCTACTTTGGGTGAAACCATAAAGGAAGAAGGAGACAAAATCAAGCGAGAATTATTACCCATACCCGGTGATGTGCAGATTTTCGAAATCAAGAATTTATCTCACATAACAGAATTTCTATCTGATAAAACAGATTTTAAGAATCAAATCAGTTATTGGCAAGAAAAAGAGAAAAAGCCATTATTGAAAATTACTATTAACCCTAAAACGCAGTTTAACAAAATCGAATTATTAGACGAGAAAGAACCTCTTTCAATTAACAATTTGATTATGGGTGGAGATCTTGTTCACTTTGGTCAAGCTTACAGATTTTTACTTAAATATGGTTATATGCGTATAGAAAATCCTTATCCTTTACTACTCGAGGATAGTCAGTGGTATGTTTGGCACCTAAAAGAAGAAATCAATTTGACTTTTATAGATATAGCTTATGCTAGAAATACTTCAGTTAGAGATGTAAGAAGCGTTTTTCAAGTGGCTGACGAACGCATTCACCAAATACTTGATTTTGCTGTTTATGGAGGTCATTATCAACTTGTTGCTGCTCATGCTATGAAGAAAAGAGGAGTGCTAATTCAACAGGTAGGTGATACAATAATTGAAACGAGCTATGATAATTATTCTGCTGAGGAAGCTCTACTGAGAGAAATGTTAGATACAAAAACTGAAACTGAAGAAGAGAAGGTTCCCAGAGAATGGTCTATAAAAGCTGCATATAAAACTGAATCTTTCTTAGGTGGGCGTTATTTATGGAAGGAATGGTTAGGAGCCCTGAATAATGATAAATTGTTAATGATGAACAATTATGAATTGCCGGTGGAAGAGCAATATTTGAGAGAAGCACTCGGATTTGGAGGAAATCTCTCTCCTGATATACCTTCAAACTTTAATAAGCTCATAGACTTGTTCAAAAACGTTCCAGAAGAAATGTTGAAAATAGGTAATGCAGCATATTTCATAGCAAATATTGACAGTTTGTATTCCTCGCAATTTTGGAATATTAATAACTTCTTAGGCGAATTTTCGGTATCCAAATGGAGAGTAACCTTCCTAAAACTTGCAATTAAAGCTTATTTAGCTGCTTTGAAGAAGTATACTCTAAAAAATTCACCACTTCTTTTTGCTACATCTCATAACGATTTAGGAAACTTCTATTCAAGTCTTGCAGAAATCGAAAACAAAGTAGAAAATTATAAACTAGCAATAAGTTCATACAAAGAAGCATTACTAGTGTTCTCTGTTGACTTATTTGTACATAAATACAGCCAAGCTAATCATAATCTTGGATTAGCTTATCAAACTTTAGCAGAACTGGATGAGAAAGAAGTCAATAGCAAGTATGCTATTTTTTCCTACAAAGAAGCAATTAAAGGTAGAGATTTAGCTAGTTTTCCGTTTGAACATGGAATAACTTTAGTTAATCAAGGCGTAGCTTATCAAACTCTGTCTGGAATAGAAGCAAACGAGTTCTACTCTACATTTGCCATTGATTCTTACAATGCTGCACTCAGAACTGGAACTCTAGATAAAATGCCTTCAGAAAGAGCAATGATCTATAGCAATATCGGTGTAGCATATCGACTTTTAGCTGAAACACAAGAAAAATCTCTTAATTGTAAACAAGCACTTCTAGTTCTACATGATGCATTAACTGTTAGAAACCAAGCACAGTTTCCATTTGAATATGCAATATCCACCACAATTTTAGCAGATATCTATACTGCTCTCTCGATTGAGGAAAATAGGCAAGAAAATATTAATCATGCTATCTCCTCTTACGACAAAGCGATTAAAATATTCATTAAGAAACACGAAGATTTCTATGAAAATGTATTAGAGCGAAAGAAAATAGCTGTAGAAATAAGCAAAAGTGAGAGTTAATCTCTCTTTTTTCTATTCAATAAGCATCGTTAAGTCGAAATTCTTAACAGAGTGGGTAAGTGATCCTGAAGATATTAGATCTATTCCTTCAAATGCGTAAATCTCTAAATTATCAGTATTAATATTTCCACTCAATTCGATTAGAACTGAATCGTTGATTAACTTAATTTTTGAGATAACATGTTTTGCTTTTTGCGGAGTGAAATTATCTAACATAATTATGTTCGCTCCTGCTTCAGTTGCCTCGATAGCTTGTTCTTCATTCTGAACTTCAACCTCTATCTTTTTACTGAAACTTATTTTTGATTTAGCTAGTGATATAGCTTCAGTTATAGAATTAAACATTCTAAGATGGTTTTCTTTTAGTAGAACCATATCCGAGAGATTAAATCTATGAGTGTCTCCTCCTCCGATAAAGACAGCATATTTGTCATATTTACTTAAGCC
>JAGXNV010000141.1 GCA_019894795.1 Candidatus Heimdallarchaeota archaeon | reverse complement strand
CTGCCTGAACTTCTTTTGTGTCTCTGTTATATCAAAGTCAACTAAGGCATGTACATTATGTTTCTTCTCCAGATTAATATAAGTCTCAGATGAAGCTTTTCTAATTTTTGAAATTTTCAAAATTTCATGGTTTTCTGTGTCTTTCTTTCCCATTTCACTCCGCTTTCCAGATTATTTTCATAGTTATGTATTTCAATTTGTAACTATTCTATTTTATCTTTTTGGTTATTCTTGTTACTATTATCTAAATTTATTAGTTAAATTGAAATATAACTGTTTTCAAAAGTCTGATATGAAACAAGTTTATGTTGGAATGGCTGCTCTAATTGAAAAAGATGGAAAATATCTTATCTTGAAACGTTCTGCAGAAAGAGATTTCGAACCAAATTCTTGGGAAATTGTCACAGGTAGACTAGAAGCTGATGAAGCGCCTAATGTAGGGATCGTACGTGAAGTTAAAGAAGAAACTAGTTTAGATGTAGAGGTTATAATGCCAATTGATACAGGTTTCTTCTATAGAGGTAGTAAAGAGTTTCCTATGGTATTCATTTCCTACTTCTGTAGATTTACAAAAGGAGAAATTAAGTTGGATTGGGAACATACCGAATATAAATGGATAACCTTAGATGAAGCAATTGAAAATAAAGATCTCAAGCATTTTACCAATATGTTCGCAAATTTGAGGGAACTCAAAAAATTTACCCCTGATGATTTCAAGTATCAGTTTTCCAATGTTTAAAATAGATTCTGCTTCCTAAAAATCATATCTAACTCATTTTTTCTATTGTATCTAAGATTCTTTTAGCTATTTGAAGCTTAGATCCTTCTTCCTCTATCATCTCTCCTTCGAAAGGTATTATCAGGACTTTATTGTTATCGCTTTCAAATCCGAATTTTCTTTCTGAAACATCATTTGCTACAATCAGATCAGCATTAGCATCCTGCATACGTTTAACAGCTACTTCCTTCAAATCTTCTGTAGATTTCTTGTATTCAGCTTTGAAAAGAATGAGCTGTGATATGGGTGATGTTTCTTTCACCGCATCTGCTAGCTTCTTAGTAGGTTTGAGCTTCAGTTCTAGATAGGACGAGGAAGGTATTTTCGAATCTCTTACTTCTTCAGCTTCAAAATCATTCATTGCCGCGGCTAAAATAACATAATCAAACTGATTTTGTTTCAATGCATCTAGCATTTCATTATACATTTCATCAGCTGTTTCAACTTTGATTGTATTTTCAATTACCTTTGGAGGAGACAATAAGGTAGCACCATAAACAAGTTTAACTTCAGCTCCACGTCTCCAAGATTCTAAAGCTAAAGCATATCCCATCTTACCTGAAGATGGATTTGTTAAGAATCTTATTCCATCTAAATAAGCTCTAGTTGGACCTGCGTTTATCAGAACTTTTTTCCCTTTGAGAGAATTGTTGTAAATCTTTCTTATACACATTTCGACAATTTCATCATTTTCAGGAATCTTCGCTTTCTCTTCCTCCACTCTTGGATATACAAAGCTTACACCCATCTTCTTTAGCTTATCAATATTTTCTTCAATTGCTGGATTATGCATCATCACCTCATGCATAGTTGGGACCATAATTACTGGGATCTTATTCCCTAAAGCTGCCCCCGTCATTAATGTAACTGGAGTATCCATAATGCCATTAGCTATTTTGGAGATAGAATTTGCAGTAATGGGAGCTACAAGAATGAGATCTGCTTTTTCTTCTGAAAGTCCAGCATATTTAACGTGTTCAACTTTCCCCTTGATTTCAGTTATAGGTAGTTCTCCAGTTGCCCATTCAAAAATCATGGGATTTATGAATTTAGCAGCTTCAGGCGACATCACCGGAATTACTTTAGCTCCATGTCTCATCAACTTTCTTGATATCTGTGGAGCTAGAAAACACGAAATTGAACTCGTTATGCAATGAATTATGACTTTATTTTTAAGTTCATCTCCCTCTGTTCCAACTATAGTATTAGACGTATGTGGCATAGTTTAATAATGATATATGATACAAATAAATTTATGGCTAGGATAGTTTTTCTATAAGATATCTTTGTGTGCGAATATATTGCACAATCATGGGATTTATATACACATGCTCTAATAAATCTCAGTAAAAAACATAGGTTTGAACAATGGCAAATATTAGTGAAAAAATGAATGCAGATCTTAACAAACAAATTGGAGAAGAGCTAGAGTCTGCTTATATCTATTTAGGAATGGCTGCTTGGTTTGAAGAAAGAACATTGGACAATCTTGCAAACTGGTTCAATAAACAAGCCAGTGAAGAATTCGCACATGCAATGAAATTTAAATCACATATCCTTGAAAGAGGCGGATCTGTACATTATCCTGAACTAAGAGAACAAAAACAAGATTGGGCAGGTATTATGGAAATACTAGAGGCTACTCTAGAGCACGAACAACATATTACAAGTAAGATCAATGAAATTTATGAACTAGCACTAGAAATCAAAGAACATAGTTCTATCCCTCTATTGTTATGGTTCATAAAAGAACAAGTTGAAGAAGAAGACAATGCTATGTCTTTAATTGATAAATTCAAAGGCTATAAAAACGAATTCAACTTTGATCATCATGTTAAAAGAAAAGAATGAGATATTCTTCCTTTTACTATTCTTACTTTCATCCCAAACTGTCAATTGTATTAAGTAGCTCGTCTATATTTTCTTTTTCTAAAGTTGGCATTACTACAAAACGCCATAATTTTCTATATCTACTAATCCGCCATCCTTTTTTATGTAAATCAGTAAAATGGTTTATCATTTTCTCTGGAGGAATTACAGCAAATACATTCAGTTTTGCTTTTCCAAGAATAGTAAAATCCCTTTTTGATAGTTCATTTTTTAGGTAGCTAGCATTCTGTAAAGCAGTTGTTACTTTTTCCTTTAACCAATCCTCTCCTTTCCATTTTAAAAGATAATATTCTGCTATTATTGAAGCTCCAGATTTAGTCCCAACTAGTGTTCGGCTCTCTGTTTTCTCTCCTGAAAAATAAGGTAGGTGATGAATAATATTATCAGTTATTGCTCTTGATTTGAAAATTATGTTACCATTTGGAATTGGACTTGTTAACATTTTATGTCCATCAACAGCTAAGCTCTTTACACCTTGAAGAATGAAATCAAATTTAGGTGCATTTTCAATAAAAGGAATTACAAATCCACCAAAAGCAGCGTCAACGTGCAACCATATGTCATTATTCAAAGCTATCTCTGAAAGTTTCTCTATATTATCTATGGCACCATAAACAGTATTTCCAGCTACACCTACAATTGAGATTGTATTTTCGTCAATTTTTTCTTCAACTTGATCTATGTTTATTTCGAAATCTTCATTTGTGGGAATAATAATTGCTTTAACATCAAGTAAATCAATTGCTTTATCAATGGAAGTATGGCGTGTTTCAGGAACCAAAATATTAAGAGGTTTATTATTGAGTTTTTTCCTTTTTCGCATATAGTTCCTTGCAGCCCATAACCCAACAATATTTGCTTCACTCCCACCTGAGACAGAATTACCATAAGGCGTGTTATTATGAAAAAAGTTACCAAGAATGTTTATTACTTCATGCTCAATTTTTCTAGTTCCAGAAAAAATTGTAGGATCACCTGCATTTTTTTCCAGAAATTCAATGAAAATATCTTTAGAATCTATATCTGGAAATGTACTCATACTGCTGAATATTCTTCCTGAATAATAGGAACAATCATCTGCTAAATCTTGTTTAATTTTAGATATAATGTCTTCTGTAGATGGCTTCATTGTTTTTTAATCTCATAAGTCATTTTATTTGTTATTGTCTCAGATTTTTAAATAAACCTTTTAATTACCTAATTATTATTCTATTCTGTGAGCAGACAAAAAGTAATACTTATTGCTGGATTAGGAGCTATAGGCTCGATTCTTTATTCACGCTTAGATCGAACAAATGCAAAATTAGTGTGTCTAACTTCTAAGCGAGGTACTATGGATATTCGAGAGAAAGGATTAGTTGTGAAATTAATCACTGATGAAACTCCTAAAATTCATAAGGTTGACGTACATGAATTCCTTCCGGACAAATATAAGTTTAAGAAGTGTATTGTCGCTACCAAAGCTTACAATAATCAAGTCTTAGCTGATTATCTAGTTGACTATATGGATGATGATTCGTCAATTTTGCTTTTTCAAAACGGTATTAATGTCGAGCAACCTTTTGCTGAAAAAGAAAAGGATTGGAAGATAACGCGTGCAGTATCATCTGTAGGTGCTTATCGAGATGAAAAATATGTTACTGAAACAGCTATTGGGGAAACTAAACTTGGTGTAATTAATTACTCTGGTGGTGACGAAATAAAAGAATGGAAAACAGTTTTGTCATCTATTGGGTTGGAAGCCACAATTCCTGGAGATTTTCCTGAAGATTTTGCGTATCACTATTGGCTAAAAGCTATCGTAAATTCTACTATCAATCCTATAGGTTCTATTACAAAGCTGAAAAACGGAGATATCATCAAAGACAAACAACTTCTAGACTTAATTGAACGAATTGTAGATGAACTTATAGCAATTCTTGCAGATATGATTACTATACCCAGATCATATGCACTTGAAACCATTCATAAAATTGCTCGAATTACTTCAGGTAATAAGTGTTCTATGCTGCAAGATTTAGAAAATGGGGTTGAAACAGAAATTGACTATCTCAATGGAAAATTTCTAGAGATTGGAAAAAACAAAGAGATAGTATCTCCTATCAATTCTAAGTTAGTTTCTATAATAAAATCACTATCTGAAAAAAGTGAACCAGAAGAACTTGCTATTTTAGAGTTCAAATCACTGTTATGAGCGATACTATGACAAACTATTGGGTAGCTTCTCATATTTCTGGTCTTTTTGCGATCTATGATGAAGACATAGATTTGTTAAAAAGAGGTTCTAGAGGAGCTGGATTTTCAATATCTCGAGGAACAACAACAACAGTTAGATTTTCAGACGATAATGAAAATCACTTTTATTTCAATAAAAAAGAAGTAGATGTAAATCGTGCAAACATATCAAGCTTCGTCCTCAATCATTGTTTGAAATTAGCTCAATCTTATTATGAAAGTGATTTTGGTGTTTCTATTCATCATAAATTTGAGATTCCTTTGTCTGCTGGATATGGTGCCAGTGCATCTGGAGCTCTTAGCTGTGCATTTGCGCTCAATGATTTATTGAAACTTAATCTGAATGAACAAGAAATATACCATATTGCACATACCGCTGAAATTGTTGAAGGTGGGGGTTTGGGAGATGTTTTAGCATTACACAAAGGAGGTTGGGAATATCGTACTGTAGAAGGTGCTCCATTTATCGGAAAAGCAGAAAACATACTCAGTAACCAATTCAAGGTTGCAACTCTATCTTTCGGTGAAATGAACACAAAATCGATTTTAAAGAATATTAATTGGAAAGAAAAAATCAACAGTGTAGGTAATTTATTTCTCCAAGAAGTAATCAATGAGCCTACTATCAGGAACTTTGGTTTAGCCTCTAAGCAGTTCGCCGTTTCTTCTATGTTAGCCACTCCAAATGTTATAGATTTCATGAAGAAATATGACAGTGATAATCTCATAATTAGTCAAATAATGTTAGGTGATGGAATATTTATCCTCTACAAAGATTCTGAAGACTTACCTGATCATCCAAACCTTGTGCAAGAAACAATCTGTCATTCGACAGTTAAGAAACTCTAACTAATCATACCTGTACTCTTCAGAGGGATAGATCCCTTCCTTAACTTCGTTGATAAAATCCTTCACTGCTTTCTTTACAATTTCTTGGACGTTTGCATATTCCTTGACAAATTTTGGCTTATCAATCAGAGATAGACCAATCAGGTCATCGATAACAAGAACTTGGCCATCACAGTATTCACCTGCACCTATACCAATAGTGGGTATTGTTAGTTCTTCTGTTATCTGCTTGGCTAATTTCCAAGGAACAGATTCTATAACAATAGAGAATACTCCGGCATCTTCCAGTTTTATAGCGTCTTCAAGAAGTTTGGATTCTGCCCCCTGTGATTTACCTTGAACTTTGAACCCACCGAATTTGTTTACATATGTTGGAGTTAAACCTATATGCCCCATCACTGGAACTCCGATTTCCAATAGTGCTTGAATCTCTCCTGCTCTTTCTTCTCCACCCTCTAATTTCACCGCTTGGCAATTTCCTTCTTTAATTAACATTCCTGCTTGTCTAATTGTCTCTTCTTTGCTTAAGCCGTATGTGAGAAAGGGTAAATCCCCGATAACAAGAGCTCGTTCCGCTCCCCTTGAAACTGCTTGAGTGTGACGGATCATATCATCTAAAGTCACCTTAAGTGTATTTTCAAAACCAAGAATAGTCATACCTAGTGAATCACCAACTAGAATTGTATCAATCCCCATCTGATCTATAATCTTAGACATAGGGTAGGTATAAGCTGAAATCATAGTGATTTTTTCTCCTTCCTCTTTCATTTTCTGAAGATTTTTTATAGTGACTTTCTTATTCATTTTTTATATCTCCAAGGTTTTTTGTGGGGTCTTCCAATTTTCCTTCTGCTAAATCTCTTAATCTTAATGACATGAAATTTAGAGTTTCTTGAAGTGATTTATAATTGTCAAACCTATTTATTAAGTCTTTTAATTCATCAGAGTTATTATTCTTAAGCTTAAATACATCCTCAATCATCTCTGGTATCGCTCTGATAACATTGTTAACGATCGAAACATTAGACCATAGAGACGTTCTAGAAAGAGGATTCAGGTCAATCGTTATTACTTTTTTACCCTCTCTTCTAAGCGCCATCGTTCTGTCTCCATCTTCAAGGGGAACAAGAATTACATCAGCAGAATATATCCCTCTAATATCAACTATTCTCCTCAAATGTGATAGCTCTTCAATTGTTTCATAATACTCTGGTTCAATTCCAAGAATTGTCTTTGCCCCTGCTTCTTCTAAAACACTAGTTATCGCCTTAACTCTCTCCTCGCTTCTATAGAATAAATTTATCTCAAGTAATGCTCCTGTTTGCTCTGCAAGTTGAACAATCTCTTTTGGACAAAGAGCTGCTACGTTTCCGTTAACACTAATAACAGGTTTTTTTGATGTTAGTAACATAGCAACTGCAACCTCTTGTTGTTTTTGAGCATAGTTCGGTGTTTTTTCTCCCAATAAATAATCATATGCTTCCCCACGCCCATGAGCTATCAGTCCTGCTTCAGCTACCACTTTTTCATGCATACCCTTAATGATTTTTTCGCGTATTCTCAAAGATTCTGCTCTTGGATGATTATCAGGAATTGTCATATTAATAACTTGAAATTAGTTCTTTATAACTTTAGTTGATTTTGTGAAGATTTTTGTAGTTTGCTTCTGTGTGTCAAGATTTAAATAGCATTTCTTTAGAAATCACTCCATGATTCAAAGAACATTCTGGAGCAAAATAAACCACTTTGTAGGTTTTGTATTATATTGCTTCATAGCTTCATATCTCATATGGTCGTTAGTTAACGTTATTGGTGATTTTGGAAATGAACTAAGTATTGCAGGACAAATACTCAATATACTTGCTTTATTTGTCGAGGTTTTCGGGTTTGTTTTCGCACTCT
>JAGXNV010000140.1 GCA_019894795.1 Candidatus Heimdallarchaeota archaeon | reverse complement strand
GCATATATGAACCCTAGTGGGAAAGACATTGGCTTAGGAGATTGGGAATCTTACTCTGGAAGAACCAAATATGCTTCTAATGTCACTGGAGCTTATTATGCTGCCAGACTTGCAGCGACAGAATATTTACTTAAGATTAAAAGACAAGCTCAGGTTATTGTTCTAAGGGAGATTTCAGATGAGTATAGGTTCCCTTTGGGTGTTTGGGTTATCAGAGTTGCAACCCGTGCTGCTATGAGAAAGAAGTTTGTAAAAGTTGATACAATAGATAAAGCATTTGAGATAGTTAACAGGTATTTTCAATACCCGATTGAGTATTGGAAAAGAAGATCTGAACTCTATAAACTCAAAAAAACTCAAAGAAAACTTGATTATTTCTTTAATTAGGATACAATCGATTGTTATGCAAAAGAATAAAAGTAACATTTTTTCAGTACAAACATCACGTTATTTGGAAAAATAAGAAGTGGTCATTATTTTCCAGAAGATTAAATAGATGTGACCAATCATTTATAACATGGTGAATTTATGGATTCATTTGATAAAGATTTATTACTAAAAGGTTTAGAGATGGGGGAGAAAAGCGGAGCTGATTATGTTGAACTTCGTTACCAAGATAAATATCTAGCAAACTTCCAGTATAAAGATGGAGATTTAAACAGTACCACTGGATCTCGAAAAGGTATATGTGTTAGAGCTTTAACTGATGGGAGTTGGGGACTAGCAGCTACTAATTTTACCAGTAATGAAAAGATTCTTGAAACTGTACAAAAAGCTGTTTCTCTTTCAAAAACTTCATCCTCACATAAAGAGAAAAAAATCAAACTTGCAGATGTTAAAACTGTTGAAGATGAGTTAAAATCTCCTAGAAAGAAACATCTTCTAGATATTTCTGTTGAAGAAAAACTCAAAATGATGATAGATGCAGCGAAACAGCAAGAAGATTTCAGTTTAGTTAAAAGCTTGATAATTAACTTCAATGAAGTTATTGACCAAAGGATAGTTGTTACCAATGAAGGTACTAGATTGAGTTGGGAAGACATGAAACCTACTATGATGGCCTTTGCTGTAGCAATTGAACAAGGTAAAATGGGATCAGGTTATGCTTCATGGTCTCATACTTGCGGAGCAGAATTCTTTGATTTGCATCCTGTAGATCAAATTGTTAGAGGTGCTTTAGAAAAAGCAGTTAAACTAGTACATGCTCCGCTCATTCCAAGTGGATTAGTAAATGTCCTTCTTGACCCCATGCTCGTTGGTGTTCTAGCTCATGAAGCTGTGGGTCATACAGCTGAAGCAGATCTTGTTCAGATGGGGTCTTTTACAAAAGGAAAACTAGGAAAAAAAGTCTGTTCAGAACAAATTTCAATCATAGATGCACCTTTTGAGAATGGCTCTAATTGGATGGGTGCAGGTTGGTTGCCTTATGATGATGAGGGAGTAGAAGGAATACGTGTTGATATCATCAAAGATGGCATAATGACTGGCTACCTTACTAATAGAGCCTATGCAACTGAATTAAATATAAAACCAACAGGAAATGCTCGAGCTTATCTTTTCAGTGATGAACCAATTGTTAGAATGAGAAATACTTTCATAGAAGCAGGTGACCTAAGTATGGATGAATTATATGAATCTGTAGGTGATGGTTATCTTTTAGGCACTTTACAGAATGGTCAAGCAGATAGCTCAGGAGAGTTTATGTTTGGTGCTGTAGAAGGTTACACCATCAAAGACGGTGAATTAACAGAAGAGCTATTCCAAAATCCTGTTGTTACTGGAAATGCATTTGAGGTTCTTAGTAACATACTTGGAGTTGGTAAAGACTTCGAAATTAACCTTGGTGCAGGTTTCTGTGGTAAAGAACAACCTGCAAAAGTTGATGCTGGTGGCCCTTATGTCGCGTTAAAAGCAATGCTCGCAGGAGGAAAATAAAATGACTCAACAAGAACTTACTAAAGAATTTCTTCTAGACTTAGCTCATAAAGCTAATGACTATGCTATGTCAAAAGATATTGATGCTTCTGAAGTTTTCTTTCACAAGCAGAAAAAACTTGAGATAATGGCTGAAGGTAAATCTATAGCTAACGAACGAGATGTTGATGAATTAGGTTTTGGCATTAGAGTGCTAAAGAACAAAGCAGAAGGTTTCTCATATACAAATAAGGTCGATCTTGATTCGCTTACTAAAAATGTAGAAGATGCAATAGGGATTGCTAGAGTAGCTCCGAGGAAAGAAGGAATTAGATTTCCGTCACCCAGTAAATATTCTGTAATTGATGGGTTATATTCTGATGAAATATCTAATCTGGGAACTAAAGAGATAGTAGCAAATATTAAATTAATCTTGGAACCAATCAAACAAGCTCCTGTTGATATAAATCTCAATCTTAGCAGCATTAGAGTCGATGAGGATTGGCAAGGTATTGTTAACAGTCTTGGTATTGAAGCTTTTGAGAAATCTAATGCATATTCAGGAGGTTTCTTCTGTGCAGCTAGAGATGGAGATAAAATTGGCTCTTTCGTTGTGGAAACTTTCTTTACTAGAAATCCAGGAACAGTAGATTACATGGAGTTTACAGACAAACTAATTAAGAAAGCAGTAAGAAATATAAATCCTATTGTTCCTAAATCCATTGATTCAGACACAGTTATTTTCCAAGAAGGAGCTATTTTCAATCCGTTAATGATTGTTGTAGGATCCTCAGTTAGTGCAGATAATGTCCAGCAAAACAGATCAATGTGGAAAGATAAACTCGCTGATACCGTAGCTGTAGATTCATTAAATATTGAAGATGACCCACTTAATATTCAAGGTGGAGGAAATGTTAGATCTTTTGACGATGAAGGAACACCCACTTCCGTTAATTCTATTATCAAGGATGGAATACTTGAGAACTTTCTATTTGATGAGCTCAGAGCTAGTAGAGTTGGAGCAGTATCTACTGGTAACTGCTGGAGAAGTTTTGGAGGTACTAGATATGTGAGTCCACCTAGTATGATCTTTCCTAATGCACCTTCCATCAAACCTGGTAGTATGAGCACAGAAGAGCTAATTGAAGATGTTAAAGAAGGTATAATCTTTGATAGATTCTCTGGTTCTTTCCAAAATGAAAACGGTATCTACAGTGGAGTTGCAAAAGGTGCTCAACTCATCAAAAACGGTGAGATAACTACTCCTGTTACAAATGTGACAATTGGTGGAAATGTCTTCGAAACTCTAATGAACATTGTTGGAATTGGAAAAGATGTAGAGCTTGTTAATGGTTATCTAAGAGCACCTTTGATTAAAGTTAAAGGTATCAACATTGCTACACAGTAAGCTTCTTTTTTTCTCTTTTCTTATTTTTATACTGAAAAAAATTTAAACATGTAGTTAACAAAGGGATTTGTTGCTTACAAATGACTGATAATCGAATCAATGATATTTCTAAAGAGAACTTACGGAAACTTGCTATTGTAGGCACACATCATCATCAATGGCAAGGCAAAGATAAACAAGATATTTTAAACGTGTTTAAGCAACAAGTGATGGTTCAGCTCGATCCTTTAAATCCAGCTGGACGTAATCATGATATCTTTTTCTCTTCAAGAATCAAAAATTATAAAATTGCTGATTTTCAAAAAACTGTTTATTCAATCAAGGAGGTTTTCGAGGCTTACTTTCCTAATCTGATGGCTATTACAAAGGAACATTTTTCTCTTTTTCTACCTCAGATGAAAAAAGAATTTATGCACAAATATTATCAGTCTCGTCTAGAAAAAATGGAGAAACTGCATAAAGGAATATTGAATGAAGCAAGAAGCTTCATTTTGGAAAATGGTCCATGCAAAGCAGTAGATATGAGTGAAATGGCAAGCGTTAAACCAGAATTTACTTTTTGGAAAACTAGTAATTTGGCTGGAATGTCACTTGAGATGCTGTGGATCCTAGGAACAGCTGTGATTGTTGACCGAGATAGCAATTGGAGAAAAACCTATGGTCTCACTGAAAATTATTTTGATGAAACAACTCGTAGTGAAGTTCAATTAACAGATGATGAAATAAGTTATCGAAAATTCCTTGCAAAGCAAAAATCTTATCCTTTGGTTAATTTAGGTAAAGTTCAACTTACCAAAAACAATAAACTGTCAATAGGAAAACAAAAAAGAATTTTTCCTGATTGGTTTTGCAAAGATGATGAAACTTCTCCCAAAATTGTATCTTTAGAAGAGAGTCAGAAAGGTATAGCTGTTCCGGGAAACTGGGAAAAAATGTTGGCAAGTAAATTGGACAGCGAAATGCGAGCTATTGCTCCTTTGGATCCTCTCATCTGGGATAGGGAATTACTTTCTCATGTATTTGATTTTGATTATACGTGGGAAGTTTATAAAATTCCTAAGGATAGGAAATGGGGATATTATGTTTTTCCATTACTCTATCAAGGAGAGCTTATAGGACGTCTAGAAGCAAAGTTAGAGAAGAAAACAAAAACTCTAAAGATGTTTAATTTCCAAAAGCAAGCTGATTTTAATTTTGATAATTCAGCTGAATCAGCTCTTTTCAATCTTTTCAACAGATGGCAGAATAGTTTATCAGCAGAAGAGCTAATCTATGATAAGAGTATTTCTTCTATTAAATAAAAACACATGTGAAAAGAAGAATTGTTTTATTAACATATCTTTAGTTTTACTAAAATGAAGTATATATTTACTAAACTATACGTTTAATGTTTTTCTTCTATATAATAAAAGAGCCTTTAAATAAATGCCACGCAGAATATTACTTTATGCCTATTACTGTACTCATAGCAAATCGCGGAGAAATTGCTATTCGTATCATTCGTTCATGCCAACTCTTAAACATGAAAACTATTGCATTGTTTATAGATAATGAATCAACATCTCTACATGTTAAAATGGCAGATGAAGCTTATTCTCTAGGTGATGGTACAGTACAGGAAACTTATTTGAACATCCCTAAAATTATTGAAATTGCTTTAAGATCTGGTGCAGATGCAATTCATCCTGGTTACGGTTTTCTGAGTGAGAGTTCAGAATTTGCAAAAATCGTTGAGAAAAACAGTTTAATTTTCATCGGTCCTTCCGCTACAATTTTAGAGAACTTAGGAGATAAGATAAAAGCCAAGCAATATGCTAGAGAAGTAGGAATCCCTACAATACCTGGCTCCGAAGGATATGTAAATACTCTCGAAGAAGCAGAAAAAGTTGTTTCAGAAGTTGGATATCCAATAATTATAAAATCTGCTTTTGGTGGTGGAGGAAGAGGTATGGAGATTGTTAATTCTCCTGAAACACTTGAGATAAGCATAATGGGTTGCCAAACAATATCAGAACGATTCTTTGGAAGGAAAGAAGTGTTCATTGAGAAATTCATCGCTTCCCCAAGACATATTGAAATTCAGTTCATTGCTGACAATTATGGTAACACCATTCATTTAGGTGACAGAGAATGTACCATTCAAAGAATGCATCAGAAAGTCATTGAAGAAGCGCCTTCATTTCTATCAGCTGAATTTAGGGAAGATTTGGGAGAAAAAGTGTGTAATTTAGCTAGAAACATATCTTATTCAAATGCGGGAACAGCTGAATTTCTATGGAAACATGGAGGAGTATTGTTTAATGAAGTCAATCCTCGTATACAAGTAGAACACCCTGTTACTGAAATGATAACTGGAATTGACATAGTCACTCAACAGTTAAGAATCGCTACCGGAGAGAAATTAGCTTACAAGCAAGAAGACGTGAAATTCCGAGGACACGCAATAGAATATAGAATTAATGCTGAAGATCCACTTCAATCCTTTTATCCTCAATCTGGAGTTGTAAACGAGCTCACAATCCCAGGAGGTAATTTTGTTCGATTTGATACTTTCATTGGACCCTCATCTAGAGTGTCTGATAAATTCGATTCTTTGATTGGAAAATTAATCATCTGGGGTGAAAACAGAAAAGAAGTAATCGAAAGGTCACAACTAGCATTGAAGGAATTATCAATTAAAGGAATCATAACTAATATTGGACTTCATCAAGCTATTTTAGAGACTGAGGAATTTAATATCCGTGATTTAACGACTGATTTTCTTGAGAGAAATAATATCCAACAGATTCTAATAAATTATGAAAAAACAAAACTTGCTGCAGTCTATTCAGTTTACGAGATACACAAACAAAAATTAGATTCTTTCCAGATGCACATACATAAGACGAAGAAGTTGACAAATAATAGATGGAAACAACAGAGCAAAATTGAGCAGCATGGAGATTTTCGTTAACAATTATCCCTGAGGTATCATCATGAAGAAGAAAGTAACCTATCGAGGGAGAGAATACATTGTAGAATCGTTGGAAAACGGAAAATTATCTATTGATGGTGAAATTTATTCATCAGATGTTTCTCTTGGAGTAAAGAATGTTTTCAAAGTTATTGTTGATAGGCAACCTTTCACCGTAGAAGTCAAAGGTGATGAGTTCTTTATTGATGGTGAGGAAGCAAAAATCGAAGTTAAACCTCATATTCATATTGAGGTTAGTAATGAGTATTTAGCTCTTGAAAGTAGCAAGAAAATTGTAGCCCCTATTCCTGGTAAGATAGTTCAAATTCTTGTCAAAGAAAATGAAGAAGTATCGAAAGACCAAGAATTGATGATTTTAGAAGCAATGAAAATGAGAAATAGGATATTTTCTCCAATTAATGGAATTGTTACCAAACTTCATGTAACGGTGGAAACTACTGTTAAACAAGATCAAGCATTAATTGAAATCGAAGCTAAATTATTTACAAACAGTGGTCAAAGAACTGAGAGAAATAGTTTTTCATAATTTCGAAATCTTTTCTTTTTGAAAATTTGTGATTTGCCCCAGGAACTATTTTCATTTCTTTATCAATTCTCTCAGGAATTTTACTATACAATTTTTCTATCTTTTCAACAGGAATAATCTCATCCTTATCTCCAGTTATTATTCTTATTGGACATTGAAGATGAATCGCTTGCTTCATGGGATTGTAATGTCTAGATTGAAATAGAAAACTTCTCTTCAAGTTTATTCTTGGGAATCGCATCTGTTTGTTAGCTCTCCACAATTGAACTAACCCATCAAAGATTTTCATTTTTGGAATTTCCTCAGTATCATATACTGGAGATCGAATTGCTAAGCATCGGATTCTATCATCCCTAGAAGTATGACATAATGCCATCGCACCTCCAAAGCTTTCACCCAATAATCCTATGCGCGACGGATCGATTCGTGGGTGATGAACAAGTTTTGAGAGTACAAGATTGATATTTTCTTGAGAGTAGATATACTCAAACAACCCTGTACTTTGTCGCACTCCCACATAGTCAAAAGCGAAATAAGCATAGTTTTTGGAAGTAAAGAATCTAGCTAATCTGGTTTCTTCTTTTTCTGGTTCAAAACCTGGCATACCATTCAAATGTAAAACTAAAGGGGCTGGTTCCTCTGTATCTGGAAGAAATAATAACCCATTGATGATTTCTTTTCTGAATTGTATTTGTATAAATTCTTTGGTCATTTATTTCACTTTCTTTTTATTTCACAGAAACTTATAGAATAGTTTCTCGATCTTTGATTATTGATTAAGTAACTATTTGAATCCTTAGAGAAATCTGTTTCAACTCTATCAGATAGTTGGATTTTATAGCTA
>JAGXNV010000139.1 GCA_019894795.1 Candidatus Heimdallarchaeota archaeon | reverse complement strand
GCGTCAGATGTGTATAAGAGACAGATCAAAAGCTGTGTCTGTATTATAATAATTAAAGTAGAAACTTTGACACATTTGTTTTAGAAAAGGACTATTCATATTATTTATTCTTGTCTCTAATGACCAACTAGGATTATAAGCCTCAAGCAAATTAATACTGGATTCGTCCCACTCACAAGCTACCATCACATGCTTTTTGTTGGTTAATTGTTTTCCTCTGTAGTGAAACCCTTCGGAATGACAGGTTTCCATGATATATATCAAGTTATCAGTTTCTAAATCAGATAACCAACCTTTCAGTTCACTAGCAGTAACACCCTTATATGCAGGAGTCCACTCTGGTTCATGAAACCAAGTGGTTGTATGAGAATGTGTCCACGCACCCCAAGATGGTGGTGGACCCACAGCATGTCCATGTGCTGAAAATAGGACTACTACAATGTCTTGTTGTTTTTCTTTTGTATCTAAAGTATCTAATATACTGATTACATCATCATCGTCCCAATCATAATGAGTTGCGAAATACCCAGGGATGTATTTCGCCCTATCGCTTAGAAGCATATCCCTAAATGGTTCTATATTGCTTCTCCATCTTAAGGGGTAAGGCAAAGAATATTCATCATAGAAATCATATCCAAAACCAACGAAATGGCAAATGGGTGGATCTACTGTGAATGATACGCTATCCATAACAATACTTTTAGTAGTAACACTAAAAGGGGTTGGTCCTCCCGTCGACACAGTCACATCAAAGGTGTGCGTTCCTCTACCATACTTATCAATAAAGCTCTTTGCATCATATTGAATATCTACCCCTACATGATGGAGAGAGTAATCTAACTGTCCGTCAATATATGTGTTATATGATTCATAGTAACCAATGATTATGAATTTGAAAGTGATATAATCGCCATTTAACAGACTGTTAAATTGTTGACCACTAGTAGGTTTCTGGATAGTAGTTGATGTAGCTCTTACTTCTTTAATGAGCATTGTACTACTAAAAAGAACAAGTGTAAAAAAAACGAAAAATACAACCTTATTCTTTTTCGTTTTCATAGCTTAATTTCCTCCGTATATACTGTTTTCAATATTTTTTTCTACAAACAGTATACTGTTTATACAGTGTTTATTTATATTGATAAAGTTTACTTAACACTTAGTACTTACTGTTAACTCAACAGACATGGGTTACACTTGAGGGTAATCATATGCTCTTTACTTACACAAGTAAAAATACGGTATTAGCTCCATTATTGCAATATAAATTGCATAATCGAACAATTTAATAAAAGACAATTATCAACTGTTTTTGACTATCAAAATGGAAATCGAGGAGCAATATAGGGACACGACAGCTGTTAATACATTACTTAGGAAAATAAACAAACTTGCGAGTAGTAAAAATGGTATGATTAGAATACAGCACATTTGTGGAACACATGAATATGCGATTGTAAAGAATGGTCTTCGTTCACTATTACCAAAAAATATTGAAATTCAAGCTGGTGTTGGCTGCCCTGTCTGTGTCTGTTCTGCTCAGGATATCGATGAAGTTCTTTGGATAGCTGATAATCATAACGTTGCTATCACTACTTTTGGTGATATGATGCGAGTTCCCTCATCTACTGAATCTTTGTATCAAGCTCAAGGGAGAGGAGTCGATGTCAACATTGTCTATAGTATTAGTGATGCTATAAAGATGGCAGAAAAGAATCCTGACAAAGAAATTGTTTTTTTCAGTGTTGGTTTTGAAACTACATCCTGTGTTACAGCTGCTGAAGTGGTAAGAACTAATTTACCTAATTTCAGTATTTATTCTTCACACAAAGTTGTTCCTCCTGCAATGGAATTATTATTACAAAGAGATGATTTAGAATTTGATGGTTTCTTAGCTCCTGGACATGTATCTACAATCATTGGTGCAAAGCCCTATGAGTTTATTCCAGAGAAATATCATTTTCCTGTTTCTATTGCTGGTTTTGAACCTGTGGATATTTTGCTTGGGATTCATGCTGTGCTTGAACAAATAGTTGAAGGTACAGCTCGTGTTGATAATATGTACAAAAGATATGTTAAACATGAAGGGAATACAGCCGCTCTACGAATAGTTGAAGATGCTTTTGTTGTTTCAGATGCGAGATGGAGAGGATTAGGAGTTTGGCCAGAAACAGGTCACGAAATAAGCGATAAATATTCGCATATAGATGCTAAAAAGAAATTTGATATTCCTGATCTACCAACTGAAGATCTTCGTGGTGGGTGTATATGTGATGAAATTCTTATAGGAAAATCTAAGCCTCAGAAATGTATACTCTTTAACAAATCCTGTAGACCAGATCACCCCATAGGAGCCTGCATGGTCAGCCATGAAGGTACGTGTAATGTTGCTGCAACCTATGAAGAGATAATTTGGGAAGAATAAATTGCTAGATAAAAAGAGTTAATTAGTAAAAATAAGAATGAGATTTGAGAATTATGTGTCTTGCAATACCGGGTCTAGTTTGTGAACTTCTTAATGAAAAAAGAGTTATGGTTGATATTACGGGAGTAAGAAGAGAGGCAGATACATCCCTTTTAGAAGAATCTTTAGAGGTTGGAGATTATGTCCTTGTTCATACAGGTTTTATCATTTCCAAATTAGATCCAGAACAAGCAAAGGAAGATTTGAAGCTTTGGGATGAAATTCTCAGCAATCAGTAGAGATTTTTGTTATTTGTTCCCTCTATTTCGTCCGATTAAGTTAAATAGATTTATTATTACTATTTATTTATTATGAGTTTCAAAGAAAAGGATGCTAATGCCCAAATTCTAAGAAATTATGTTGATTTTTCTACCAAATCTAATCAATATTTTACAACTCATTTATCAAGTACTATACTAGAGATCTTTGATAGTGCTGAATGTTCTGGAGATGCTCTAAACAAAATAGAAGTGTCAAAAGGTGTTCAACTACTACGCAGGAGATTCAAGGCACTTAGTAATCTAGATATAGCATATGTTCTCATTCTTGCAACAAGAGGTTTCAAGTTTAGACTTGTAACTGAACGAATTTTTCTTTGTGAAGAGAGAGCGATTTTCCCTAATTTTGAGCGTTTTCCTCCGCTAAAACCTAAACTTTCAGATGATTATGAAATAAAAAGTGCAATTTTGAATTCAATTATCGAAGGATTAGATAAGGATGACGAGGAACTTATGCAGGAAATCATTCGTTCTATCCCAGAACTATTGGAAAGGGCATCTGGAGTTCGTTACACTGGAAAATTTCTCTCCATCAATGAATGGTTAAATCAAAAAGAGCAAGAAGGATCCTGGATATCAGAAGAAATTTTCCGTTTCGGTAACAGTAATATGACACCATGGATTATGGGGAATATTCTCATTTTACAAGCAAGAGGATGGTATTTACAAGAAATTCCTGAGAAATTCAAAGGAAGCGATTTTGTCTTTATTAAGAAGTAAAAGCTTTTTGTTCAACTTAAGCCTTTTTTGCATAACTAAATTGTTTTTTTTGAAGAATTGCTTATCATGCAAGCATAACCTTTTTTTATTACTTCAAAATGAATTACTTAAAACATATAAGAGGACTTCTTATGAGTAACGAGCTCAAAGAGCTAGAGGACATATTGAAAATTACATTGTCAAAGGATCTTGTAAAGGAAGTAAGAAAGGTTGAGGATGGGCATTTTGACATTCTAACAACCCCTGATAAGGCTTATGATCTTATGAAGGTTCTTTATGAAGATGCTGGAATTTATCATCTTTCAACAGTCACAGCTGTTGAAAGAGAAAAAGAATTCAACGTCTATTATCACATCCAACATAGAATAGAAGAAGAATTCAAGGAAGTACCCATCAATTTCATCGTAACTGGAATTAAAAAAGATAAACCAAAAACACCAAGTTTATTGGATTTCTTTGTAGCAGCAGATTATTATGAACGAGAGTGTTATGATTTCTTTGGTATTTATTTCGAGAATCATCCATTCATGCAAAGATTGATACTTCCAGAAAAATGGCCAGATGATGTCAGACCAATGCGAAAAGAATATGGTTGGGAAGAATTAAAAGAGATAACTCTTGGCATTGCAAAACAAATTTCGGAGAATGATTAAAATGGTTGAAGAAACTTTTAGATCAAGATTTAGAACAGAAGTTGATGGTAGTGACGCTCCTCTAGGAGCAGATCATCACATATTTATAGGACCGCAGCATCCATGGGCCGAAGAACCAGCTCACTTTATAATACATTTGAAAGGTGAAAGGGTTGTTGAAGCTGATATCCGAATAGGGTTCAACTTTAGAGGCATGGAGAAAGCTATGGAAGCGAGAACATGGCGTCAAAACACCATGTTGGTTCCTAGAGCATGTGGTATCTGCAGTGCCGTACACCAAAATGTTTACGTAAGAGTTGTAGAAAGGTTAGCGGGAATTGAAGATCAAATTTCTGAAAGAGCTAGATTGATTAGAATGTTCAGTTTAGAGGCTGAAAGAGTTCACTCGCATATACTATGGTATGGTATACTTGCTCATGACGCAGGTTTTGATACGATGCTACATATTTCATGGAGAGATAGAGAAATCATCATGGACATAATAGAAGATATTAGTGGAAACAGAGTAAATCCAGCTCTAATGCTTCCTGGTGGAGTAAAACGAGACATTCCCAAAGAGAAAATAGATAGAACAAGACCTTTACTAAATGATCTATTCAAAAAGGTAGAATATCACAAGAAGGTTTTTGTTGAGGAAGCATCCATTCGAAACCGTTTAGAAGGTGTTGGAATCTTAACAAAGGATAATGCGAAGAAAACAACTCCTAATGGTCCAACTGCAAGAGGTTCAGGATTGCCTTTTGACATTAGAAAGTCATATCCTTATGAATTATATGACCAACTAGATTGGAATCTTGTTTACTACACTGAAGGAGACATCTTTGCAACAACTCTTGTAAGAATTGACGAAACATTAGAATCATTACAGATGTGTAAACAGATTTTAGATAAACTTGAAACCGCAGATGGAGAATTATTAGCAAGAGTTAGGCAAAAAGTTCCTGAAGGTGAATATATGGCACGTGGTGAGGCTCCAAGAGGAGAAGATATTCACTATGGTATAGCTAATGGTACAGACAAACCAGAAAGGTACAAAATTAGAGCACCGTCTTTAGGTAATATTGATGCTACTCTAAAGCGAATGGATGGCGAATATATCGCTGATATGCCCGTAATACTACGAAGTTATGACCCTTGCTTCTCTTGTACAAACAGGGTTATGATAGTTAATGACACAACAGGTGAGAAAATGATCATTGGTCAAGACGAATTTGCTCTTAAAGCTATCAAAGCTAAGAAGTATAATCGTCCATTTTTCTGAGGTGAAATGAAATGAAGAAAATATTAGTAATGACTGGAGAAATTCTGAAGAATCAAGCTAAAGGGCATGTAACAAAACATGTCCTCAAAAGGTTGGAAGAAAACCCACCGCCTGAAGACATCAGAACAATTCCAATAATAATTGAAGACAGATGTATCCTATGTGGTACATGTGTCGATGTTTGCCCAACTCACTGTTTAGAAATGGTAAAAGATGATAAGGACAACGGAATGATCTTACTTCACACACCTCAATGTATGTGGTGCGGCCATTGTCAAACTTACTGCCCTAAAGATGCCATACATATTGACAGAAATCCTGAAACATCCGTCTTATTCTCCTATAATGTCAGACAAGATTACTCGATGCTAGTTGCAAAAGGTAGTTTCAAGGGTAAAAAGGAAGAGAAGATGTTAGATGAAAAGATTGCAGAAGGTGGCAAAAAGCTTGAAGAGCTTGAGAAGTTTAGGAGTGGAAAATAATGGGTTGGTTAAAAAGATTCGGAGTTAATTGTGCTGTAAAATCACCGTGGATCATTCATATGAATGCTGGTGGCTGCAACGGTTGTGATATTGAGATAGTAGATGCTTTGACACCAAGGCACGATATTGAACAATATGGTATAACCTTAAGAGGCACTCCACGTCAAGCAGATGTTTTAGTTATAACTGGTGGTGTAACACTGCAAGTAGCTGAAAGAGTTAAGCGTATTTATGAACAAATGCCCTTACCGAAATTTGTTGTAGCTGTTGGTAATTGTAGTACTTCAGGTGGAGTATTCCAAGAATGCCCATTTGTTTTAGGGGGTTTAGATTATATCATACCCGTAAATGCTTATGTGTATGGATGCCCTCCTAGACCCGAGAATATTGTCGCAGCTGTTGCAACTCTTTTAGGCAAACTTAAAGAAGATTTAATTGGTGTAGAGAAAAAGGAAATTGAAGTTCCACAGGAGTAGAAATTCAACTACTTTTCTTTTTTATTTTTAGATTTTATAATTGCATTTTTTGGTATTTTATCATTGTTGCTTAGAAAATTATAGAAGAGATTTATGTAGAATATTGCAGCTAGGATGATTATTGCTGTTGCAATGAAAATTGAATTTATTACTTCTGATACTTCATTAGTTAGTAATATAGGGGAGAATGTTAGTGTTGAAACTGATCGTGATAACGAAACATAAAACCCTAAAGCTCCCAGTGCCATCCCTCTTTGACTTGGTTTTGACTCTATAGTAGTCCCCGTATTTACACCAATATAACTAGTTAGACTACTTGCACTGAAAAAAATGTACACTACAATTAACCATGGTAAAGTGTTCATTATTGTCATTAGAACTAACATTGTTGATGAGATTATCAATGTAATAAAAATTGGAATTTTGTAGCTAAACTTATCGACAATTTTACCAAAAAATGGTTTGAAGAAAATCAAAATTCCTGAACTTATCCAGAAAATAGTGCTTACTGTACCATCTGGAAAGCCTTTAGATACAATTAAGAATGGGAAAAATGCTGTAATGATATATTCAATAAATGCAATACAAAGCTGTAGAAGGTAAATAAATCGCAATTTCTTCTCTTTTGTAATTATAGTTAAGTTCCTAAACATCTCAACAAAAGCTGATCCCAGTGCTTTCATTTTCGAATTAGTTTCAAGTCTCTCTTCTTTCTCAAGAACCTCAGGTAAATAGAAAGACATGAATATGACACCAAGCAGTGATATACCAGCCCCCCATGCGAACAAGGTTTGTAATTTCACATGGAATGTTTCCAACAACAGAACTGCCAGCAATGAACCAAGTATTGTACCCATATCGGTCCCTTGGAACACCCTCCCTTGGAGCTGACCAATGTTGTTCTTTTCAATATCGCCTATGTATGCAAAAAGAACAGGCCAAAAACAAGACATCCCAATAGCGAGAAATGTGACTGCAATTAATACAATAGTCCAATGAAAAGCTAATGACATTGTAAAAAGACTTACAGTGTAACAACTTATTCCTGCAATCAATAATGGTTTGCGCCCCACTATTTGAGAAAATTGACCAAGCGGGATCCTCAAGAAGATTTGGTAGATATTTCTAAAAGCAAGAATTAATGCAATTAACCATGCAGCTGTTTGTATATCCTCTAAATAAAGACCCACATAAGACATGAAGATAACAAGTGGAAAACTACCAATCATACCAAGAATAATTAGCGAAAGACGACGACGATCATTTAGATAAAGACTAGTTACAATATATTCTTTAGTTTGTAAGAAAATCTTTTCGCTTTTTTTAATAGATCTGGCCCCCTTATTGTTTTGGAGTTTTGTTTCACAATATAAATATAATGGATTCAACTTTTTGCTACATTCTGAGAAGAAGAATCTCTTTT
>JAGXNV010000138.1 GCA_019894795.1 Candidatus Heimdallarchaeota archaeon | reverse complement strand
ATATCGGAGATGTGTATAAGAGACAGATATCAAGCATCGTATCGGCTTCATCCAAAACTACAAATCTTACGTTACTGAAAGAAATAGCTTTTCTTCTGTAAAGATCCATAAGTCTTCCTGGAGTTGCTATAACAATCTGAGCTCCAGCCTTAATCTCTCTTCTTTGTCGATCGATAGAGACTCCGCCATAAACCTCTACAGCTTTCAATTGCCTGTACTTTGTCAATTTATGAATAACGCTGTACACTTGTTTACATAATTCTCTAGTAGGTACTAAAACAACGGCTTGAACTGATTTTTGCTTTGGGCTAATCTGATTAGTAATAGGAATGGAGAAAGCTAGTGTCTTTCCAGTTCCAGTCTTAGCTTGAGCGAGAACATGTGTTCTACCCCCATCTAGGAGCATAGGAATTGCTCTTTCTTGTATTTTGGTTGGAGTATGAATCTCCATTTCATCTAAAGCGCGTTTTATATTAGGATTTATATCGTATTCTTGAAATTTCATTGATACCACTGTCTATAGATTACTCTAAAATCAAGTATCAATTCTTTGAAGGCATGATTCTAAGTAATTATTTTGGGCGTTGAAAAAAACTAATCAAAATAATCACTTATTTCTAATCTTCCTCAACTACATGTTTGCTTATCGACAGAGCTTTAAAAGGCTTCGATAGAACAGATTCGAAAGGAAACTTTCGTTTTAAGAAAAATAAATAAAAATAGAAAAAGGAAATTAGTAACGGGAAAGGTCTGCTAAATAAGGATCATCATCGTCTTCTTTCTCATCTTTTTTGTAGGTGACTTGTTCAGTTGTCTTTCTTTGAGGATAGGTGCTCCTACCGTGATCGTTTTTCCTTTCGTCCTCTGTTAAGTAATATCTTAGTATATCTTTGTTCATGAAAGATTCAATCCGACGGATCATATTCATTTGTTCAGTTTCTACAATTGAAATAGCTTTTCCTATACGTTGCATTCTGGACGTTCTACCAATTCGATGCACATAATTTTCAGCATTTCCAACAGGTAAATCATAATTGAAGATATGAGAGACATGGGGTATATCTAGCCCCCTTGCAGCTACATCAGTAGCAATTAAACAAGTAATCTTTTTCTTCCTGAAATCACTCATGACCATTTCTCTTTGCATTTGAGTCATGTCACCTTGGAGTGTATCTATTCTCAATTCAATTCTTTTATCGTTAATAAGTCGTTTCTTTAGCATTGCGGCCCATCTTTTAGTATTTACAAAGATGATACAAGACTGTGGACGTTCCTTAAGCAGAATTCTGATGAAAGCATTATATTTCTTCTGTGGATCATCAATTTCATAGTAGTACTGTGTGCATGAAGCAACAGTAATATCATCCTTGCTGACATCTATTTCAATTAGTTCTTGACCCCAGCTGAAATCAGAAGCGATTTCTTTTATTTCCTCTAACAATGTTGCAGAGAACAACAGCAATCTGGGGAATACATCCTTCATAGCATCGAATAAAATAAAATCGATATCAGGAAGGAATCCCATATCAAGCATCCTATCTGCTTCATCTAGAACGACGAATTTAACTTGCTTGAAATTTACTGCTCGTCTATGGTATAGGTCTATTAGTCTTCCTGGAGTTGCAATTATTATTTGGGCTCCTGATCGAATATTTTTTATTTGCCGATCAATCGATACGCCTCCATAAACTTCCACTGCTTTGAGATGTCGATATTTTGTTACATCACTTATTACGTGGTATACTTGTTTACATAATTCTCTTGTTGGAACCATAATCACTGCTTGTACATTGCGTGATGATGGGTCAAGTTGCTCAGCTAGAGGTATAGCGAATGCTAATGTTTTTCCTGTTCCTGTCTTAGCTTGAGCTAAAATGTGACTTTTTTCTCCCTCTAATATTTGGGGAATAGCTTTTTCCTGTATTTCTGTTGGAGTGTCTATCCCCATTTCGTCTAAAGCTTGTTTAATCTCTTGTTTTAAATTGTAATCTTGAAATTTCATTGGTTTCATCTGTAGTTAATTGTAATTCGAAACCCAGTATTATTGTTGCGAATGTTTGATTCTTTTCAATTAATATCATAGTTTCTGAAATGTTGGAAAAACAGAATAATGTTCTTTTCTTATCTTCCTCTACTCTAACTAACCTTTTCCCCGAGGCTTTAAAAGACTTTGTTATTACAACTGAGAGAGTATACAGCAAGTTCAGAATACACTTTTTACAAGAAAATGTCGAATATGCTTTCTTTTAGGCTACAAATAGGTAAAGTTTAAGTAATTTGTCAAAGAGTTGTTTATTTACTATGAAAAATGCATACAAAGTTCTTCTTTTATTTACAATTTCCTTTGTTCTAATAACGTCCACTAACGCTTTGTACTCCTTTCCTAATAGTCAGAATAGTGTTCCACACCTTAATGCTGTTGTTTCAACACCACCAGTTATTATTTTTAATTTAACAAATATGTCGTCTACTGGCATATTACTAATCCAAGTTTACGATGCTGAAACTAATCTATATGAAGTTAATGTATTTTGGAATGGAGTGGTACTTAACGATTCAGAGACTTGGTTTACTGTTACATGGGATTCCATAGTATATGATAGTTCCAATACTCCACTTTCTGTGCAAGCTGAAAACAGTGAAAGCTCTTTTGATAATTTAGCTCCTGGTAGCGATAATACATATATTGCAGAAATTTTTGTTGATGATGTTTTCTTACCCGGAGACCATAACAATATCTCTGTAGTTGCTGAAAACTTAGGTGGGGCTATAGCTACATCAACAACGTCCTTTTGTAATACAGTAGATTGCTGGGGTAGAGGAGGAGGATCATCAACAGCTGAAACACCAGCAAATACAATTGAGCAAACAGGCATACCAACAATGATTTTTGATATGACAGGCTATTATTGCTGTGGATACGTAGAACCTATAATAGAACCCAATGGAAATCCGATTGTTAATTTCACAGTATTCTACAATGAAACTAAAAACATGTTAGCTATGACAGTACTGACTGAAAATGGGTATTTCTACAAATCAGCCATATTTCTGGATTATTCTGTCGATCTAAATCTATTTGGCTGTAGGGACTGTTCATGTCCAATAGAAGAACCAGAACCCACAAATACCTCAGGCTATCTCATTATGACAATTTTATCAAGCGTTCTCATTGTAACAACAATAGTGAATCTTAGAAAACGTAAGAGTAAAAAGTAATTTTCCTCTTATATATTATTCTTTCTTTTAAAAACATCATTTATCGTTTGAGATATTGCCATTCTATTAAGTACACTTATTGGCTGACCGGTATCTTCACAACTCTTGAGTATATCCCATATGGGAGAAGGATCTTTTATTTCATCAATAAAAGCATTCATCTTATTAATACTGGAGTATGCTTTACCCACAAATACATATGAGAATAAAAAGGAATTAATATTTTTAGTCAAATATGTAAATTCCTGGAATCTATTTCTTTGAATGCTAGTACTACATTCTTCAGGTTTTATTTCCCGAAGAACTTCTAAAAACTGCTCTAAATCTTGATCATCTAACTGCTCATCAAAATTTTCAGTGAAAAGGATTGTACCTAATGTATTGAGAATAAACAACATAGCAGGATACTCTTCTTCTTTTACTGCATACGAAGTGTCAATCATTCTCTTTTTTATCAACTGACTAAGCATTTTCTCTATATGTGTTAGCTCAAGTTTTTCAGCGATTGTCGGGAGTTTCCTTGTAAAATCATCCCACTGGTCCAATTTATCCAGAATTAAATCATATTCATTAGAAATTATAATAGCCAATCTTCTCAACCCTCTTTCCTCTGCAAGTTGTTGCGCATTAGAAATAAAGTACTTTGCTTCATCGATTTTAATTTCGATTAACGCTATTTGTGCTTGTAACAAATAGGCTTCTGCTAACAAAGGATATAAATTTTGATAAGAAGCAATTTCAGTAAGTTGAGCGATTAATCCTTTTGTTTCAATAAGAAGGGACATATCTTCTGTTGTACCAAGTTCAATTAATAGAAGTTCACAAAGATTCAGAATAGCTTCAACAGAAACACTGTAATCGATATTTTGCTTGTTAATTAGATCAAGTAGAATCTTCTTAGAATCACTTGCAGCTCCGATTTCTCTTTGATTCTTTAAATAAATGGATTTTGCTAGGAGGTATAAATGTTCAATCTCGACATTATCTGTTTCTGAACTAAGAATCTCTAATCTTGCTAGATAATCATAAGCAGAGTCATTTTCTTCTAAAACTAGATGTAGAACTACTAAGGATTTTAGAGATATAGCTATTTTACTAAGTTTGTCTCCCATCTGCATTTTTTCTCGGAATTCTAATGCCAGTAAATGGTAATCTAAAGATTTGTCTAATTCATCTTTCTTTAGATAAAGATCACCTAAATTGTAATAGAGAGCACCGAGAGTATCTAGTGTTTTGAATTTGTGAAATATTTCCAATGATTGTTGGTAATGCTTTAACGCTTCATCAAGTTCTCCTTTGTCACAATAAATCGAACCATACCACATATGGGCGATGCCTAAACAATGTTCATCTCCCATCTCTTCATTCATTTTGTAATAAATGTCTAGAGTTGAAAGTGCTTTATCATAATCCCCTTTTGTTTTATAAAGTCCGATAATGTTAATTAACACGTTAATTACTCGAGCCTTATGGCCAATTTGCTCAAAATAATTTTTTGCATTTATAAGATGTTCTAAGGATTGATCTGATTTGCCTAATCCTTTGTAAAGGAAACCAAGATATTGACTATTAAAAGCTAAATTGTATTCATCATTTAATTCCTTGAAGATATCTCCACTCTTCTCCTCAAATTCTAATGCTACTTTGAGTTTATCCTCTTTAAACCTTAAACCAGCCATCATATGATATACAAAAGCTATAATTCTTCTATACCCTAATTCTTCTGCTATTGATAAACTCGTTTCATAATTCTGCATAGAAATGTCTAAATGTCCATAATAAAAATACACGTCTGCGATGCTTTTTATGATTACAGCATTCTGATACATATTGTTTAGTTTCTCGTTTACTAACAGAGATTTATTGAATGCGTCTAGAGATTTTTCAAACTCATACTCGTCCAAGAATATTTCTCCCTTAAGCATATGAAAATGAATTTCACGCTTTACAAATTGAGTGTCTTCATCCTTTCTAACCTGTTCTAGAAAAACTTCTAATTGCTTGATTACTTCATCTCTTTCTTTGAATTTTTTCAATTTGACTAGAGATATTGCTTTGAAGATTAACCCATCAAGTTTATGATAAGGCAATTTAAGCTCGATACTCAAGTTAATAACAATATCAGCCAGTTTCAGTACCCTTTCATGATCATTTTGCATGGATAATATTTCTAATTGTAAGGATTTAGCTTCCATTTTATCATTTATATCAAGATTTGCTACACCTTCCAAATCTCTTGCCAATTGTAACGCGTCTTCGAGTTTCCCTTCCCTAAGTAATTTTTCTACGAAAATTAGCTCGTCTTTAGGGGGAGTGGACATGCTTCTACACCTTTTATAACAGATTAACATTCGAAAGAGTATAATAAAAGATTTCTGCAAAAACGACAAAAAGAGAAAAAAAAGAGAGGAAGGAGTTCTGATTAATATGCTCCGAAATAATAGATAACAGATATCGATGCTAAGGCAGCATAGAATAATGCAGATACGGAAACAAGTATGATTAAAAATCTTGATAGATTTATTATTGCTTTATTCTTTAAGAGTCTACTTAAAGCATCTGATCTAATGATTCTCATTTTTTATCACCTCCCTAATTTCTTTGTTAAAATGAGAGAGAGATGAGAGAGAAGATTTCTCTTGAATTCAGTTTTTGTTTGAATTTTTGTTGCCATTTTTATCTCTCCTCAAAAAAAAGAAGGGGGTTACCCTGTAGCTGGATGTCCCCCGTATCTTTTGCTAGCCTGAGCTTTCGCTTTTCTAGCGCGTCGAGCTCTTTTGAGCTGTTTCAACTCGCGTTCGAGTGCCATTACTTGTTGATCCAAGTATTCATCCATTTCGTAACTTTTCATGTTTTTCACCTTAGTTTGTTTGACCTTTGCAGGTTAGATTTCCAAAAATCTTCGAAAGAAGAAGGAAGCAAGAAGGGATTGTCATACTTCTTATAGCTTGATAACTTCCCAGTCAATGCCAGGGTTATTTCCTCCAGATCTTCGTATATCCTTCGAAACTCGCTGTCAAGTAGTTTTGTTATTTCGTTTTGCTTCATTTTTTTCACCCGATTTTTGTTACTATGTAGGATTATTTCCTACCTTATATTTAAGAGTTGTGTAAAAGTCGGTTTTTTTCCGACATTTAAAGGATAGTAGAAAGGATGCTGTGGTAACAAAAAACAATAGAGCACGATTTCAAGCACTTATGAACAAGATACAACAATAGAGAAGTATAGGCAAATATGGCCTATTAATCCGACATATATAAATAATGAAACGATAAAATAACGTTTATTAAGCCAAATTTACCAATGAAAATATATTTATATATGTAGGAACAATATGTACATCAAAGGAGGTTTATTACTAGTTGAATAAATCAAATAATGACAAAGGCAATTTGGGCCACAGAGGACCAACAGATCAAATTACTAATAGAGAAAAAAGTGTAATAAAAACCGTTTCTGAAAGTTTTGTTTCAGATCTCTTGTTAGCACCTTTGGGGGAAGGGTTACAAGTTTACCAAGAAACAATTGATGAATTATATGATGGTAAAGCAAGAATCAGGATTTGTCTGAAATGCGGAGATATTAATTCAACAAGTAAACTATCAAAAGAAACTCATATCTGTACAAAGAGTTTTGATAAACTCGCATTTCCATATTTAGTTACAACAAGCTGGTTAAAATTAAGAGATTTCTTTTTAGGTGGAGCTTATGTTGATATTCTACAAAAGATTGGTGTTAAAGCTACTCCTGCAAGGAAAACTAAAATCCGCACACCAGTTGAAGCAAAGATTGAAGATGTGGTTGTAGAAGAGGTTGTGGAAGAGATTGTGGAAGAGATTGTGGAAGTTCGAGAAACTGGCAAATAAAAGTACCCTATTCTCTTTCAAACCCTATTAATAGTTCTTTATTCTTTTGTACATATTTCCATCCAAAGCCAGGAAGATCTTGCAGTGGTCCTTCTATTCCGCTTGGACTGCCTGTTTTTGTGTAGGTTATTTTAGTGTTTTTTATTCCTTCAAATACGTTTAATGGAGTACCGAATTTTTCTATCAATGCTTGAGCTTTCTTTGGCCCCGTATCAATTAATCCCTCTATTGCAAAAGCTCTTCTATCATCTATCGTCATTCCTTTTGGAGCTCTTCTAGACATGACAGGTTTAATATCTTCTATTTGCTCTCTATATGCAATTCTTTCTAATACTATGATTGTGTCCTCTAAATCTCTAGTTGGAATAACAGCCACACCCATTTTGTAAGCTACGTAAGAAAGTGCCCCATATATTGAAGAAAGATTCATACTTGTGGTTTCAAAAACAAGTTGGTCGAGAGATTCCAGTATCAGAATAGTGTTAGGATATGTATCTATCATTTTCATTAGTTGCGGGAATAATCGTCCGTCAATTATAGAAGCGATAAAATCAGACCCTGGGCTATAAAAGGGATCGGTGAAGGCGGCCGATTCCCCCGTGAGTCCCCATCGGTTTTGACTGAAATATTGTCGTGTCCCATAGGGAAGATGTTGAAAGCTGCCGATGTCCAGTAGTTCGGC
>JAGXNV010000013.1 GCA_019894795.1 Candidatus Heimdallarchaeota archaeon | reverse complement strand
ATTGTAGATGGTAAAGATCTCGTTGAGCTGGGCAACTTGGGCATCAGTGGGATGCAAACGGAAAATGGTGGTGGTGATCATGGGTGTGGGTTCCAAGAGTTAGGTATGAAAAATTATCACAATGTTATGGAAGGAAAGAGTCTCGAAATGCCAGTTGAAGCGCAAAAACTCGTTAGAGAACTTTTCATGAATTTCGATACTCACTTAAAAGAAGTGATGGAAAACTACCCAGTAATGGAATGGTATAGAAAATTAAGTTTTGATAAGCATGGTACTACTAATGTAATTGCTTTAGATTCAGAGGGGAATTTAGCTGTAGGGGTTTCCACTTCTGGTTTAGCTATGAAGTTCCCCGGAAGAGTGGGTGATTCACCTATCTTCGGAGCAGGACTCTATTGCTCTGAAAAAGCAGGGGTAGCTTGTACAGGTACAGGTGAGATAACAATGAGATTATGCACCGCAAGAATGGTTGTAGATCGTATTGAAAATAATATGACCACAGAAAGAGCTGCGGAGTTAGGAATTCTTGATCTAAAGAAAATCAAAGAAGAAGGAATCATTCATATTCTTAGTATGGATAATTCAGGATATGCTTCTGGAGTAACTAACAAGAATGGTTTGTTTCACTATTATGCTAATTCAGAACAAAATGAACTAGTTAAAAGACCTAGCACTTATATCAAACTAAAGTAATAAAAAATAATTGGATTATAAGAAAAATCCAACAATGATATCAACAATGAATAACACTAAAATTGCAACGTTAATTATTGAGATTATAGAAATAGTCACAATTTTAGCTGTTTTATATCCTTTATCTGATAACTTTGGTACAATATACAGGAAAATTATAGGTAGAACAATTAAAGCTCCTACAAATGCTAACTGAAGTCCCATAGCTGCCCATTGAATAAATTCATAATCGACAAAAATTGAAACAAAGAAGTGAGATCCTATGGAACAAGCAATCAAGATTAATTCGATAAAAAATATGTATAAGAGACCTGTTCTAAACATCAATACGTTATTTTCTGAACGATCAATGTCTGTATTAGCTTTTATCTTCAAGAAAAGTTGATATGATATAGGAAGCACAATCAGGGCAGTTACCCATGTAAAACCTATAACAACCATTTCTGTGCTAACAGTTAATATTTCACCAATTATTACTCCACTGATAAGATATTGGATAGTTATAAAGATGACAGTTGGAAGTAATAGCATAATTAATGCATTTTTAATAAATGAAGGTTTACGCATTTCTGTTGGTTGAATGGACTCATCTTTTGCAGATTCAGCTATAACATCTATTTCATACCTTTCATATTTTATCATTGAATACTGGTAAGATATCATTAATGCAGCTATAAAGAGCAGACCATCGTGAGGGAATAAACTCCAAGGAGCTATTAATGCAAATGGAACTACTGTAATAAATAATGTAATCCATAAACTTTGGACTAGAGCTTTGCTTGGTTTTCTATCGAGGTTCTTCTTCTTTGTAGGATCACGGGGAATTAACTTTTTAGAAAATTTATTCCAACTTACTTTCATCCTGAAAAATGCTTGCTTAATCTTGTTTTTATCTTGAATATGTGTTTCTTTTCTTTGAAAGTCAGCGATTTTTGCTTCTTGTAAACCAATCTTTTCTCTTGGAGTTTTTTTAGTTGTTATTAGTATGGCGATCACCAGGAATAAGAATAGAAACGGATAAATAATTCCCCAAGAAAGCAGTAATGCATTTACTCTAAAACGAGGTTCGCTTAGAATTCCAAAGAAATCGATTATTATTTCAATACTTAGAAACATGAAAACAGGCATGAGTATTTGAATGAGTTTTCTTCCACCCATTCGTGGAGATTCATCAGAATTTCTACCAGACCAGAACTTGAATGAAAACCCTAAACACACAATTATTGTAATATAAACTACTAATTGACCTGTGATGTAAGTTTCAATATATCTAGAGCCAACCAAGAATATACCAATAAATGATGACAAAATAACTACTATGCTGATGATGGTATACATCACATTATTAGTAATCAGCTTCCTTTCTTCTATGGTATTGGTGTTAGCTTCTTTAAAACCTATCTCCTGAGTTTTTTTATCATAATCATTACTAGCAGTGTAAATTTCTCGAGTTATTTTTGAGGTAATATACAAAACCATGGTGATTATCAGAACTCTAGAAGCAAAAATAATCATTTCATACATAACTATTGTACTGTCTTTAGCAGGATCACTCAAAAGTACTATAGTTGGTAAGCCAAAAATCAACGTAATAGCAAGTAAGACTTTGAGCCAACTAGCCATTCCATCGGCTTTATTAATAGCTGTTCCCAAGGCTTCAAATCTTTTTCTTTGTTTTATAATAGTCGCAGAGTCTAATTCCGATGATGTCATTTTAACTGTTTTTTTGAATCCTTAAGTGTTTATAAACTTTTACAAGAATAATAACGAAAAAATAAAAAACACTAATAAAAGAAGAAAGTAATTTCAAATGTCTTAAACATTCTAAACGTAATTTGAGGCTCATTTCAGTGCTACTAAGTTTAATTACAATCCGATACAGTAACATTAGGGGTAGAAGGGTCCTGATATGTTGTTGAGAAATCCTCGTTAAGAGAACCAATGAAAGCATCAACTACTGTGGAATTTTGTATCTGTAATGAAGAGGCCAAGCAAAATAATGAAATTATAAATAAAGAAGTCATTTTTTTCTTCTGCATAATAATCATCTTTTGAACAAACTAATTATGATGATTTGAACGTTTGATATAAGCTTTGTCCAAAAAAGAAGAAAAAGGGTAAAAATCTCATTTTCTGAGATTTTTCTTCATAATTGAAACTATTGAGACTGATATGAAAGATACAGCTAGAATCACATATGAAATGGTATTGAACTCTGATACGACTGGCTCCTCATAAATCGTGAAACTCTGGATGTCAGAGTATCTTCCTATGACATCAAAATCTGAGTAGAAACCAACTCTCCAGAAATATTCTTGTCCTTCTACTAAAGGAATTATACTTGTGTAATTTAAAACTGCATGGAATGTCCATGATTCATTAATCACAGGAGTTGTAAATGTTGGAGATGTATCCACTTGAAGTAAATAGCCATATGCTCCATCAACATCATCCCAGTCAAAAATGGGATAGAGTTCTATTATTACAGATTCATGTGTTGGATAAACAAGGTTGAAATCAAGATCTATTGTATTGTAAGATAGTGTTAAATTGTTCAAAACTGGAGTAGTTGTATCATCTGAAGTAAAGAATTCAGCCATCCAACTTAGTTGTCTTCCAGGATTTGCAAAAACATGTTCAACACCAGGCGTAACTTGTTCCCAATTAGTTGCACCATCCGCAGATACATAATAATCAATTGATGTTCCACCGTCAAGTACTCCTATTATGTCTAATGTCACTTTCTCAAATTCTTCTCCAGCAAGTGCATAGTTAACAGTATTTGATCTTGCGACTGCATAAGATTGATAGTACTCACCATAAGGGTCATCAATCATTGCAAACCTCAAGGAAATAAGTCCAGCTGTAGTTGCTGCAACGTAAGCAAAATCTCCATTTACAAAAACATCATAACCGTTGTAGGGAAGTTCGTAAACCCCTGTAGCTATTGGATTATAAGGATCACTTATATCAGACATTCTCATGAAGTAGTCGCTTGATAAATATCCTGCAACAAACACATAACTATCTTTTATATCAACACCCATATATCGAGTATTATCATCAAGATGAACAATACTTGTCATGTTTGTAGGATCAGAAATATCAACTATCTGTAAACCACCTAAATCACAAGCTACGTAAGCATAATTTCCTGAAATTTCCACTTTTTTTGCATATCCATCCAAGTCAACATTATCTACAAAAGTTGGACTTGTTGGTGTAGAAATATCATAAACATCTAAACCAGCATGGGATACGGCAACATAAAGATAGTTACCAGATATTGCAACACCATATGCGTCAGCAGAAGTTGAGATAAATCCTCCTTCATCCCACGGATTAGAAGTATCAGTCACATTTACTACTCTTAATCCTCCACTATAAACTGGAATGAAAGCATGTTGGTTATGGACTAGTATATCTGAGGATACGCTTGGTAAGTCTACTGAAGAGTGTTTTGTGATGTTGCTTTTGTCAGTAACATCTAATATCAAGAGTCCATAATTACCATTTGCTAGATATGCAAGGTTACCAATTATTTGACTGCCATAAATCGCATCTACATCAGATTCTGTGTAATTACCTACTTGACTTAAAGAATCAGGAGTTCCAATATTTATTGCATAGTATCCATTATAGTCACCTACATACGCATAAGAACCAGAAACAAAAACATTGTTTGAAATTCCAGCAGCAATAGTGTCCAGATAAACAGGATTTTTTCTGGGTAATGAAATAGATCCATCGCCCCATCCTACAACGGTTGTATAAGTAGAATACATGTTAGAAATAGATGTAAAATCTTCTTCATAGCTACCTGCTGTAGCAGACAATACTTTTGATGATGAAAGACTAAATCCTAAAAACAACAACATTAAAATCGTCAGAATATAATTAATAATTTTTCTCTTCATAGAAGAAACATCTTATTCTTATAGCAATACTCATATCTTTCTTAAAAGTATTATCTAGAAAGAAATAGAAAAGCTTAAAATCAGTTTTGTAGAGATGGACAAAGAAACAAAAAGAGAAGATATGCAGTAATGTTACAATATATTGATATATATAAGGACCGGGTAGTCTAGTTTGGTAGGATGTATGCTTGGGGAATTTTTCCCTATATCTAGGTGTTATAGGTAGAAAAGTCCAAAGTGCATATGGTCGCGAGTTCGAATCTCGTCTCGGTCACCATCTTCTTTTAATAAAGATTCTTCTTCGAGATATTAGTAACGTAGCTAGTACTAAAGATGCCAATAGAATCCTAATATGAGAAGAATTTGCTGAAGTTGCTTCATATGCGGATTCACGATCATTTTCTACAACACTCCAATTCTTACTAGATAGAGCTATCAATCCATAAAGGCAGGATTCACAAGTAATGTCAACTTCTCCTTCCTTTTCTACAAATCCATAATTTAGAGAGAAGTTCTCTGTTATTTTGTTTTGTACTTCACTCCCTACATTATTCAGATTCATCAAGTAAGACACTAATGTAAAATATGCTTGATTCTTGATATATTTCTCATTATCGGTTCTGTTTGAACTGTGTACATACCAATCATCATCAACAAAATCAGTAATTATCTGCTGATGCACATTATAACTACTTCTTGTAAATAAATGATGCAAGCGTTCTGATTTGGATAGAGCTGCTGTTAAGAAAATTAAATCTTCAATGGTAGCTATTGATGTACTTTCATTAATTGAATAGTCATAATCACTATAGAATGTAGAAGTAGTTGAATTGAAATAACATTGAGAAATTTCGATTAATATTGACGAAATGATGTTAACTAGCCAATAACCAACTAAATATTCTGTTCCTGTGAGCAACTGGTACGATGCAAGAACCCAGACAGCTATGGCTTGGTCTTTTAAGTAACTGGAATTTGTCATAGGTTGGATAATGAGCCCTTTCTCTGAAGAATAATAAGAATCTAAAACTGTAGAAACTGTCTGTCTAATCATCTCTGTACTTATTATTGCAGAATCTTCAGTTAAGGTAAAATAACTTTGCAATAAAGTGTAAATACCAAGAAATTGGTAGAAGATGGATAAAGACTCACTTCTATTTATATATGAAACAAATGTATCATTTTCTAGAGTATTGATAATCTTAGAAATTTTAGTTTGAAAATCATTTTTATTGTGTTCAAACCCTGCTTGTTCAATTAAAGCATAAGTCAAAGAAGAGAGTATTAAAAGTTCAGAAGATGGAGTTTGAACTGTTTCATTTGTAAATGGCAACCCAGTACTATCTGTAAAATTAGTAAAAATCAAATTAATTGTTGAATCAACATGCTCTTGCATAGGATCTGTTACAACGGGTTCTGGTCTAAGAAAAACTACAGGGAGAACAATTGATAAGATGATTAATACAGATAAGAGAACAACTAGTATTTTGTTTTCTTGAAATAGGAAACGGAATTTTCTTTTTACTCCTTTTCCACTCTTTAATCTTTCCAGATTTTTTTGAGACTCTTTCAAGTATTCGCGCGCTTTCCCTATCTCTTGCAAAGAGCTGTCAAGGTCTTGTTTTTTCATATGAAACCTTTATTCAAATAATTCTATTACGCCTAGTAGTGATTCTAAGAATTCTTCCTGAGGTTGAACCTCAAATGCATGTATTCTTTCACTAAGAATGTTATAATATGGTACTTCTATTACATGACTAAATTTGTTCTTACCAATAACTCTCAACTTAGCCAGGTTTTCTTCAAATATCTCTTTGTCTGCATCTACACCTTCATCTTCGATTTTATTAATGATTAATATCATTTTTGTTTCATCTTTAAGAACACTGTAGATATTACTACACAATTCCTCTATACCTAGAACATTTGATGTGCTTGGAGTTGCAATAAGTAAAATAATGTCAGAAATAATCATTGAATCTATTGATCTATAGAAGAACCCTGGAATTGTATCTATCAACATGAAATCATATTTCTCTTCTAGACTTTTCTGCAAGTTAAACATTTTTGCTAGATATTTAGCATCATCACGTGAAAGTTTGTCTCTCTGTGTTGAATGTTGCTTTAGAAACTCCATTGAAGAGAATATCAAATCCAAATTAGCTTTTTCATCAATTTTGCATGGGAATATTATCTCTTTAATAGTTTTTTCTTCCAGAAGATAGTGAGATAAGAAGGATTGTTTAGTCATTTTAAAATAAGATTGAAATGACGGAGCTCTAAGATCATAATCTATTGCTAATATAGTTTTACCCTTTTTCGCGAGTATCCCTGCTATGTTTAACAAAAATGTTGTCTTACCAGTTCCACCCTTATAACTATGAACACATATCGTTTTCATTTTACTCACTTTCTCCTAAATAATATTTTACTTCTGTCCCTTTCCATTCATCATCTGAACCTGAGACAGGAACTCTTTTACTCTCCAAGACACCAATATCTTTCAACCTTCTAAGATATCGTGATTCTAAATTATGAGATCTTCTTGTTACTTCAGCAACCTCAGTACATGTTGCCTCTTCAAGTGATTGAACAGTAAAATATGTTTGCAAATGAGACTTAGGTATCTTTGTCAGTAAATCTAGAGAAGAAGTAGGCACTGATTCAACAGATAGTTTTGCTTCTATACGCTTTAATCTGTCATTCATCTGTTCTAGTAATTCAACCACTTTTTTCAAGTATTCTTCTTCCATTAATTAATCTTATACCACACCGAATTATAAAGATTTCGACATATTGTGACATATTGATATATAAGGAAAACACTTATTGAAAACAAAACATTTATATAATATGCAGTATTATGATATATTGATATATAATGAAACAGAAAAGAATAAATTTAGTTGTGTTATTTTTTTTGCTTGGTAGTTTATTTCTATCAAGTGTGATTGTAAACGGAATACAAGAGTATGAAGATAGAGTATATCAAGCGCTTGAAGAAGAAACAAATATTCTCAATAATGTAACTGTAGAAATGATAACAGACTTAGATTCTCATAGAGAAGATAAGATACCTAGTATTTTACCTGATGGATCATTTATAGCTCAATTCAATGTCACAAATCTATCAGATATAGATCTAAATTCTCTTGAGCTATCAATATCGGTTAACGATTATGGTTTCATTATGAATCCAACAATTTCAACAACCAGCACTTTAGCAAGAAATGATTCTTGGCTATCAGAAACGTATATTATTGATCTTATTTCTTCCAATACTATTGTCTCAAAAGCTCTTGATTTAGCAATAATTCTTGATCAATCAGGTTCTATGGGAGATGAGATTTCTGTACTCACAGAGGATTTAGTTGGAGTTGTCAATCAGATTAGTACTGATGTTCCAGACTTAAAAACAGGTTTGATACTATTTGGAGGTTCATCTTCAAATCCAATTTCAGATGATTCATTAGTCACTCCACTTACGTCAGACATATCATTTATTGTAGATGTGCTGAGCGACACAGAAGCTGGAGGTAGCCATGAACCTTGGGGAGATGCTCTTTGGGTTGCTCAAAATAGATTGAATTGGAGAGAAGATGCAGTTAAGTTAATAATCCTAATTACAGATGAGCCTTGTGATGGAGGAGAGATTATTGGTTACGGTGGGAGTGAGGATTATGATGGGGAGCTTCTTTACGAATTGTTTGCTAATTTAAAATCTGAAGGTTTTATCTTATGTACAGTTGCTGCCAGTGGAGCAGATACTCTTACATACAAACAATTAGAAATTGGTGCAGAAACAACTGCAGGTTCATATATAATCCTTGGTGGAGATGGTCCTCAAACTAGTGATCTTCCCGCGATAATTGGTGAATTAGTTGTTATGTATGCAGTTGAACTCGATTTAAAGATAGATGTAACTCTTAGTCATCTAAATCAAGAGGATATCACTGAATACATGGATTTGATTTTCGTGGTTCTCATTGACGATCTTCCTCCAGAGATAGACACTTGGGCATATTTTAGTGAAGATTTCTTTACTGATGATAAGATAATCAACGTATTATTTGAGATTAAAGATGTAACCGGAACATCATTTGTTGAAATCTATTACAGATTTAGTACTGTTAGTTTCTGGACAACAACGAATGCAACTCACATAGTAGACGACACCTATCTTCTAAGTTTAGTTTTTACAGAACTCGAAGAACAGCTTGAATACCAAGTGTATACAGAAGATTGGCTTGGAAACGATGTGTTATCGGAAATCTATTCGATAGATCTGTTGGCTTCGGAGGATTATTCGAAAATTGAAGTAGGTAAGAAGAAAGAATTTGTTTTAGTACCTTATCAACATATAACTTTGAGATTAATAGGAGCAACCCATTCAAATTCTTCAGCTATTATTTTTGCTGAAACGAATATAGGCTTTGATGTCCTTGCTGCGGATGTAGATGAATCAGAAGTAATATTCGATCAAAGTAACTGCACTATTGCAACTTTTCAAATTCAAGCAGAACATACAGTAAAAGTTTCTTTTGTTTCATCTGATTATGTTGAGATACATATTGTAAATGCGTTAAATGAACACTTAGCTTTTCAGCAAGAATTTAGAAGAAATCTTGGAGTTGAGGATGTTATTCTTTTCGAGTTAAATAATAGCCGAGAAGAAACAAGAGAACGAAGTATAGTTGCAGATTCTCAATTAGTTCAAACAAGTATCTTAATTTTCGACGCAGAAACCTGGGAACTTCTAATCAAAGGTAGTGCTGAGGTTATTCTACCTAACATAACCTGTTACGTGCTGATTTTTTCAACTTATCATGAAGGAGAGATTTATATCACTTTTACCTATGAAGATCTTTATGATCCTTGGGATCATTATTATCCCGTCAGTGCTGCAACATATTGGCCATTCTTCTCTACAATAATAGGAATTGTTGTAGTTATACTAATAAGAAAAAGGCAAAGAAAGTGAGAATATGAAAATATCAACATTCTTCTTTTTTTATTTTTCACTAATATTGGTAATTGGGCTAACACTCAGTATTAAACCAGCAGATGCAACCTATCAGATTACCGATATTACTGGAGAATATTTTTCAAAAAGAGTTGATCATGAATTTAATAATTCTCTTATTTACGTCTTTTTAAGTGGAGAAGAATTGAATCTGAATATCCAATGTAATATATGGGGAGACACGATAAGTTCAGGTTATCAAGGGTTGTTAATTGAAATTAAAGATGATATTACTGAAGAAATAATAAAAAGTTGGTTGATTTTATATGAAGACACAGTGGATCATCATTTCACTTCAGAGATAGTTCTTACTGGAGTTTACCAAATTAAGTTCTCAGCACTCAATACAGATTCCATTGACTTCACATGGCAAATAGAAAATAATATCCCAAGTTGGGCATATGATATTTCAATTAATCACCTAGAAAAGATATTTTTTGGAATTGAACGCTTTGCAGAATACTATCCTTCTGTAGAGAAGATGGTTGTAGATATAACAACAGAAAAATGGACTGATGTAGAATATTTAGTAAACTGTGGAACCCTAGAAGATTCAATATTCATTAGTTTAACAGGGAATTTCACAATCGAACAAAGAATTGTAGAAACAATGTATATAGATGAAGGATTAAATCCCTATTTTTGGTATAAAATAGGTTTCGATTGTCCTATCGATGTTAATGTTAGTTTAGTCAGATTCAAATTGTATTATGATCATGAACAGTTGGAAAACACAGCAAGAATGTTCTTTTCAACCGGAAATATGCTCTTAGACTCGATTCCACATGATTCTCTTCACTCTCATCCAAATTATCTCTGGGAGAAACTTGAACCTATCATACCGGAACCACCAATTCCTCCTTACAATCCATTTGATACAGTAAAATATGTTCTGATTGCTTTATACTTAACAGCATGGAGTGGAACAATTTTCTGGGTAATTACTAGAACAATTAAGGAGAAGAGAATAAGGTCTAATAATCTGTTAGTTCCATCAGAAAAATACATGAATTATTCAACAAATTCTGTGAGTTATTCACCAGAATCATATTATCAAGTAGATTTCAAAAACAATGCACACGATTACAAACTAATAACAGATGCTGAGATTCAGATTATGTGTTCAGTCTGCCTTCAAATCATTTCAGATAGTAACGACATAGTCAGATGCCCATCTTGTGATATAGCTTTTCATAAAAATCATCTTTATGATTGGGTAAAAATCCGGGGAAATTGTCCTGCCTGCAAAGTTAATTTGAGGACAACTTAGCATTGTTTTCTTTTTTTTGCTTAATCAAATAGTGCATTGATAATAATTACTATTTAATATTTTAACAAAAATGCGATGTACTTATGTTAGGTTTTTTAAACTCCTATGGATGAAGGACACATCGACAATATAAAAGGGATAATTATGACACAAGCTGCATATATCTTGCTCAATGTTCAACAAGGGATGCTTGAAGCAGTCCAAGAGGGTTTACACGAAATGAAAGAAGTAAAGGAAGTTTATGCCGTTTATGGTATTTATGACCTCATTGTAAAAATAGAATTTGAATCTATGGATGAATTAAAGAATCAAGTTCTAAACAATAATATTATCATTGAGGGAGTTAAAAATTCCATGACAATGATATGTGTAAATTAGTTTTTGTATGATTCTTTTGATTTAGAAAGGATATTATTTATCCTTTCCACTAACACTGTTGCAGGAATATCAAAAGTGGTTATTTTAGCTCGTCTACCTCGTTTACCTACTTCTATGGGGCCGACAGATTTTCCTATAATTCCTACTTTGTGTAGTGTTTCTACTGCGCCTCTAAAAGTTGATTTGCCTCTTACTTCTTCATTATACTCTTCACAACACAAGACGTAGATGTCATAGCTATCGTCTACAGTTGTTGAAGTAATGCCTTTAGTAGAAAGTTTTCTAGCAACACCTAAAGCTGCAAGAAGTTCGTGTTGCCTTAAATCCTTTAGAACATCTCTTCGTAATTCAGGGTAAACGTCTGCTCTTGCAGCGCGTATATATTCAGGATTAATGAAAGATTCATGTTTAAGATCAGCTAGTTTTCCTGATCGATATAGGATTTCTAAACCATGTCTAGCATTTTGAGATGACGCACAAATGTCAGCTATTAAATTCAAAGTTTCATCCGAATATGATGTTGGAAAAAGTGCAGTTTGAGCTCGATATTCCAAGATTTGAAGTAATCTATCCCTATCATAACCTGTTAAATCAATTTGATCATGAATATGACCTGACAATGGAACATTCAACAAAGAACGCCATTCTATTGGCCTAGATATAACAATGGTAGAGATCATTGATTGCTCTGAACCAAAATACTCTCCAGCATGAAAGATACTTAGAATATCTTCAGAGTTCAGCATATTAGCCTCATCTATAGCGATTATTAGACGTATCTGTTCTATTGTTAATCGCTTCACAAGCATATCAAGAATTTCCTCATCACTAAATCCTCTAGATTGAATACGAAAATGTTCTGAGAGGATATTTCTGAGAATCGCTGTTTTACTTCTAAAAGAATGACAATTATAGTATAGAAACTTCACATTGATATTTCTGTTATTGGCAGCTTCTTCAAAACGTTTCATGGTATATTTGCAAAGAGCAGTTTTACCCATTCCTGCATCTCCAACAATCGCAACATTAACAGAAAAAGATCCTTCTTTCCCTAACAAAGATCTGAAATTTCTTACCAGTCTCTCGATTTCATCCTCTCTCGTCGGTAGTTCAGATGGAACATATTCAGGATAAAGAGTTGATTCACTTTTGAAAATAGATTTCCCGAACATAGCGTTCTCTACGTTTCCAAATCCAGACATAGATATCCCTTTAACAGAATTAATGTAGCTTCTAATAAAAAGTCTTCCGCTTCATTGAACCTTGATCTAACATATATATTCATGTAACAAAGACAAATTTTTTTAAAACTAAAAAAACTACTCATATCAACCTCATGAACAAATCATATCCTGAAAGAGATGAACTTAAGGTGCATCTTATTGACTTTGACGATGTTCCAGCCCATTCTTTCCCATTTTTCACGTCATATCGAATGTTCTTTGATGAGGAAATTAAGTGTTATGGATTTTTTCACAATGAAGAAATAGTTGCAGTTGCAGCAGTTATTCCTGATGATCCAAATTCAGAAAGTACCTTTATGTCAGTTGGATGTCCAATAATCTATGTTTTTGAGGTACGTGAAGATGTTAGAAGAAAGGGTTTCGGACAAATAAGTGCAGAAATATTGGTTAGAGATATAATCGAAAGTGATACGGTGCAATTATGTTGTTCCCCTTTTGTTACTCCATTCTGGCAAAAAGTAGGATTTAACATATCGTTTTTTGATCAATCCCTCTATATGCATAGAATGGTATTGAAAAAAGAAAAAAGTGTAAAAGAGGAATAGTTTATACTTTAGTTCCTGAAGAGATTCTTTTGATAATCATCCCTTCTAGAACATAAGGAGATAAGTTTACTGCAAGATTTACAGCTTCAGTAAGTCTACCCTCACTATCTGAATAGATAGTCATTAATTTTTCGTCTTTCTTACAGAAGTCTCCACCTTTTTTGTGTAGATAAACACCTGCTTTCTTATGATTTGGAGTTCCTGCAGCATAAGCAACTTTCTTGATTCCTACATTTGATAATTTTACAATGTAACCATCTCTGGTTGCTAAAATATCTGCTGTATATTGACCAATTTCTACCTCTTCAGGAGTGATATTTGGATTCCCTCCTTGAACAGCTAATATTTCTTCCATTTTAGCTTTAGCTTTACCTTTAACGATATAATCAGCTGCTAGTGCTGCTCCTTGTCCAGCTGGTGCTAATCCTGCCATTTCAAACAGTATTCCTGTTAATTCATTACTTTTCTCAAGCACAGAAGTAGGTCCTTTGCCAAGAAGAACTTCTAACGCTTCTTTAGCTTCTAAAGCTGGTCCTACAGCTTTTCCAAGTGGTTGCTCTCCATAGCTCAGTGCTGCTTCAATATGAATTCCAAGTCGTCTCCCTAGTTCAGTTGATTCTTGAGCATATTGTATTGCACCCGCTCTAGTAGGCATTTTTGAACCCTCTCCAGTTGGAATGTCTAGTACCATGTGATCCACACCTGTACTAACTTTTTTGCTAAAAATGCTGGCTAGCATTTGGCTATGTGGGTCAATTCCAAGAGGTTGTTCTACTCTATGAATAACAATATCATCTAATGGAGATAAATCTAGTTTACCTCCCCATACTAGCATCCCTCGTACCTTAGGTGCAATTTCTAACATTTCGTCAGCTGAGAAATTAACATCACATAGGACTTCCATAGTGTCAGCTGTTCCACTAGGTGAAGTTATTGCTCTCGAACTGGTTTTAGGTATCAGTAAACCTGCGGCTGCTACAGTTGGTACAATAACTAGTGAGATTTTATTTCCAGGTATTCCGCCTATTGAATGCTTGTCGTAAACAGGTTCACCAAAGTCAAGAGTTATTCCAAACTCAACCATTGATTGAGTTAAATATTGAATCTCATCCATGTTGAGTCCTTTATAATACTGAGCTAAAGTAAACATAGAAAGTTCTAAATCCGTATATTGTCCTACTGTTATATCGCTAACTATTGAACGAAGTTGGCTTTCAGTCCACACACTACCAGCTTGCTTTTGTTTAATAAATTCTAATGAAGCAGGTCTTCTTCTGGTGTAAACTTTTACTTTTTTTGCTTCTTTACTTTGAAGCTTATCTATTTGTTCTTCTGCAAGCCCTATGAACCCAGGCTCAATGAGATCATCTGTTGATATTACTTCACACAAAATTTCCGAACTGTCACTTTTAATTTTCACTTTTGCAGAGTGTTGAACACTTAATTTTTCTAGTGTCTTAGCATTAATTATTGCTAAAGATCTTTCAATCTTAATATTTAATTTTTGGATTTTCAAATATGACATAATAATCCTTTTCCTTTTAACTAACTAAGTAGTCTCATGTAATTTTCTTTTGGAATAGAAAATCAGCCTTTTAAACTTTTAATGTTTTCGTTTTGAGGTATATAAAAGCAAAATAGCGAACAGATAAACAAATAGAATAAAATGAAGAGGAAAGAAAATTTTCCTACTCTCTTCTTGCAATTTTTCTTGATTCAAGGTTCAGCTTAATTTTTTGGAATAAGTGTAATCGAATAGCAACAATAAGGCTTACGATGACAATAATTATTGGTATCCAAATAACCAATGTGCTAATATTATATGGAAGCCCCCAGCCGTGCAATCGTGTTAGAGAAAAATTAGCTCCAGCGAAATGACCTGTTGAATTTGTAAAACTTGCTGAATAAAACATTTCGTCCATTAAACCTGTATTTCTGTTATAAATCAAAGTGATTTCTGTAATGTTGTTTACTTCAGTGACAGTAGAATAACTGTATGTCACAAGCTTTTCTTCCAACGTCCAGAAAGAATGGTTAACAGCAGCAGAGTTTTCGATATAGCTGAAATATCCTTCATTTCCTAGTGCTGTAAAGTTATAAAATTCAGTAATGTTTTCAGTAAAATCAAGACTTGTCGGCTGTATATACTTGAAGAAAGCTGCAATCTGATCATTGACTGTAGGATAACGAGCCATCACATCATTAATATAAATTTGACACCATGCATCAACATGTGGTAATTGTAAGTAAGGGTCAGCTCCAATCATTACGTTTATGGTGTCCCCACTTTTTAGGTTCTTATCCCCTTCGGCTATATTGAAATTATCTGTTCTTTCATAGTCTCCAACTTTCCATTTAAATGTTGTATCTTTGTTTACACTTGGATCATATGTTACATCATTAAGGAAGGTTGTATTGAAAGTCTCAGAAGTAAGAAGTCTTCGATCGATTAGTTCATTTGTAACTGCAATGTCAGCGGTTTGTTCATACACTGCATTCCCAATCGAAGCGTTTGCTAATGCTAGACTTATGAATGTAATAATTGATATCAGTCCGAATAATTTAGCTTTTTTCATAATAATCCCAGTTTACTTTTAATAATCTCGTTTTATCGTTCAATAACACACATTTTAAAAGATTGCGGTTAATCCCCTTTCAACACTAATTTTTTAGGGTTTAACTGTGAAATATAGCCTTTTGTTATTCTTTCCTCTGTTCTCTGATTTAAGGGAAACAAACTCACCTATTTCCTTGGTATTTGCTATGTGCACACCACCATCTGCTTGCATGTCAACCCCTTTAATCTCGACTATTCGAATCGTTTTAACACTTTCAGGTATTAGGTTAACTTTCGTTCTAATTAAATCAGGAATCTTGAGAGCATCGTCTCTATTCATATAAGATATCGAAACAGGATGATCACCCACAAGTATCTTATTTATCTCTGAGACTATCTCCTCAACTCTTTCTTGTCTTAAATGATCGATTTCAAAGTCTACCCTACTTTTCTCAGGTGTAATATTCCCCCCAGTAACAGTAGATCCATATTTATTGAATAGTAAACCAGAAAGAGAATGAAGAGCTGTATGCAAACGCATCTGCTTGTATCTTTTTTCCCAGTCAAGAGTACAAGTAACTTTTTCGTTTAGTAAACTCTCTTTTGGTACTTGTGAGAGCTTATGTAATACTTTTCCACCTTTAAAATAAGATTCCAGCATCTCATATTTATCTCCAGATTGAGTTTTGATGAATCCAGAATCGCTCTGTAAACCTCCGCCCATGTAGGCAAAAGCTGTTTGATTTAGGACTACATGGTCGTCAATAATTTCTATGATATATGCTTCAAACGTACGTAGATAAGAATCATCTTGAAAGAGTAACTTGGTCATATTTGATATTCAAACTTCAGAAATAAAAAATTTTGTGAAAGATGAGTTTTTTTTGTTCTAATTGATTATTTATGCGTCTTTCTAGACTAATACATTAGTGAATTCAAACTTATCGACGTCCACCAATCCCTGGTCTGTAAGTTTTAGGTGTGGTATAACTGGTAGAGCAATGAAAGCTAAAGCCATGAAAGGATCCGAAAGTTGAGATTGTAAAATGTCTAGGGTTTTCTTTAGCTTCCTAAAGTCTAAGATTACATCTTCATACCTTTTCACACTCATAATACCAGCAAATTGTAAAGGTAAAACCATATTTTGTTGTTTAGTTACTACAACTAGGCCACCATTAGCTTCTTTAAGTTCCCGGATTGCTTCAATCATCAGGTTATAATTTGTCCCTACACAGATTAGCTGATGGCAATCGTGTGCTATTGTACTTGCAATTGCACCATTTCTTATTCCTAGACCTTTAACAAAACCTTTACCTATGTTAATTTCATTGGTGTGTCGATTTACGACTATTACTGGGAGGATATCATTTTTCAGATCCGGTACAACATAATTTTCCTTTACTTCTAATTCAAATATCAAACTGTCTGTAATAAGAGAATGCTCATTTAATCCAATAGTTCTTACTCGAACACTTTCTTTCTCTGATACGTGAATCATAATATCTAGGAGCTGAGGAATTTGCATATTTCGCATTGTATTTGTGACAAATTTTGGATAATTTTCTTCTTTCAAAACAGTAGTTAATTTTCCATTCTCAAAAAGAATTTTACCTTTAGCAATAGTAGTAAGAACATTAAAATCCTTCAGATTGTCGACAACAATTAAGTCAGCAAATTTACCTGGTGCGATTGAACCAATTTCATCACTTAATCCTAGATGTGTAGCAGGATTATATGTTAACATCTGTAAAACAGTTAAAGAATCCATACCAGTTTGAACAGCTAATCGAAAAGAGTGATCTAGATGACCTTTTTCATGTAGATCTATTGGATTTCTGTCATCTGATGCAATTAAAATGTTTCTTGTATCTATTAAAAGATCTTTTAATTTTTGAAAAATATTTAGCATATCTTTAGCAAAAGAACCTTCTCTAACTTGTACCTTCATCCCTAAACGAAGTTTTTCAAGAACTTCATCTGCACTAGAAGCCTCATGATCAGAGGTTATACCTGCTGCAATGTAAGCTTGCAACTCTTTACCCTTAAGCAAAGGCGCATGTCCCTCAATCATTTTTCCTGCTTTCTTTGCAGCATCAAGTTTAGCTAATACATCCTCATTTGCGTAGATTACTCCAGGATAATTCATCATCTCTGCTAAAGCAAAAATATCATCTCTTTCCATCAGCTTAGTTATTGCAACTGAATCTAAGTTAGAACCTGAAGTTTCAAAACCAGGTAAGGATGGAACACAAGAGGGTGCTTCAACGAGAAATCGTATTGGAGACTTTTTAGTTTGTTCCAAAAATACTTCCAATCCTGGGATTCCTGTTACGTTGACTAGTTCGTGAGGGTCAATTACACAAGTTGTAGTTCCGTGAGGGATAACTGCTCTTGAGAATTCTGTTACTGATAGCATAGATGATTCTACATGTATATGAGATTCAATTAGCCCAGGACAGATTATTCTCCCAGTTACATCTATTATGCTGGTTTTTTTACCCACATAATCAGAGGTAACATTTCCAATATATGTAATATATCTATCAGTTACAACAACATCTAACTTTAATAATTCCCTTGTTAAAACATTTGCAACTAAACCACCTTTCAAAATGATATCAGCTTTTGTTTTTCCAAGAGTATTCTCAATCATTGTTTTTGTATTCATAGAAGAAACCAATAAAGAAGAATCAGAGATAAAATATAAGTCTTCAGACAATAACAATCAATCATACTTATATAGAATAATTATTGAACTTGGTCGTAGAGAGTGTTTACATGAAAATAGGTGTTATTACAGATTCAGCAGCTGACTTACCAAAAGAACTAATGGAAAAACACAAGATTGCAGTTATTCCACATGTTGTTTATTTTGATGATAAATACTGGAAACTAGGAGTGGATGTTTCCATTCCAGAATTTTATAATCTAATCCGAACCAGAGATTTAATTCCACCTACAACAAATCCTGAACCAAATGATTTCGTAGAAAAACTTGAAGAAGGATTTGATAAACATGGTTTTAACCATATTTTCTCCGTCTCAGTTTCGAAGGAATTAAGTGGATCAACTTTTAATTCTCATAGATTAGCAGCAAAAAAATTCGAAGATAAAGTTACTGTGATAGATACTCACTCAGCTTCTGGTGTTCAAGGCTTAATAATTCTCGCTATTCTTGAATTAGGAGCGAAGGGTATGAGCATTAAGGATATAGAGAATCACATAAATAAACTAAAGAAAAATTATTTTCTAGATGTAGGTTTTCATACGTTGGATAATGTCTACAAATCTGGAAGGCTAAAATCTAAATTTGTTCTATGGTTAACTAAGACAATCAAAATTAAACCTGTAGCAATAATGCAAAAACCAGGAATTTTGAAATCCACTTTACCGGGATTTTTCACAAACAGATCAATGACTAGAAGATTAGCTAACATCGCGATACGAGATACTAACAAGACCATTGCTTATGATTTAATTATTTCACATGTTGAAAATCAAGAAGGAGCTGAAATAATCAAACAAAAGTTATTAAAGAAATTGAAAATCAATCGTTTCTTCATTACTCCTGTATCTCCCATCATAGGGACCTCTACGGGTATAGGAACAATAATTGTCTCTCTTCTTCCTTCAAACAAGAATTAGCTACATCTTCATTTTTGTTAAGTACTTGTTTACTTCTTCAGCAATTAATTTCTCGTTTCCTTCCTGTATTCTATGCATTGAAATATCGACTTGAAAAATTTCGCTATCAGGATGATGAGCGAACTCTTTGGATATTTCTGGACCTACAAAGTGGTCTTTTTTAGCTACAAATATTAGCATCGGAATATCCATCTCTTTTTGTCTTCCTATAATACCATAGGATACGATAAATTCGAGTACATATCGTCTGAGACTCCAAGCATCATTTTTCTTCAACCGATCCTCTGCCCAATTGACATTTTCTGATTCTTTCTTTCCTCTTATTTTAAGATATAATTTGTAAAAAACTATGATTAACTTCTGAATAAAACTCATGAAAAAAGTGGGTATCCATCCTAAGACAGGTAACCAGAATGGAGTTTTATATTGCTCTTGTGGGCTGAATACTATCAACACTTTTGGTTTTGAACCTTTCCTATCCAAAATATAACTAAAAGCCATTGCAGCTCCAGCACAACTACCTAACATAATGAAGTCTTCATTCTTTAATTTGAGATGATCAATGACAATCTTAAGTTCTTCATTATATTTTTCTACACTAAATAGACCTTTTTTATGAGGAGTATGTGATTCTCCAAAACCTCGAGGTTCATAGATGATTATGTTACTGAAGGATTGTAGTTCTTTTGCTAATTCTGTAAAATTATCTATAGCACTCAACCATCCTGGAATAAGGATTATATTTCGTTTAGAGAATTTTTGATTAGTACAAGAGAATTTAGCAACTCTGATTTTAACCTCTGGATTAGTATGTGTAATTATGTGTTCCATGACCACTCTCATCAAGAATGAAAATAAAGGGTAAATTTAATTGTTTCGATAAAAAAAGGAATGAAAAAAGAATTTAGCTGTAATTCAGATTCCTAAAAAAATGACAAGATATTGAGTTTACATTCTTCTAGTGGAGATCGATATGATAATGATGGAATGTTGGTTTAAAGATGTGAGAAACTCAATAACTTTCTAGAATATCTTGAAAAAATAAGTGGAGTAATAAATATTTGCCCCACAAGCATCACTGATTTGATCAAATAATTTAGGAAGAAGACTAGGTATGAAGTAATTCTGTTTTTTTTGTATCTCCATTCCTAGGTCTGTTAGCTCTAACTGCTTTTACTATCCCCCAAATAACATTAAAACGAGGAACTTGACTTGCATAGACTTTGTAAGGATAACCGTAAGTCTCTATCATGTAACTATCCTTTTCAAAAGATGCTAAGAAGAAGCAAAATACTGCAAGGACTGCAAACACATTTGATAAAATAGAGTTAGCTAGAAATATGAGTGCAAAAGATAGTATTACTGTTCCAAAAACTATTGGGTGTCTAATATAAGCAAAGATAAATAGATTTCTAAAACTGCTTAATTTTCTAGTACCCTTTCTTTTCACCCATCTTCCTTGGGAACTTAATATTCCGAGCAAGATAAATAGAATTCCTAGAAATGTTAAACTTCCTGAAATATGTAGGTAATATGGAATTGGCAAATATTCTCCAAGAGTGAAAGACATACCCAAAATAAGAAAAATGTATCCAAAAACTAGTATGGATTCGAATCTTACTCCTCTGTAAAGAGCAAAAATCAACCAGATGATCAGGAGTACAGATAGTACTCCAATTATTATCCAATACCAGATAGCATCAATCACAAGGAGATATAAGATAAAGAAGTTTTTGAGTGTTTCTGTATTAAGCGAGATGAACATTTATTAATAGAATAGAATAAAAAAACTATTAATGAGCACAAAAACCAAACAAAGTATAAACAATCAAACTGCTTTTCTTCTAATTCATGGTTTTACAGGGTTGGCTATTTAATTAATTTTTTTTGCTAGTAATAAATTTCTTAACTCCAAAACATCATTAAGTATCAAATATATGGCATTATCCAAAGTTCTGAATACATCACCAACTGTTATCATCAATTGTACATTCTTTCTGCGTTCTGTTTCAGCGAATAGAGACTTCTTAACCTTAAGATTTATCTTTTCAGCCTTTTCTATTGTTACCATGAAGATTTTTGATTTCGGATCACTTGCCCTTAGTTCATCAATATTTCGTATATGTCTAGCTGTTGACGTTACGTCTTCACATGAAGCTAAATAGACATAATAGTCCATTTCTCTGAAATACTCTTTTCCTGCAATGGTTTCTAAATCAAAAAGAAGAGTTAGTACAATCCTCATGAAATATGTATCAATTCTAGTAATGTACTCATCTCTGCTAAATTCATAAATGAAATCGATATTCTGGTAATGGAATAATGATTGGATTATCAAATTGTAAGAGAGAGAGTTTGAGGTAATTATCCCAATCTTTGTTCTGCGGTTCAAAAGATTGGATATTTGTTGAATTGTGTTGAAACGTGATGCTATATCTCTGACAACATTTTCAAGACTTTTAGATTTAATCTGTTCATCTAGAAGGATATTTTCAATCAAAGATTCACTCAGAGATATTAAGCTATTATCATTTATCTGACTTATATCTGTAAAATGCTGTAAGAAGGTTTCAACAGTATCAAATATTTTACTATGCCCAAATTTTACTTTCTGATCACATTGTTTATCGTAAATTATTAGAAGTTGACAGTATGAAAGATTGTTGACAGCTTTTGATCTCATTACTGTATTAGATGAATCATTTTTTCTGAAGGATACAATGAGAAGATGATACTTATCAAAATGAGGGATAGGTAAGGGTCCATAAATTTCTAGATTAGGTGATGATGCAGAAATTACTGGACTATAAAAATTCCCCATACCCATAATCTCTTCTCTAGATATGTCAGGGTTGGGTATCGAACTCCTTAATGTCATTCCCATCTCATCTAAAGAAAGCAAGGAAATGTAAGGAATAAATATAGTATCTGTCATCACAATCAATTTGAAGCTTATATTAACGATAGATGAATGTGAATTAAAAACTGTTTTCCTTCTTCTTATCCTTTGTGAAAGAATCTTTGTATAACTGTTCAATATATACTTTGTCCTTCTTTGGATTTTTCTCAATAAGAGCTTCAAAAAAACCGAAGAGTAAAATGACTCTGCATAACCGTATAAGGTGATAACCTATTCCAATTCCCTCACTTACAATTGTGCTTGTTGGAATAAGAAAAATTATACTTTGAGTCCAATGAGTACTTGCTGATAAATGGAAATTAACTGACAGTTCCATAGCATATGACATTCCAACAGCAATTGCAACAAGAACAAGTCGTACAATTTTACTGTTTGAGTTTCTTAGAAATCGTATACCCGATAAAAGCTCAACATCATGTAAACCAACTATGAGAGTTGCTGCCAGTAGAATCCACAGTGGAGGAGATTCATGCAGATCAATCCAGTTTACCGCATATCCCTCTGAATCATACATCGCGGGGGTTAATACACTTAGAAACGCTAATGTAAAAACAAGTATCGATAAAGAGGACGATAATCTCATCAAGCGAAAATGTTTAGGCGTACTTATATACTTTACCTTTTATCTTTTTCAATTATTTGAGCACCTATATGTGATATTTGTAAAGATTACTCATAATTATGCATGTTTAAATATAAGTTTTTCAAGATAAATTCAGATGTCAGAAGATATAAAACTACAATTTACAGATGAAGATATAGCTGTAACTGAAATAGTTGAACCTAGTAAGAAGATTTCTATTAGAACTCGAAAGGTCATTACTTGGTCTGCATTGATTATAGTTTTTCTCAAAGTTATAGGAATGTTCATAGGGCCATTTATACAAGGAACTAGTTTAGCAGCAGCAATAGCTCTTTTGGTATTAACTGATTTATCTTTGATAGGTTTAGCTACTGGTTTCTATCTCTTCTTTAAAGAAGAGAATAATATTTACTTACTGTATTCCTCGATATTAATTTTCTTCAGCTGCATTATAAATATAACAGGAATTATTATTGCTGGCTTAACTGAGGCAAATATAATCATCGATTCAGACACTAACACACTGATTATTAACATAAGCTCAATTATCTCTCTTGTATCTTTACTTACAGCTTTTATTCTAATGAAATTAACTCTAGATGGATTTAGAAAGGAGAAGAGAAATATATTCAAGGGTCAGTTATCGCTACCTTTAGGTTATCTGCTGCATCTTGTTGTTTTTGTCATGTACATGATTGTGCCACGCGAATCAATTACCTATATTGATGCAGACGGCAATTTAGCAATATTAGCAGAATTTAAAACATTCGATAATGTAGCTTACTATATTGGCTTAGCTGCAGTTGTAATGGTAGTCTGGGGGTTCTGGTATTTACGTAGAGCATACGTCATTTTAGATAAATTGCCTGAGGGTTTCTTTGAAAAAACTGAAGCTCGTCAAGCTGCAATGGCACAACAAAAATCACAACAAAGAACACAGAAACCAGCTCAAACTATGCTTGGTTTGGGAAGGCAAAGACCTATACCTCCTGCTCAACGAACAGAAGAAGAGATAGATTATAAGCCGACTATTATTCCTCTTAAAGATTTCAAGGGTAAAAAAATGTTCTGTGTAAAATGTGGTCTAGAGCTTGAACACGATGCAGTTTTTTGTGCAAACTGTGGTGAACCAAATCCTTATATCAAATAGGTGAAAAAATGGAAACCTCAAAGGATATAATTCAACATCTTTTTTACTCCACCTGGTTATTAGTTTTAATACAGATTATTAATATGGTAAGTGTAGCTTTATTGGCTCAATCCTATCCCAACTTACTAACGATTTTAGGAATTGCCTTTGACTGTATTATTATCCTATTTGCAATTGGCATATTAAGAGTTGGAAACGAAAATAGAAATGTTAAAATGTGGTTACTTGCAGGTATTTTTCTCATTTTAAGTGCTGTAGCTGATCTAACTGTGGTAATTCTTTTCTACACGATAGGAGGAGAGCAAGCATGGAAATTATCTCCCGTGATTTTTGTTAGATTTGCATTGTTAATTATATATCATCTAGTTTTGGTTAGTGCATTTTCACTAAACAAATTCTTCTTTGACTCACTTCTAGTTGAAAACAATGTACAGAAAAAAGCAGATTTTCTTATCCCAATTGGGTTTCTTATTCTATCTATCCCCGCAGTGATAGGGTGGTACAGTGTATATATCTATCCTCAAATCATTTCTCAAGGGGCTCTAATAACGGCTTTATCGCTCTTCTTATTAGCTCAATTTGTATTAATCCTTGGGTTGTTCCAGTTATCAAGTAATATACACTTAATTAGAAGAATAAGTGCTGTAGCAAAACCTAGTTCAGATAATCAAAATGACAAAGAAGTCAGTACCAAATCAGAAAAACAGTATTAGAGGATAAAAATGAGTTTATACAGAGGATCAAAACTATTTTCCAATGGAAGTTTATTACTAATCTTTTTCTATATTCTTCTTGGAATATTCACTTATGGACTATCATTTTCTGTATTTGGTGGTTGGGATCCTTCATTCATTCTGTACGTTCCAATCATAATCGGGATAGCTGGAATGGGAACAGCATCGCTCAATTTTAGCAAAGAAAAAGAGTTTACATGGGAAAGAGGAAAACAGGTAGCTTTATTCATTTTTCTAGGTTCAGGTATCTTATTTCTCAGTATACTTCTACTGATTCTTGTAGAATGGGTTGATTATGATGTCATTGTTTACATTGGAGATGTTGGTTTAATTTTATCATGTATTGCATATGCAGTTGGTTTCTTCTTTCTTCAAAGACAGTTAGCTTTTCTTTACCTTAAGAGAGTGATTGTGAGGTATCCAAAATACTATGCAACTATTGGTTTTGGGGTACAAGCTTTTGCATATGCAGTTTTTTTCATAAATTGGTTCTTCACTGAAAATGCAATAATTACAGCGACATTAGTAATAATAGGTATAGTATTTGCAGCAATTTCAATTATTCTCATTGCTATGGGTTTTATTCAGATTAACATTGCATTTCGTGCATATCCCCATTTAGTTGAAAATGAAGAGCTTAGACCAGTTTAATTTAATCTTTGTTTACTAATAATTGAGAAGTTTGTAATAAATCATTTATCTTTCTCTCGATTTGATCTTCAGCTGATAAGATAGCAAAAGAAACTTTGAATTGTTGAATGATCTCTAATTTTCCTACCATTGAGGAAAGAACGGTTGCAATCTCACCTACAGAGTTTTGACCTTCCTCTTCAGTTATTACAGCTAGAAATGTTACAAATAGATCAGACTTTCTTTTCTGTGAAAGAAGTCTTATCATGTTTGTTGCCTTCTCAACTTGCATTTTATTTAAGGGATTGAAAACAAACAAAAAACCTTCAGATAATTCAAAAAGTAAATTAGCTATAGAGGTTATATCTCTCCCATAATTGATTACATAGAATTGGCATTCAACTATCTCATTACCTATTGATTTTTCAGTTATTATAGGTTCATATCCTCCCTCATATCTGTATGCTGGCTGAAGATTTCCTCTAGCTAAATAGTTATCAATGATTCTTTGCGTCAAGAAATTTTCACCGTAAACAGTTATTTTGACATTACTCTTTTTCCCAATTCTCAAATTTCTTACAAAGTCCTCTTTAATGATTTCTTTAGATAGCAAAGATGATTGTGAGTAACTCCCTGGACCTACAGTTTGATA
>JAGXNV010000137.1 GCA_019894795.1 Candidatus Heimdallarchaeota archaeon | reverse complement strand
AGATAGAGACCGAGATAGAGACCGAGATAGGGATCAGTTTCAAGATGGATCTTGTAATTTAGAGTGTAATCTTGAACCAGATAGACTTCATGAACGTCTTAGGTCACAAGATGGAAGTTGTACACTATAAATCAGTCAGTCCATTTTTTTTTCTTTTATTTTTTCAAACTATAGATAGTCTATCAAATTTCTCATGTTTACCAAAGTTTCGAGACCTTTTTTTGTTAATTCGTAATGTTTTCTTTTAACTTCTTTCTCACTGGGAACAATCAACCCCTTTTCTTCTAATTCTGTTAAGTGTTGATAAATAGATTGAAGAGATTGATTCTTTCCTAAGGAAATCCAAATAAAATAACCATAATCAGCCTTTTTATCTGCTATTAAATTCAATATTTCAAATTTAGTTGTAGAACTTTCAGATAAACCCCAAACAATCTTTTTCTTCCCCCTTAATCTTGCAGCATAGACATTAAGAGTGTTCATACCAGAACCAGAAAGTATAGCAACAGTCGATTCAGCAGTGATTTCTTTCTCTTTAATTAATGACTTAGCTGCAACCAGTACAGAAGCAGAAGAAGGTTCAATGAATAATCCTTCATTTTTAGCTAATTCCAGAGCTTCATCTAACATTGATTCAGCATCAATTTCAATCTCCTTCCCCTCTGTCTCTTGGATTATTTTCTTTACTTTATCTAAGAGAAAAGCTTCTTGTACTTCTAGGGACTCTGCTAAATGAGCAACTTGAGTTTTTTCAAGTGAGATTGCGTAGATCTTTGGATATTCTTCAATCCATCCTGAGGAGATGGCATCCTCGAAACCTCTATAAATTGAGTAAATCAAAGAACCTGAACCTCTAGGAACAAGTATGCAGTCTAATCTGTCCTTTTGGAGTGCAAGCTCTAGTCCGATGGTTTTTTGTCCTTCAATGGTGAGAAGATTGTTCTCAGGTGAAGCATAATAAGAGTCACTGTTTTTTTGCATTTCTAATGAGTGATTAATAGCTTCATCAACCGATTCTCCTTTTTCTACGACAATCCCACCATATACTTTGATTTGTTCAATTTTGGAAAGTTCAAGGTTTTGTGGAACTACATTTACAGAGTTTATTCTTGCTTTGGCTGCATAAGCAGCAAGACTGATACTGAATGAACCTGTACTAGCCCCTATAATGTTGTTTACATTTTTTTCTACAGCATCAGATATAATTAGAGAACATGCTCGATCTCTGAAAGAACCAGTTGGATTGCGGAATTCAAGCTTTAAACTCAGGTTTTGGTAGTTTTCGATATTTGTTATTGGCAAAAGAGGAGTGTTTCCCTCAACTAAAGAAATAGGCTTGGAGAAATTAGGAAGAAATGCATTTAAAGACCACATTGAAGATAAGTTTAGATCATTTATTGAAGGACCAGAAATTGGTGGAATTGAAATTAACCCTTTACATTTTGGGCATGTTAATTGTGGTTCTCGAGAAGTATTTCCACAATCATTACACTTAGGTAAATTCTTCCACATTGTTACAAACTTCTAGTTTGATTAGATATAACTTTATTGCTTTTTTATCAAAATGAAAGAGCCATAGGAATTTCGTTTTTATCTACTTCTAAATCACAAGAACAAAGTTCATCCATAATTTCTTCCATTTGAAAAGATACAGGATCTTCAAATTCGAGAAAGAAATCATAATTTTGTTTTGATAAGAAATCAAGAAACTTGAGAATTAATTGTTTCTCATTTTGTGACTGAACAACAATTCGCATGGTTTACCATACAATTTTAGATATAAAAACCTTCAAGTACTAATTGCCATTTACTTCACCTTTAAAAATCATATAATTAAATTACAAATAATGATTCAAGCTATTTACGTTATCTCTCGAAATGGAGTTCCTATTCATTTTAAGGAATTTATTGAAGAGGAAGAAGATAATGTAATAAAAGCTACATTATTTACAGGGATTATTTCAGCTATTCAAACTGTTTTAAGAGAGATTGATGCAGGAGAAGCAAATTACTTCACAACTGCAACACATGAAATCTTTCTTGAAGTAGCAGATGATTTCGCTGTTGCTTTAGTAAAAACGCTTGATAAGACTTCAAATCAAGCAGAAATGACAAAATTTCTATCAGAAATTATTACTGAGATAACATTTCAGTTTGAAGAAATTCCAGAGACTGGTTTTTTAACAATAGAAGAGCAAACCAAAATAGAAGAGATTATTGACGGAAAGTTTTCGAAATGGGAGAATAAGCAGGATGAAAGAAATGCAACTAAGAAACTAAAAGATTCTTTATGGTGAAAATATGTTAGAACAAAATGGAATTCCAGTATTAGCGTTAATCGTTGAACCGCTTGTCGCGATAGGGATGACAATATTAGCAGTAAGTGGTTTTATTAAATATTTTGAGAAGAGGAGAGAACCAACACTATACCTCACATTAAGTTTCGTATTCTATTCTTTAGGAATTGCGTGCAGTGGAATAGGAAAATGGCTACAATTCTTCTCAAATGTATCTCCAGAGGAAATAGCTTTTGCAGGTGGCACAATTCTAATAGCGTATTGTTTAACTGCTCTTGCAACAGTTTTCTTAATGGTATTCGTGGATTTAGTATTTTTAGAAGTGGGACCATGGTTTGTTGCTTCAGTTAGTATAATAAATGGAATCACATTAGGGATGATGTTCATGAAATTAAGTTTCACAGGTGATCCATATACTACAGCACTTTATGTAGTAATTTATCATGCGCTTGTTACTCTAGCTTTAGTTTTGCTTTTAGCTATTCTATCCTTTAGAGAAGCTAGACAAAATAAGGAAAGATTACCAAAGATAGGATTTACATTTATTGGACTCTATGGGATATTTGTATGCATGGTATTTGTACTATTTGCAATTGATATTGCTTTAGGCGGTGGATATTCAACATTTTACTACCTCGCGTGGATATCAGCAGGTATAGGATCATTATGCGGTTTTGTAGGGTATATCATGCCTGATTGGTTTAAGAAATTATTAAAGGTTCAAGGATAATTTTATCCAACCCTACTTCTTTTTATATTAAAATCCTTCAAATACACTTTTTTGTAATGGTTGTACGAGAAAATTATTTAAATAACCTACAAATTGAATAAGCATAGTAGTAGGATTACACATGCCAGAAAAAATATGGAGTTATTGTGATGGTATTCCTGATAAGATAGAAATACCAGAAATATGTATGAGTGAACTTTTTAGAAATACTGTAGAAAAATATCCTAAAAGAAATGCAACTCACTTCAAAGGCAAATTCATGACATACACAGAACTTGAGGAAGATGCAAATAGATTAGCAAATGCCCTTCAAGATTTAGGAATTAAGAAAGGGGATAAAGTAGCAATTTTAACACCGAACACACCTCAATTCTTAGTTACATTTTTTGCTGCAATGTCTTTAGGGGCAGTATTTACAGCAATTAGCCCTTTGGCAACATCAAAAGAGATCAGATTTCAATTACAAGATAGTGAAGCTATAGTAATAATAACTTTAGACTTGTATCTTGATAAAATTAGAGAAATTAAAGATGAAACAAACATAGAAACTGTAATAGTTTCATCAATAGCTGATGCTTTACCATCAATCACCGCTTTTTTGTATAAACATGTTATCGGAAGAAAGAATCCTAAAGTAAAAGGAGAATTGGTTTACAAGAATGTTCTAAAAACAGCTGATAACAAAAGGGTAAATACAGAAATAGATTCTAAAGAGGATGTAGCTGTCTTCCAATACACAGGAGGGACAACTGGTGTTCAGAAGGGTGCGATGCTTACTCACTTTAATCTCATAGCTCAAGCAACAATTTTGCCTTATTGGGATATTTGGTTACCTAAGGTACCTGATGGTCAATATAAAATTCTTGGTGTTTTACCATTATCACATATTTTCGGGTTATCTACTTCTTTCTTCTGGTCAATTTCTGTCGGTGGTTGTTTATATCTAGTTCCTGATCCTCGTGATTTGGATGCTCTTCTTGGAGAAATTCAAAATAACGGAATTCAATTCATGAATGCTGTTCCTGTTCTCTTCCAAAAACTAGCCGAGCATCCTGATATTAACAAGTATGATTTAACCTCGTTATACATGTGTATTTCTGGAGGTGAAGCACTTCCTGAAACTACCTCTCAGAAATTCGAAAAAGCTTCCGGATGCATTCTTATTGAAGGTTACGGACTTTCAGAGAGCTCTCCTGTTACTCATGTAAATCCCGCTAATTATGACAAACGCAAAGTAGGTTCAATTGGTATTCCACTCCCAAATACAATGTCAATGATTGTTGATATTGATTCTCAAAAAGAAATAACTGAATTTGGTGTTCCTGGAGAGTTATGGATTCGTGGTCCTAGTGTTATGAAAGGTTATTGGAATAATAAAGAAGAGACCGATAATTCTCTTGTCAAGGGTTGGTTACGTACTGGAGATATTGCTACAAATTCAGAAGGTGGTTATGTCTCCATCGTTGATCGTGCAAAAGATATGATTATTGTTTCTGGTTACAAAGTCTGGCCTAATGAAGTTGAAGAATATCTTTATACTCATCCTGATATCAACATGGCTGCTGTAGTTCAATCTAAAACTGAAACTGGAGAAGAAGTGAAAGCTGTTCTTGTTGCTGAACCTGGTAGCAAAGAACTTACTCAAGACGAAGTGAAAGATTTTTGTAAGAAAGAACTCGCTCCTTATAAGATTCCTAAAATAATCGAATATCGTGACGAACTACCTCGTTCTCCTGTTGGAAAGGTTCTTCGTAAAGAGCTACGAGAACCTACAGTTCCACAAAAGGTTTCTTCCCCCTCTAATATAATCAAAAAGACTATTAAAAATTAGTCTTTTTATCTCTTTTTTCTTTATCTGACCAATATAATAGATTACTTGAGATAATTGTTAAAAAAATATTAATGAAAAGAAGAAAAATTAACCGCCAGGAGTACCATGAGTAAATGCATCAGTCCACATGTCATCCCAGATATCTTCTTCTATCAAAGTTTCTTTCTGAACTATTGTTTTGAATATCCATCTTAGTAATTCATGATGTCTCTGTTCGTCTTCATAAATTGCTTTAATAACTATTTTTTCTTTATCATCAGAGCAACATAGGTTATCCAGAAAGTCTTTGTATTGTTTCAAAGCCTTTGCTTCTAAGTCTATATGTTCTTGAATCGCTTCACCTATTTCATCTGAAACTACTTCATCTATACCCGGAACGGGTAAGATTAACCTGTCACGCAGAGCAGTTAACATTGTTTCATGCTTTTGTGAATCTAAAGCAACAGCTAGAATCATCTCTCTAACTAAAATATTTTTCACTCCTTTCACAATTTTATGTGCTGTTTCTACTATCTTCTTTTCTACTTCAATTTGTTCTTCAAAGAATGCTAATCTTTCTTCTTTACTCATGAATTGCACCAGTCAAATATCAATAATCTGTGATTATTTTGGATAAAGGATATATAAATCTTCACAAGTCTCAATCTTTAGATGAGTTATAACAAGTTTAGCATTTTAACAATTCTCTAAAGCAAATATATTAGACAAATTTTTTATGCCCATGGAAATTCCTATTTTTAATGAGTATAGTAGTTGATGTTCTTTTAATCCTAATTCCTTTCTTCATAGGTATAATTTTACTGATCTTCTTCAAGTTTAAAGCTGATATGGTAGGAACAATTATTTTTGTAATTATCTTAATAGTTAGTATTTTCTATTTTAACACTGACTGGAAAATATCTTTTATTGTATCTTTAGCCGGTATTATCAAATCTTTTCCTATTTCATTAATGGTTCTAACATCAATTCTTATGATGACATATATGCAAAAGACAGGAGCTTTAGCAAAACTTGTTGTGTCTTTTAAAAAAATAGGTGGGGGGAACCAAGCTTTTCAGATTATGATTATCAACTTAGCTTTAGGAACGTTTCTTGTTTCTATTGGAGCTACTCCTGTAACAATGTTACCTCCTGTATTAGCAGCTATGGGTTACTCTGCTTTTTCTTCTGTAGCTTTACCAGCTATAGGTTATGACCCATTGTGTACATATGCTCTTTTAGCTGTACCTGCATCTTTTTTCGCTGATTTTATGGGAATCTCTCTCGTAGAATCTGGAAGAGCTTTTTCGTACTATATGCCATTAGTAACTCTGGGTATAGCTATGGGAATGTTGTGGTTAGCTGGTGGAAAGAAACTCTTGTTTAGTAAGGATGCTTTATTATTTGGAGTAGTAGGAGGGTTAACTGCAGGATGTTCAGCAGTTTTAGTTAACATGGTAGGATTATTACCATTAGATTTTTTCCGAAATATCGCAACAGCTTTAGTCCCATTAACAGGAGTGATTGCAGGATTAATAACAGGAATCGTGTTGGTTGGTATTGCATTATTGAAGAAGATTAAGATAGTTGATCATAGTGTTTTGACAGAAGAAGAAAAGGAAATAGATAAGTCAATGCCATTAGCTAAAGCTCTATCTCCCTGGTTGTTTCTGATTGTATTTGTTATATTAACTAATCTCATTCCACCTGTGTATCAATTCCTGCACACATCAGTTCCTTTGACTATAAATTTGGGAGAAATTACAATTAATACAGCAATATTTTCACACGCATATTTCTGGGTACTAATTGCCACACTATGCTCAATTCCGATTTTAGGTAGAGGGAAAGATACATTAAATGTATGGCTAAAAAGATCAATTAGACCTGTCTATGCTGCAGCTATATTCTTTGCTATAGCTTACATCATTATCTATTCAGGTACAAGATATTCTACTATAATTATGGACGGGAGTATAATTTCATCTATATGGTACAAAGTCTCGAATAATAATATGATTAACATTTTGGCAATAGCTTCTGCTGATGTTTTTGGAAATATGTATCCATTAATTGTTCCATTCATTGGTCTTTTTGCAGGATTCATTAGCGGTTCGGAGACATCTGCAATTGCTATGTTTACAAACTATCATGCTGAAACTGCAACCGCTTTGGGAATAAGTGCGCTAGCTGTGGGAACAGCAAATGGCGTGGGCGGAGGATTAGCTTCTGTTTTATCCCCTGCAAAAATACAGAATGCAGCAGCGGTAATTGATCAGGTGGGTATTGAGGGAGAAGTGATAAGAAAAACTGCCCCTATAGCTTTACTTATGACTCTTTCTGTAGCTGCAATTTGTTTATGCTGGGCGAACAATTATATTTGGTGGAAATGGATAATAGTTTTCAGTGTTTTTTGTCTGATAGTAGCTGCAATTAGTTTATTTATCTACATAAGAAATGGCAAAAAAGTTGATATATACTAAAGATTGGTTTCTCCTTTTACTTTTCTTATAATCCAATTTACAAAGTAAATTATAACAAGAATGCCTATTACATTACCTAACAAGAATCCTATTGAAATCAACAGACCAATCCATATTGAAGCACTCATTAGGAAAACATACATTGTTGTTATCATCCATAATAGGTATGTTAGTGCAGCAAATGATAGTAAGATATAACCCATTACGAGAATAAAGCCTAAGCCAAAGGCAGCAAGATAGTCTAGATTTCGCTTACTTGAATCTTGTTTAACTTGGAGTGCCATGAAGATGAGTTTTGTCGAAATGATATAAACCTTTCTCAAATCAAATAACAACTATTCCAAGTCTAGCATAATAATTTCGAAAGGTTTGAAAATCATATCAAATCGATTTTTGGCGAGTTTCCTCTGTTTTGTTAAAACACTATTAATTTTGATTTGTTGAATTTCTTCAATA
>JAGXNV010000136.1 GCA_019894795.1 Candidatus Heimdallarchaeota archaeon | reverse complement strand
CTCAGATAGTATTCTATAGGTATTTTCGTATTTTTTATTGGCCACATTAATAATGAAAATCAACGCTTGCTGAGATTCAATGAAACCTTCAGCTATATTTTCAATAGGTATTAAAGAAAAATTAAACTGTGATGTTTTGATACTTGCTTCTTCTTCTGAAAAATTTGAAGTTTCATAGGGGAGAGAAGTCAATAATAAGCTATAGAAATTTTTTACTATTCCAAGATACTCCTTAGGATAGATTATTGCTAAAGTAGAAGGATCTTTCTTCTTTTGCTCTGGTTTTTGTTTTATGAAATCCAATAATTGAGTGGAAAGAAGTTCTGCTTGTTGACTATCCATCAAATCGACTAAAACCTTGTTGTACGATTTTATTATTTCACTAAGAAATTCATCATCAACTTCTGAAATTTTCGTAACACTATGAAATTTATATAACAGGATTTTAGCTAGTTCTTCTCTAAAATCTTCAATTTTAGTTAACATTTCTGGAACTAACATAAGAATTAGCCCTAGAGTTTTCTTCTTCATTCTTTGATCTTTAACTGTTTTATCTTCCGCTAGAAAAGAAAAAGCATATTGTACAAAACCTGAGGAAAATGCAAATGGAAAAGGTCCATATAATTCAGATGGAAGATTGTCAAGTGTTACCATTCCTTGAAAAACCAATGAATATGTGATTGACCCTGAAAATATGAATTTCTCTGTTACAGTCTCGTCAAATTCCACATTTTGATCAGAAACCATATTCACAATTGTTGGGCCATCATCTTCAAGTTTGAACAAACATATAAGCATGATAGTGAATAACAAGTTTATTCTTTAAAAGTTTACTAATTAGAGAATACTGAAAACATATTCAAAATCAGTTTTTAGCTTTATCTGACTTCTCTTTTGTAGTAGTGTTTGTTGATTTTTTAGTAGTTGCAGCTTTTTTAGCAGGAGGTTTCTTTGAGGCAGGAGTGGATTTTTTGGTAGGAGGTTTCTTTGAGGCAGGTGTGGATTTCTTAACAGTCGTAGATTTATTAGAATCTGAAGGAGCAGATTTCTTAACAGGAGGTTTAACCTTTATTTCTTCTTTAACAACTCGAATATCTTTCTCATCCTTCTCCTGAACAATGTATAATCGCCCATTGACTAGTTCTATTCTTGCTGTAATCTCCTCTTTTAAGATCATATCATAAATCATTTTTTCTGCTTTTTCAATAGGAATATTTAATCGTTCAGCAAATATTTCCAGTGGAATTGAACCGACTTTTGATAAGCTATGGATATATTTTCTTTTCATCATATCAAATTCGATTGATTCAGGTAATTCTCTACCTCTAAGAGCTGCTATTAGCTCGTCATGTGTTCCATCTTTGAAAGCATAAAGGATGTTCTTAACAATTTCTTCAAAAGAAACACTAAAGTGCATTTTCTCAAATCTCGCAATAACACTTTCGATTACCTTATCCACATCGTTTAGAATAAATGCAATGCCTACAGTACATCCATCAAATAGTGAGAGAAAGGCCATAATCCGATCTAGTATTGTCGCTCTTTGTTTTTCAGATTGGATTTCTCTTGTATAGATGGATGCTAATACTTTAGCAACAAGTTCTAGAAGATTAGGGTCAGTTAATGCAATAGCATTAATGATACGTCTAAGCTTGTCTTCTAGATAGATATCATCAGTTATAATATTCTCACAAATGAATCGTTCAATTACAGCTCCAGCGATAAGAAGTGAACTCTTAATCACTAAAGTTGCTTTTTCTAGATTTCTGTGAAATTCTTTTTCCTCTTTTGCTTTCAGTGTTTCATCTAGAAGTAGTTCAATACGCTCAGTATAAAATTCAGGTTTATGGGCAGAAAGATAGGTTATCATATCTGCAATTTTCTCTTCTGGACTTTGTTCTTTGACTTTTGCAAGTTTTCGCATCAAAGTTTGATAGATTTTATCTAAGAGCAAAGGGTTATTTTGTAATGCTAATAGATCTGAGAATACTACTTCAACTCCAGCAGCATTTGAAGTCATTGCTCTATCAATAAATGAGTTTATAATATGCTCATCAATATCTAAGGATTCGATTTCTTCAAGTTCAAGCTGTTGTATCTGCTCTAATCCAGGCAAGATAAATTTGCCGTTAGTTGTAGGTTTTAGAAAATCTAATTCTTTTACCGTTTCTTTGGTAGGAGCAAGAGGAATCGAAGGTATAAGTTCTTCACTGTCAATAACTTCCATTTCAAATTCATCGGTTAATGAGTAGTCTTCCCCTATAGTTTTAGAATCTTCACTAACTTCTTTAATTGCAGGTTCATCAATTTTAATTTCGGGTAAAGTTTCTTCAACTGTAGCAATTATTTGTTCCTCAAAAGCTGTATCTGTTGATATTAATTCTTGTGCTTCATCAACATCATTTTTATCTACTCGTCCTTTAAAGAGATTAACAAGTTTGTCTCCTAAACCTTCTACACTTTCTTTAGGTTCAATCATAATGGATTCTAAAGTAACATCAACTGAACGTAAAATGGTTTCCAGAAATTCTTGACTTGCTAAATTCTCTAAAGTGAGATCTTCAACTAATACAGTCACTCCTGCTTCTCTTAAAGTCGGAACCAAATCACTGTTTTTTGTGTTAATTATTATTGTGTCAACATAGTCTTTAACTAAATCTGTGATTGAAAGTAAACTTGCATCAAAGTTAGTTTTTTTAAGAATTGCTCGTTCTACTTTTGAAATTTCATTACCTGTCCAGAAAGGTGGTAAAAAGGCAATTTTACCTGAAGTTTTCTCAAGGGTTTCTTTGAAGTTCTCTGATTGAAACATGATAAATAAAGATATAATATCTGTAGGTACGATAATAACTGCTGCAGCATTAATGATTTTTCTTGAAGCTTCACCGCATAATTTCATTTTATCGGTTTCTTCAAGATCTATTATACCTGTTAATTCTTCTATGGTCTGTTCCAAGGTTTTTAAGTTATTTTTGGAACTATCTTTCTTCTGTTCAAGCTCAGTGGAAATTAAGAACTGTCGGACTGGTACTTCAACAGCACCATCTTTAAGATGAACAAATCTAGTTTCAGAGAAAAGAGGTAAAATAAAATTATCCTCAAAAATTGCAGTAGTTATCTCTTTCCATGCATCAATGTATTTTGTAGTAGCAGGTTTGATAGATGTTGCGTACTTTGAAATTAGATAATTGAGCGTTGAGAGATGCAAAGGATTGTAAAAATCAAAGAATTGTCCTAAAGTTTCGAATACTGCTAATGAGTCCATACTTTTTTTAGCTTTAATCTCTATTACATTAGAGAATTCTAAACTGTAATTGAGAGTTTTAGAGGGGTCAGCATGATGTATCTGAAAATCGCTGGAATTATTGCCTATAATAGTAAAAGCAATATTTTCCTTGTGAAGAATCTCCCTGAGGAAGGGATTGACTCTATACCCCGTAAGAATGATTGCGATTTCTTGGACTGTTGACATTAATTGAACACCAAATATGGTATTTAAGCGGTTTTTCGAATTTTGAATTATACAGTTTGATTAATGTAGCAATTGTTCATAAATATTGTTATGAATTACAGCAATATTTTCTCTAGCATTAGCTAGTTAGAGGCGTTAATATGTGACAATTATAGGTTTATTTATAAATGTCTAAAAACAATGAAAAGAAAGATTCCCAATAAAATATTAAATTATAGATATTAAAATCATGTTAGAGTAAATTATGCTTAATCATTATGTAAAATGCTGGCTAACAATTTTCTTTTTGATCTCTTGAATTCGATCAATAATTAATTTATTTTCTTCTGAAGAAAAGATATTCCAGTGATAAAACATTAATTGTTCAATCCATGTGTATAAATTCTCTGCAAGAGCAAAATCATTTCTCTGTAACAACAAAAGAATCTTTTCGAGAAGTAATTCTACTAGAAACTCTGGTTTTATAATCCATTGATAATTCTCTAGTAAATTATCCAAAATCTTATCTTTCGAAAAATTGATGGTTTTTAGTTCATCTTCATCTATATGTTCAAGAAGATCGAAAAGAAAAATGTTTGATGTCACAAAGAGATATTTCCAAGTATGTTCAGGTAATTCAAAATTTGTTTTTCTCTCAATTAATTTTGTTACAAGCCATTTTAAAACTCCATATGCTGAATCATATTGAAGATTAGCTATTAGTCGTTTAGTAAGATGAAGGTAGATTAAGAAACCAGTATCCTCAATTTGCTTCGTTTGGCAAATTTCAAGTAATACAGACATATCTTGAACTTTAGATACAAAATAGAGAAACAGTTCTAGTGTTTTCTCCCAGTCTTTTGAAGAACATAAAGCACAGAGCATTTCAAGCGTAGTAGATAGATTTGTATCATCAGATAAGTCTTCACTCTTAAATAATCTTTCAAGGATATCAAAGATAATTTGATATTTCTCATTTTGAAAATCTACGGCTATTTGTTTAAACTTATCGAGATGTTCTTGGTAATCTTTGAACCCACTTTTTAGTTGAAAAAGAAGTCTAAAATATCTGCTCTCAAGCACTTTTTCTTCTTCTTGAAGTTTATCAGCTAAGTAAATAAGATGATCTGCAAGTTCAGCTTTTCTACTATGTTGTTCATCTGTTAGCTTCAAATATGTGCCTCTTTGTTGCAGCCAAGCAAATTGGTAGAAAAAGTCTTTCCAGAATCTGGTATCCCCTTTCTTAAGAAATAGTTCCATTGTATCTTGGAAAAGGTCACTGAGAGCATCTTTGGAGATATTCAACCCATAAGCTTTTCTTAACAGATCAGCGAGGGGTTCTAGTTGTTGACTTTCACGTAAGGAAAAATCAAAGATAGTTATAGGATCGCTTTGGAATATTTGTAGAAACTTAGGATCTCGTAAAAAGGGGTATTTGTGTTTGAGACTCAAAGCACAGCTCAGAATTTTTACTTTTAGATCATTAAACCCACCAACATTCGAAGAAAATTTAAGTAAATTTAGCTGAGGGTGCTTCTTTGGAAAGATAATCTCAACAATCGAAGCTGGGCAATTAATTGCTCTCTGTATTTCAAGCAGTATAGTTTCCATTTGTACCATATCTGATATTATAGTATCGTTTTCAGATGATAAGATCCCGACAATAGAGTAGAATGGTGAGACTGTTGAGTGCAATGTGTAAGAGCTAGTTTCATCAATTTGAAAATCCTCCCTAAATAGCAAATTTACTGTATTATCAGCAAGAACTAAACGAAGTATGAAGTATTTTCTCTCTTCTTCTAAAGTTAAACCTTGAATTTCTAAACTTCTCTCTTTTACAAGTCTATTGGACTTTGTTTTTTCTAAAATTCTTAAGAAATGAGAATATGATGTAGATGCATAGCTATTAATTGGTGAATAAAATGTTTGAAGATAATACTCAGAAACATAATCGTCTTCTGTTATTTTAATACCTTTTATAGAGAACGGGTCATACAAAGGATCGAATGACATAAAATAGAATATTAAACTAGTAAATTCAACCTTTTTCAGACTAATTTTATCATTTAATTTGTCATACTTTTTATCCTTAATGAATAGTTTTCCTTTATCTATAATCTCAATAGCTTTTTGAGTATCATTGATACTGTAAAATGCATCTGCAAGTTTCAAACACGAATAAAGATATTTTTCCTCATCCATCCACCTGACAGTTTGTAAGAACATTTCAGTAAACTCATACAAAATCTCAGGCTGAACCATCATTAGAGATTTTGCGAAAAGAACATCAATATTAGGAATGAGTTCTTGGAAATTATGGGGTGATGTAGCTAAACTCGCTAAAACTTGGCCGATCTCATTTTTAATCTCACCTATTTTTGCTTCTGTTATTGGCAGTTTCATGGATGAGACTACGGTTAATAAATACACAATTACTATAAACATGGAATGAATATCATCGGTTTCTTTTAGATAACCGAACCATTTGTATGTTGCATCAAATCCCTTGACATAATCATCTGATTCCCAATAACATCTTGATTTCAACTCGCAAATTACTTTGAGGTTCTCTAAACCCAGAGGTTCGTATTTCTCCACTTCTTTTATTTCTTTAAGTACTTTCTTAAACACCTTTTTGTGATAATGCTCATACGCTAATTGTATTCTCACTCCTACTATGATTTCATCATATCGAAGTTTCTTTGCAAGAGACAAAGCTATTGAAAGATGAGGTATTGATTCTTGACTAATATTTGGACCTAGTTGTGCTTTGAGAAGATAAGCTTTCATTTTAGTGAAATCGTCTTTCCATTGTTTTCCAATCGTAAGAAGAAAATCGCAAATTTCTTCAGATTCTTCAAACTGTTCGTCTTTTATGAGATTCTGACCTTTGATAGCTAAATCACTCACAAGTTTCTCTTTGTCTGATTCATAAGTAATCTCATACTTACTGGCAAAATCAATTATCGCTTCCTCACTGTATTTATTTTTCTCCAACTTCTTCCTTTTTTCATCTTTTCTATTATGTGAGGACATAGTCTAAAACCAGTTGAAAGTATAAAACTTTCACCCAATTTTAGTATATCAAAGTTGTGCTTCAACAAAAACATTTGTTAACTCCACCCACATAGGTAACAATTAAATAAGAAGGGCTACCGTGGGTATGTGACCAAACATGAACCCAAACAGTAACCCGATACTTATAAGGAAACATGTAGTTAAAAAGGCTTTGAAAAGCATACCAATTACGCACCTAGCAAGACAGTACATGGTCTCAAGAAAATTCGTCTACACCTGGCTCAGACGCTATCGTGAGAACCCTGAAGGAACATGGTGGGGAGAGCGCTCTCGACGACCAAGGAGTATAAAGCGGAAGGTCACTCCTGCAATAAGAGCGATGATTCTCACGCTCAGGAGAACTTACGGCTTGAACATTATGCAGATCAAGCAGTGATTCAAGAGAAAAGGGCTAGTCCTCTCCCACACCACCATCTGGAAGAATCTTCAACACGAAGGAGACCCTCCTTAGAGAACAAAACCGAGTAAGAAGCAGGTGAGGAAGAGGTTCGAACGCCCCCATCAAGGAATCAACCTCCAAACCCAGGTGAAAGATTTATGAACCATCCTCCCAAAGCTATCTTGCCCAAAAGTGTAACCGATCTTAGTTGAGTTAACATTTAGACAAAAACATACCAAACTGAATTAATAAAGTTCTTTAATGACATTCATAACAACAATTTAGTGACTTACATTGAATGATTCAAGATGGTTTGATTCAAAAGAAACGAAGATTAAATATCCAGAGGTCTCAATTTATGAGAACTTTCTAAGGGTAGCAGAAGGTGATTTGGATAAAATCATAATTGAACAGGGTGAAGAATCATACACACCTCGTCAAATTATTTATTTTTCGAATAAATTAGCTGGCTACTTCTTATCGCAGAACATTCAAGCTCAAGATACTATCTCTGTATTACTACCTAACACAATTTGGTTTGTAGTTTCAGTTTTTGCCTCATTTCAAGTAGGAGCTAAAGTAACTTTAATTAATCCTAGATTGTCATCAAAAGAAATAGAATTTCAACTAAATGATTCTGAAACGAAAATTTTGATAACAAATGAGTCATTCTGTGAGCTGATTTCAACAATTCCAAATCAGTATAAAATGGTTGCAAATATACTTACTCCAGATTCAAGGTGTTCGAATATATCAGAGTCTGGGAGTAAAATCAATTTAATTAATATGGGAGACATAATTCAACAAGAAAACACATACACGGGGATCATTAGTAACTCTGAAGATGTCGCTTTCTTACTCTATAGCGGAGGTACAACAGGAGTAGCCAAAGGTGTAATGCTTACGC
>JAGXNV010000135.1 GCA_019894795.1 Candidatus Heimdallarchaeota archaeon | reverse complement strand
GTGCAGTATACACAATCTCTTTTGTTCTATCTCCTCTAACTGCAGTTTGCTTAATAGAATTCCTACAAAGTAACTGTCTAATTTGAGCAGCGAGTTGTTCATCCATGTTAGAAGTAAAGATTAATAGTATTTTACTTTTTACACATTTTGGCTTATCTAACAGAAACTAGAAATATTTTTGAAATTGTATAGGTTTTCAATCATTATGGCATTTCTTGGTCATTTTATTGTTGGTTTATCTATTATTCTCCCTCTATTCTTCTTCTATAGAGAACGTTTTAATCACAAAGTAGCTGCGATATTTGTCATTAGTAATTGGATTGGTCCAGATTCTGCTCAAGCTTATTTCTTTTTAAAATTTGATTTTCAAGTATTTGAATGGGATTTTCATTACCTTCTCCCATTTGCAATTTGGGCCGTTTTACTCGCATTTTTCTTCTCGTATTTGTCCAGATTTTCAATTGTGAGAAGTGAAAAATTTCTCATGATTCAAGATGATATGAAGAAAACTCTCGACTGGAAAAATGCTTATTTTATTGTCCTTTCTGGAGGAATAATTCATACTATTACAGATACTCTAACCCGAAGTAATTTGAAAATCAAGTTTTTTGAAACATTTTTCGAACCAACACTTTTTGACATTCAAAGCTGGGGGACAGATTTAGGTATTCAAGGAAAGCAGGTTCAGCTCATTGCATATCTAATTATGATTGTTCTTACTTTTCTCCTGCTATTCATCTTTCAACAGAAATCAAGAGATGTTCTGATATACTTTATTTCACTGATCCTAATTATTATTGTTGGGGGTCTAGCTATTGGTGATGGATTTCTTGGTGGAGAATATGATATTGGAACTGTATTCTTCTCTATAATCTTTATATTCACTCCATTAATGTTACTGATGTATGTCTTCAACGATGTTCACAAACAATCTTTTCTGAAATCAGAAATAGACAAAAATAATGAAACAAAAACTAGTCAAAAGAACTTGTTTATCGTGTCCGGAGTTGTAATTCTTCTTACAGGTTTAGTTCTTGCTTTAGGAATATTGAGTATCCTACAAGTTGACTTCATTATAGACTCTCTTAATTTTGAAGCTGTGGTCTTTACAATTCTAGGTATAGCTCTTAGCGTAATAGGTTCTCTTGGAATACTAAGTGGTATAGGTTTGATGTTAAGGTTAAATGTTGCTCGTTATATTACAATGGTGTTATTTTCATTATTACTACTATTTGTCTTCCCACTAACGATAGTATTCTATTTAGCACAGAACGATGTCAAGTATTTATTTCATTATGGTTTGAAAAAGAAGAAAATAGAAAAAGAAGTTTAGTAACTTCTTGCGATGTAAATTGTCTCTTTGGCAGGTTTTCCACAAACGACACATTTTTCGAATTTGTGTTTTTCTGGATCAACACGAATACCTCTAACGAAAGCCTTCAGTTCTTTTTCAATTTGTTCAGCACAAGGTTCTCCATCTAAGTCTATCGAACAGAATCCTGTACAAACAATCTTATTTTCTCCTATAGCTTTCTTAACTTCATCAACAGTATTGACCAATTCCAATTGAGACTCAAATTGAACTGAATATTTCTCCTTAAGTTGCTTTGTGAAAGTACTTGCAAAGCTTGAAGAATATTCTTTCAAATCTGCAAGTTTAACTCTTTCTTTAGTACCTGAAATTCTATTTACAGCCACAATTTGCTCATTTTGTATGTCCTTTGGACCAATCTCAATTCTTAATGGAACCCCTTTTAGTTCCCACTCATTGAATTTTTCTCCAGGACTGACATAATCTCTATCATCTAGTTTGATTGTGGTCTCCTTGAGATACTTCCTCAAGGTTTCTTCAAGTTCTTTAGCTTTCTTCAGAACATCTTCTTTTGTGTCAGATCTGTAGATAGGAATGATAACTACTTGAATTGGTGCTAAATCCCATGGGAGAACTAATCCGTTATCGTCACCAAGTAAAGCTATCATAGCTCCATAGATGCGACTGATTGCTGGACCATAACATGTTATGTAACCATATTGTTCTTCATTGTTCTCATCAATGAATTTGACATCGAAAGGAATGGAGAAGTTTTGCCCAAGTAAATGAGTGGAAGGTAATTGTAATACTTTACCTGAATCCATTAGTGCATCAGCTGCATAGGTATGAACTGCTCCTGGGAATTTGTCCCATTCAGGTCTTTGGAAGAATATAATGGGTATGGCAAATTCTTCTTGAAGCATTTCATAGGTTGTTTCCATATCCTCTATTACCTGTTGTCTTGCTTCTTCTTCTGTAGCGAAAACATCATGAGATTCTATCCAATGAAACTCTCTAGCTCTAAAAAAGGGTCTTGTATCAGCCTGTTCATATCTAAATACTTGTCCCGATACATAACGTTTGAAAGGTAGATCATTGTAACTTCTTATCCATAAAGAGTACATTTGATAAAGAGCTGTTTCACTAGTCGGTCGTAAAGCTAATCTTTCTTCAAGTTCTTTATCTCCACCATGGGTTACCCAAAAGACACCTGGTGAGAAACCTTCAACATGCTTTGCTTCTAACTTGAAATTTCTTTCAGGAATCAAAGTAGGCATAATCAAAGGTAAGTGACCTTTCCTCTCTAGTGTTTCTTCATACTTTCTGTACATTTTACGGATAGTTATGCTAGCCCAAGCTCTATAAGGAACGAATCCTTTGACATTGTATCTTATATCAGCAAGTTCTGCTTTTTGAATTAATTCAGTATACCATTGAGAAAAATCTTCATCTTTCTTAACAGAGATACCTTTCATTTTTTCCTTAGACATAATATCAATCTCAAAAATGTATAAGACTATATTAGTTTTTCATTTTGTGAATTTTTTTATGTGTTTGTTTAGCTGTATCTTTTACTCATGTTCCAGCACTGCTAATAGAACTGTAAATTATATGAGAAACTCGTAAAGGGAAAAAAAATTAGTTGTTTGATTATCAACTTTAGTTATATTCCAAAAGGTGAATCCCATGCGATAATTTGTGTTGCATTATATGCAAGATTGTATTTGAAAACGAAGAAATTTATTGATAAACTAATTCCGATTTTAATCTCTAAATCTCCATCTTGTAACGCTAGAATTACTATTTCTTTTGTAATATTGGTTTCAATATATCCTGACCAATTAGTTCCAGGCTTAATATTTCCAAGTGAATTCTCTCCCTCACTAAGGAGCAGTCCATTTAGACTGCTAATGAAGAAATTGGATCCATAGACTTCGACTATTACAACTATATCCTGAAATTCATATAATCCTCCATTGGTAATCTCAACTGGGGTTCTGGTAACAATAAATCCGGTGAAATCCCAGAAAATATCTGTAGTAATGTTTATTGCTACAGTAGTGTCATCAACTGAATATGAAACATTCTTGTAAGAAAAGAATAAGGTTCCACCAAATGTTCCTCCAAGGATCACCACAATACTGAAAATAATCAAAAAAATCTTCAATCCTTTATTCATATAAGTAAAAGTGGGAGTAATAATAAAAGAATTGTTATTTGAAAAGTTAAAGAAAGCCTTTATCATTATCTCTTCTGGTCCGTTCTTATGTTACCTCAAGTTAGATATGGTGAACTTCACGTTGATGAGCTTCAAGTTGATGAAGGCATAATAAAGCAGCATTTTTATCATCACAATTGCATGGATTGGAAGGATCTAGAAGGAAATCTAGTGCATGGGCTAGATGATTTAAAGGAAGTAGATCAAAAACAAATCAGAAAAGAGCTTAACTGATTGCACAATTCTCAGATACTAGCTGTAGTAACTGATTGGTTTTTTGGAATAAAGTTTAAAGACTGTAAAGGAGAAAAAATACTTATGTCAGATATACCAAAAAGAATCTACAGTACTCTTAAAAACCCTCCAATTGTGAGGATTGTTTCACCATTACAGAAATTCATTCAAAAAGAAGCTTCTGGAAGTCGTATTCTACTTATTTGTGTGTTGATAGGTCTAATTTGGATAAATCTTCCTTTTACTGATTCCTATACTAATTTGTGGAACATTTATATTGGTTTTAATGTAGGAACTTTTGATTTTCACCAAACTCTCCTGCACTGGATCAATGATGGGTTAATGGCAATATTCTTTTTCTTAATTGGTTTAGAATTAAAACGTGAAATGATTGTAGGAGGGTTAAACGACTTAAAGGAAGCATCCTTTTCAATTGTTGCAGCCATTGGAGGAATGGTTCTTCCTCTCCTAATCTATCTGATTTTCAACCCACCTGGAAGCATAGGTGCAAGAGGATGGGGGATTCCTATGTCTACAGATATTGCTATCTCTTTAGGTATATTAGCCTTGTTTTCATATAATGTACCTAAAAAATTGAAACTTCTTTTAACCTCAATTGCCATTATTGATGATATAGGCGCAATATTGGTAATCGCAATATTTTACTCGAATCAAATTAACTGGCTTTTCTTAGCAATTAGTGCTCTAATTCTTGCTGTTCTATATGTTTTTAACAGGTTAGGTATACGCAGCAATTTGGTTTATATAATCCCTGGAATTATCCTCTGGTTTTTTGTTTTTCAATCTGGAATTCATGCAACATTAACTGGAATACTACTCGCGGCAATAATTCCAGCGACCAAAAGAATAGATGTCTCAGAGTTTCACGAAATAACTTCAAAGACTCTTAATAATATCGCAGAGATTGACTTAAGCGAAGGTGATAGTTTGGTATATTCAAGGTATAAGGCTTCAATCCATGCTTTAGAAAGGGGTTTTACTAATATACAGACACCTCTAGAACTACTAGAACATACATTAATCAATTGGGTAGTCTTCTTGATTGTCCCACTATTTGGATTAGCTAATTCAGGAATCAACTTTTGGTCATTAAGTAGTGAAAGCTTTTCAATCAATGTTTTTCTTGGAATATTTTTCGGATTACTAATTGGGAAACCATTAGGGATGTTAACTTTTGCGTTCTTATATTCCAAAACAAAATTTTACAGTTTGCATGCAAAAATAAATTGGTTACAATTATTAGGTATAGGATTCATAGCGGGAATAGGTTTTACAATGTCAAATTTCATTGCTGGTCTAGCTTTTAGTGACGATAGAAGTCTTCTTGATACAGCTAAAATTGGAATATTACTAGCATCTATAATAGCCGCTATCAGTGGATATCTCATTTTAAGATATTATATTAAACTACGAGAGAAAAGTAGTAAAGAAGAATCACAAAGTTAGAAATAAAAAGCAAATTCTATAATTTTCTTTTTCTTCTTTTGAATGTTGAAATAGCTATCATAATCCTATTTAATCCTTCAACATCAATGTAACAGCTATTATGGCTATCAAGGTTAGTACATTCCAAGATACACCTAAAAATATAGCTGCATAGTGTATAATTGTTATTACTCCATAAGTGTAGATACAACTCAGAACCAAACTGGATAATAATCCCTACTATTATTCGAGAGATTCTTAGATAAGATTATGAACGCGTATAAATAATCCGTTCAAGAATCTGAAGATTGCAATTACAAAGATTGTCAGAAGTTACAGAATAGACTGATATCGAGATTAATTTGAGCAAATACTATGATTGATGTTGTAATGATAATAATCCAGACAGTTAGGTTAGAAATTCGAATTAACCAAGTTAAAAATTCAGATTTTTTATACACGATTAGCATATCTCTAGTCGGCATATATTCTTCACTGTGAGATTGCTTCTTACTAAAGATCACTATAAGTATAACTGTTAAGAGAGGGATAATTCTTGAGAAATATGCAATTTTCAGAAAAAGAGATTAGGCTGAAACAAATGCAAACTCTAGATTTATATAGTAAGAATTGTTAATTGTTTACACACATAAGGAGCTTTGAAAATGTCAAAAAAGAAAACAAAAGAAGAAACTATAGAAATGCTGATTGTGAAATCAAAAATTAAGGAATATGTTAAGACTCTAGGGGATTACAACGTATCTTCTGAATTCTATGATACATTAAATTTAGAAGTAGCTAAACTAGTAAAGAAAGCATCTAAAAGAGCAACTCGTAATAGTAGAAAGACTGTTTCTTCTAGAGATGTATAAATGGAGAAAAAATCTTCATTAATTTTATTATTTCGCACATTTGAAACTAGGTTATACTTGCCAAATGACTGTTTTCTTTCTTTCTAACTCTTCTTAGGTTTAAGTAAAGTTTAATAATTTAGAATGAACCTATTAGGTGATTGAATTGAAGATACAGTTAGATACAAATGAAGAATGGGGGTATTTTATCAATTCTGTAAACTTTCAAATAGGAAAAATCATTAATGAAGTTCCTAATACTTTTTTTGTATTAATAAAAAAAAGAGAATTTCTCAAAGAAATGAATATCACAATAATTAGGGATACCTTTGGAAGAGTAAAAAAATAACAAATTAGAAGAACTTGATAAAGGAAGCATCTCAGATCTCTTGTCTGTTTGTTGTGCTAAATATATTTTAAAGCATAATAGACTCCCTCCCAGTATGAAAATTGAACCCGAACTTAAGTATATGAAACCTGCAAAATTAGCCTTTTTCGTGGGAAATTATGATGTTTTTCATTTGAAAATTGATGTAGATCTTTTAGGAGGAAAGAACCCTAAAGAAGTGCTTGATATATTCATCAAAAATATAGGCAAAAGTCTTTTTACTTCAAAAAGAGAAAACAGATTGAAAATCGAATATGCTAGAAGTGGTCGAGCAAAATGTAAGAAATGTAATGAAACAATTGAAAAAGAATTTATACGGCTAGGGGCGCCTTTCTATTATCAAGATCATCTTTCATTTAGATGGTTTCACGAAAATTGCATTGACTTGACCAAATATGATAAAGATATGCTCGCAGGTCTGGAAGTATTAAGCGAAAATGATAGAAAAAGAATTGAAAAAAAACTAAAAAAATAATTTTATAATAATCAATTAAAAATTGCATCTAAATATATTTTGGAAGGCATTCTAATGAAGACAGATAGTGGAATAATTTTTAATATCAAGCATTTTGCAGTACATGATGGTCCTGGTATTCGAACCACTGTTTTCTTCAAAGGGTGCCCACTCAGTTGTCGTTGGTGTCATAATCCTGAAAGCATAAACCCAAACCTTGAGGAAATAGAAGTCCCTTACGCTCGAGTCTCAGTAACCGCTAAGAAATGTGGAAAAGATACAGTAGGCAAAAAAGTTCAAGTTTCTGAGATTATGAGTGAAGTTTTGAAGGATGTAATTTTTTATGATGAGTCAGGTGGTGGAATAACTATCTCTGGTGGCGAGCCTTTAATGCAACCAGACTTCCTGTTTTCTCTCCTAAAGGAATGTAAAATTCACAATATTCATACTTGTGTTGATACTTCTGGATATGCACCTAGAAAAATAATTGAGAGTATAGTTGATTACGTTGATCTATTTCTTTATGATATAAAATTGCTTGACAATGAAGAACATGTAAGATATACTGGAGTTAAGAACGATAGAATCTTTCAGAACTTAGAATATTTGTGTGAAAAGAATAAGAAGGTTATAATTCGCACACCAATAATTCCTGATATAACTGATACCGAGGAAAATATTGCACAGTTAGGTGAGTATATATCAAGTTTGAAATGTGTTGTCAGGGTCGATATTCTGCCGTACAATCAATTTGGTGAGGATAAGTATCGCCGATTGGAAAAACCATATCAATTAAATAATACTAATCCTCCATCAGACGAAAGGATGCTCCAACTTAAAGAAAAACTTGAGACCTTTAATTTACAGGTCAAAATTGGTGGTTAGCAAATGAATGAACGAGTCAAGAGTCTAAGAG
>JAGXNV010000134.1 GCA_019894795.1 Candidatus Heimdallarchaeota archaeon | reverse complement strand
CGTCAGATGTGTATAAGAGACAGATACGTCTTTCTGATTTAATTATCGTAATGAAGCAAGGAAAGATTGTCGCAATGGGTAAACATGATGAACTGTTAAAGACATCAGTAGATTACTGGCGAGTTTTTGCTAGATTCTCAGAAATTCGTGATAAATTTGTAAAACCTGAAGAGGGTAAGGAGGATTGATTGAATGGGTTTCATTGACAATATACCTGACGAGAAATATGATCGTAAATATGGTGATATTTACCTCTTTAAACGACTCTTTACTTATATGGGTAAACACGATCTGCCCACCTTTCTGAAGGTTTTAGGATGGATGGTAATAACAACTGGTTCTAGCATTGGAATACCATATTTAATTAAATTCGTGATAGATTTTGTTGAACAAGGAATTATCTTTAGAGTAATGGATGTCTCTGAATATCTCGATTTAGCTGCACAGGGTATAACTCCTGGAAAAATCAGTTATCTAGTCTACATTCTAGCTACAGGTGTAGCAATTCTTTATGCAACAAATTGGCTTGGTCAGTACCGTGCGATGTATCTATTAGCCACTCTAGGTGGTAATCTTTTGCGAGATGTAAGAAAGGATTGCTATGAGAAATTGTTAATCCAAGATATGGCTTTTTATGATGAAAATAAGAGTGGAAAATTGGTAAGTAGGGTTACTTCAGATACCGATACAATAGGGAATATGGTCCAACTAACAACATCATTTCTTATCAATATTTTCGTCATGCTAACAATAATGGTTATTTTATTAGTCACAGATGTTCTACTCGCTTTGATTGCTTTGTCAGTTTTACCATTCCTATTTGGTGTTGCAATGGGAGCTAGAATACTCGCAAAACGAACATCAAAGAAGTGGCGAAAAACTATTGCAATACTAAACGCAAATGTGTCAGAATCTATATCTGGAATAGAAATAACCAAATCATTTAATCAAGAAGAAGAAGGATTTACAAGGTTTAAGGAAATTAACCAAAATAATTATCGTGCTGCATTTTTCAGAGCTATTGGAATAAGTATATACTTCCCCTTTGTTGAAATGATTTTCGGGATAGGAACTTTTCTTATATTATATTATGGTGGAAATTGGACAATAGTGACTGAGAGAATCGAGATCTCTACATTGATATTTTTCATATTGATGCTAAATCGATTTTTCTTCCCCCTGATGCAAATAACTCAATTTTTCAATCAATTTGAAGCAGGATTAGCAGCTGTAGAAAGGATTTTCAGCTTAATGGATAGTAATCCTGCAGTGACTGAAGATAAAAATCCTGTGAGTATTAGTGAAGTAAAAGGAGAAATTGCCTTCAAAAATATGACTTTCTTCTATCTCCCAAACGAACCACTCTACAAAGAATTTACCCTGACAATACCTTCTGGACAGACTTGCGCGATAGTAGGTAAAACTGGCGCTGGTAAATCTACTCTGATTTCTCTGATCTCACGCTTCTATGATGTTAAAGAAGGAGAAATTCTTGTTGATGGAGTGGATATTAAGAAGTATAAATTAGATGAATATAGAAACCAAATTGGAATAGTACTTCAAGATAATATCTTATTCTCAGGTTCAATTGAGGAAAACATAAGATATGGAAAACTAGATGCAACACGTGAAGAAGTAATTGGGGCAGCTAAATCAGTTTACGCATGGGAGTTTATTCAAAGTTTACCTGAAGGATTAGATACAGAAGTTGGCGAAAAAGGAACAAAACTATCAGCAGGGCAGAAACAGTTAGTAGCATTTGCTAGAGCACTCTTATCAGACCCAAAAATTTTGATTCTAGATGAAGCAACTAGTGCTATTGATGCCTATACAGAATCTTTAATCCAAGAAGCATTGAAGATTCTTTTAAAGGATAGAACTGCAATTATAATCGCTCATAGATTGACTACTGTGGAAAATTCTGATAGGATTATAGTAATTGATGATGCATTAATTCAAGAAGAGGGAACTCATACAGAATTAATGTCTAAACGTGGGAAATATTGGAAATTATATGACTTATATTTCAGACATCAATCTTTAGACTATGGGGATAATCATTTGTAAACTATTGAAGTTATTCCCATATCTCTACAGCTTTTTTCATACAATCTATTGCTTCACTTTCATGTTTTTTTAATAGACCTAATAGATTTATAGCTCTTTTACATTTTTCATCCGTTACAGTTTCTAATCCCCGTCTTGGGAAAAGAGTTGAAAGTTGGTTGTAAATTTTAACAGATTTTTGATATTCATAGAACGTTTGGTACAATTCAGTAATCTGGGGAGTCCCTCTGTAGATTTTTATAAGTTTTCCAAGATACTCTACGACGCTTTTGCGTGAATCCAAATAAGAGTTAATCATGTAGATATTACCAAAATACTTCGTTTCCTCTGTTATTCCTTTATCTAAATGTGCAATCCATGTGTCATATGCTTCTATTCCTGAGATAAACGAGTCGTTAGCAAGCTTCCTGCTCCCAGCGAATTTTATTGCTCTTTTTATCGACTCTTTGTGTTCCTCACTTTCAATCTTTTGATCAATCTTCTCTTCAAACATGTAAACATTAACTGCTCCTTCTGCATCTAATTTGTTATACGGGATTTGATTTCTGAACCTCTCATCTAATGTGTGGATAGAACTTACAATATAGTTGTCATTTTTATACCCTGTTACTATCCCGTATTCTGGCACATGAACACCCCAAAGTACCACTGGTAAATCTTTGTCAATTTCCTTTTTTATCATTTCAAAGATATTACGAGCTCTAACTTCATCTCTCATTGATAATGGTTTTGAATATGAAAAATCTGAAGGTAAAGCTTCTTCTTCAGAATACCTCTTTATTTTCCATCCAAATTTGGAGATAGCTTGAAGAATTATTTTGAACCCTTTATGAGATGTGGGGCTAGACGACCATAATCCATCTTTTGGGACATTGATTAAAAATCCATAACCTGTAAATCCTGCAACTTCATCTACGGTAATTTTGCATCCTAACGCTTTCAGAGCTCCTGTCATAGCTCCAACTAAAGTCAGATTGTGCTTCTGGAATTTGGCTTTTATTGAGATTTCCTTTGTTGCACTTTTACCTTCAGTTCGAAGCTTATAGACTCTATTATATCTTCTTTGACTCTGTTCAGTTTTCTCTTTTGACCTAAATGAAGAAGCACCATAAATGCTGAAATTTTCTTTTAAAAATTCTAAACCATCTTCTGAGATTTTATATTCTCCTCTTGTAACCCTTTCTATTAAATTGGCTTTTAGAAGAAGATTGATATGATGAGCTAGAGCTGTTTTTCCTAATTTTAACTCCTTCTCAATAGATGTTAGTAACTTAGGACCATCTATTAGTAAGGCCATAATATACATTCGCTTCTTATTCCCTAAACTACTAAGAATTACTGAGAAACCTTCTAGATAATCAAAGATCCCTTGTTGTAGTTTTTTAATCTCGCTTAGTTCTTTTTCACTCATCTTCAACACTATTTTTTAATTGTCAAATGTTAGAAACTCAATGTATTGAAAGAGAGTTATACTTTCTGCTCTTTCCTTCCAGTCAAATTCTACTATGAACACTTATCTCAATTGACACTTATAAACATTCAGTTAAATTAGGTTCAACTGCCTATTAAAATTGAATATCCTTTTTCAATGAAATAAATACAGGAACCGTTCCATGAAGTAAAGAAATATTTGATTGTAATTACCAGTGAAGTAAACATCAGAAGCATGCCCTGCAAAAGGCATCAAGATTAGAGTACAATTTGTATTTCCATTTTCTATATATCTATCATATAAATCGAGAGAAACTTCAGGATGAACCAAACCATCTTGAGCACCATGATATATTAAACACGCTGGACTGTTTTCATCTACTAAGATACCAGGGTTATCAAATGGATTATCTTCAACAGAAATTCTGTTAGCAGGATAATAAGGAATTAATCCATTTATTGTTAGATCTGGGCTGAACATATCTGAATATGTGCCATTACTTGTCATCAATGCAGCTGCTGATGCTAAAAAACCTCCTGCAGAACCACCTGAGATAAAAACTGAATCAAGGTTAGCACCATAGTCGTTTGCATGATCAGCGAGGAAGTAAGTGAAATTCCCTACATGTCTTATGATGTCTTCCTTAGTGAAATTTCCTTTCCGATATTCAGGAGTAATGAAATCGGAACTTCCTGTATCAATAAGACCGTATTGAATATCAAAAACAATGTATCCTTGAGCAGCAAAATACTTATTCATCTGCATCATGTTAGAAATCCCTTTATCACCCATTACCAATCCTCCTCCATGAATGCGAATTAGAGTTGAATTATCGCCAGGTAATCCTACACCTGAATTCAGTGGCAGGTATACATCAAAGAACAAGCTAATATTTTGATCAACTTCAAATGAGCTTTGCGAACCATAAAAGAATGGTACATCTCGTATGATTACACATTCCTTCGGTGGTACACCCAGATAATATTGCATAAGATAATAAGGCTTTTCAAGAAAATATTCCTCAATTTCGGGGGTAATTTCAGCTTTCCAGTCTCCATTGAATGCTGGATTAAAAGCTTCATCGAAACCATTTTGCGCGTCCCTAATCACGAATGGTGTAGATGAAATTGGTAAGAAACTAATTGTTGATACTATTAAACCTAGTATTAGAGTTGGATAAAATAGGTATGGGTATGCTTTCCTACGAATTAGTTTGATTAGAATTACAGAGCAAGATATGAACACTAAACCCCAAGACTCTCCCAATTGAGAAATGGATACACTACCAAAACCCAATACTCTACCAGAATTGACCCCTGCAATTATTAAGAAGGAACTAAGAAAACCTGCAACAATACCTAAAATACTAGAAATAATGAGCAGAATTCTTAAGATTTTTCTGAACAAGGATCCCTCAAGAAATGATCGTTCTTTTATTATATACTCCTCAATCCAAAGATCTGGTTTATTTTGATTACGCAAAATAATTACGTTGATTATCAAACCGATAATGAACACACCGAAGAATCCTACAGACACTAGAAGATATGAGTAAATGTTGTCAGCCAAAAGATTTGAGTAAGTTATAGAGATAAACATATTTCCAAAATTCATGAATAAAACAAATAAAGATTGGAAAATGAGATAGAAGAATCCTAATACATAGATTTGACCTCCAGCTTTACCTTTGAGATGTAACCTTCGATCACTATAATAAATCTGATAGAAATTTAAAGCAATAGCAATTGCATATATATACCCGAAAATATTCCAAATCACTGAATAACCTGGAAAGAAAAGGTAAACTATACCTAATATTATTACAACAGAATTGAAGATTAATGAAAATATATTCGTTGTTTTAATAACAGTTATAGCTTTTTGTAGCATTGTAATCACTAGATTCTTGTTTTTCTAATAAAAGGAATTTCTACTATAACAATCTATTCTTATCAATATCACTTACCTTACTTAACCAAATAATTTTGAACTGTTTTCCCAGTATATCTTTTTCAAAATACTCTGAGGGAGATCAAGACCGTTAATAACTGTTTTATTATCATTTTCAGGATCTGGAATCGGAAAAGGAATCTCCTTTGCATCTGTCTCCAAGAGCGCTTGAAAACTTAGAAATCTGTTGATATAATAACCCGGAATAGGTTCTCGATCTTTTCTACCAGCAACAAAATCTGTTCCAAAAAGAATACGTTCTGAATGTTTAGTAAAGAACTTAAGAACTTCCTCCTTCTTGTTTGCAAATTCTCTTACCATCCATTTTGCTGAGCCTGTATCGACATAGAAATTAGGATAGTTATCTAACCAAGTATCTAGCTGTTGGAGATTCTCAGGTTGTCCAGCCATATGAGCCCCAACTATCTTTAATTTAGGATAGCGTTCTAAGATATTCTTTAAGGCTTCAAGATGGTCGGATTTAATTCCATATTTACTGGTGGGTTGGTAATTCTTCGCATAAAGTAAATCTGGGTCACTAACATGAAGTAAAAGAGTGAATCGTAGATCTTCTAGTCTAGCAAAGATTGGTTCTAAATTGGGGTCATTGAGATGAACATCTTTTGTTCGAAATCTATCTTTCAAGTCTCCTTCAAAATATCTAACCCATCTAGGTGAGAACCATAATTTACCTAGTGAGAAACCTTTCTCATAAGCATTATCGAGATGATTGAGAGATATGTCTATGTCCCCTTTTATAGCATCTTGAATTGATAAAAAGATCGAATAAACGAAGAAATCAGGGAAAGCATCTTCCAACTTTGCTTTGCTTTCATAGTCTCTTACAATACCGTAGGTTCTTTTAACGTTGAATTTTTCAGAATACTCAACCATGGTTTTAACATCTTCAACAGAGCCTAAATGAGTATGAGCATCAAAAACAGGACCAGTATATTTTCTAGTCATAGTAGCAAAGAAGGGATGCATGTTATTAGCGACGTATTCGTGATTCATCTGATGGTCTCCAGCATTAAGAAAATGCATCTATTTATGTAAATTACTATTATACAATAAAAAAAGTAAAAAAAGAAATGAAGGTAAACTATCTCTTTCTCTTTCTGATGATTACCATTGAGACAAATACTACAGGAAGTAAGAAAATCAGAAGCGAAAATTGATTAAATTCATAGATAATAACGCCTGGAGGAACATCTCCTAATGGATAACTGTCATTTGCTTGCCCTATCCCATCTATAGTATAATTTCCACTTACCCAATCGTCCCAATAGTTGCCTTCCATATTCCAAGGATCATCCCACATGTTGAACAATGAATCATCAAAAGCTTGCGAAGTTCCTCCTAAATTGTTGGAAATAAAGGCGTTATGATGTATCCAGTTATACCAAGAATCATCATCTGAATATATTGCATAACCTAAGTTGTCTTCGAAGCAATTATATGAGATATTTGTGTAGTCACAACCATAGAGGAGCATTCCTACAGCAGCGCTGTTAGTAATTACATTGTATCTAATGTTTCCAGCAACACATCCTTGAAAACGGGTATTATACCAAAAATTGGACATTACTGTACAGTGTGATACGTTAAAAACGGTAGCTCCCATTAAGAAAATACCAAATTGATTGTTGTTAGCTGTGACATTATAGATTGAGGTATTAGTTGGAGTACCTGTGCTATATATCCCTCCATATTCCTCATTGTAACTGCATTTGGTATTTTGAATTGTTGTCTTCATTGAATTAACAAGACGAATACTACCAAAGTTATTATTATCAAAGTTGCAGTTGTCAACTGTAATATTTTCACAACCAACCATAATTAACGCAATGCTAGTATCTGCAATAGTTTCATCCTTCACTGTTGTTCCATTACAAAACGCAAGGATAAGCTGTCCATAAACATTTGGAGCTAAAGTTGCTTCACCTAATCCATTTATGTAACCTAAAGGTTTACCGTTTACAGTATTGCCACCTACAGATAACCCATCATAAGCTCCTTGACTACTTAAGAAGATTCCAAAACCATCTTTGGTAGCATTATTATCTAAAATGGATGTAGATGTAGCATAGTTGCTAATACCATACCAGTCATTATTATATAGAGTATTGTTTGCAATTGTATTAGAAGTTGAACTAGTAATTTTAATTCCATCTCTATTATTATTGTGTAAATAATTATTTTCTAAAGTGTTAAAGCTTCCAGACAAGACGTAAATTCCATTATAATTATTGAGATAACATTCATTATGAGTTAGCGAATTGAGTAATGAATTAGAAAGGTAAATGCCATCTCTTGTATTACTATAACACAAATTTTCTGTTATATTACAAGAATCACTAGACTCTAAATGTAAACCATGTTCTGTATTGGAATATAATTTATTCTCGATATAGTTAACAT
>JAGXNV010000133.1 GCA_019894795.1 Candidatus Heimdallarchaeota archaeon | reverse complement strand
CACTAATTTAAACTTAATGCAAATTCCCTTTGATATTGAAGATATTACTTGTTGATGTATTGAGGTCTATAAGGAAATATCTGAACAGGAAAATTACAACTTGGACATCTGTTATCAGAAGTAAGTTGACTGAAGGTTAAAGAAAATTGATCTCGCTTCAATAATAGTTCTGAACAATCTGGACAGTAGGTATTTTGAAATGGATGACCAGGTATGTTACCTAAATAAACATACTCTAACCCTTCATTCTTGGCAATAGTATAAGTTTTTTGAAGATTCGAAACAGAAGTTTTTTCGATTTTTGTTAAATAAGAGGGAAAATATCTTAGAAAATGTACAGGAATATTAGCAGATAACCTATGAATCACTTTTTGTGAGAAATCTCTAATAAATTCTTCGTCATCGTTGATTGTTGGTATCACTAAGTAAGCTAATTCTAGATGAATACCTCTTTGAGCCGCTATTTGCAGATTATCCCAAATTTTTCTCTGCTGAATATTCAGTAAGGCATCAGTAACATTTTCCGTTCCTTTGAAACTGACCGTCATTCCATTCAAACCAGAACTTATGAGAAGATCGAGAACTTCAACTGTCATATAACCATTTGATACAAAATACTTGTAAAAGTCATTTGGAAGCATTTGGAATACATCTAGGGCAAATTCAAAAGAAAGAGTGGGTTCATTAAAAGAGAAACAAACACCATTAATTGATGGATTGAAATTAGCATTTTCGACAACTTTTTCTGGTGTCATCAAACTTGCATTGGTATATTTTTCAGGAGGTTTATGCATAGTGATATCCCAGTTCTGACACCAATCGCAATTTATATTGCATCCCCAACTGCCAAATGTTAAAGCTACAGAACCTGGATAGTATTGATATGCGGGCATTTTTTCAATGGGGTGAAGACTATAACTAGAGATATCACCATAGATAAGTGTGTGTAGTTTTCCTTCAATGTTCTTTCTTGTTTTACATATACCACTCTCCCCTTCCTCTAAAGAGCAGTTTACGTGACACGTTGTACACTGAACGCGGTTGTTACTTAATTTTTTGTATAAATATGCTTCCCTGATTCGTGGATCATCTACATTCAATGTATTCAGTAAATTTTCCCATTGAAGAAATAAATATCTTCTGGAATTATTCTCCGCATTAAGAAATTATTAAAATCCGAGTATAGCTCGAATAATTGGGAGAAAGATACCTAAAGATGCTAAAATTCTAGGACCCCAAGATTGCAAATAAAACTTGAAACCTCTAACAACTCTTAATTCGAAAATTTGTGTTTCTATGGGTTCATTATCTGATGTAAAAGCCACAGCAATCAGATTGGAACCTATATTTTCTGAATGAACTGAGAGCCAAATACCTGTACCTTGATGCAAGATTCCAGTTGTAAGTCTGATTAATTGTCTTAATTCTTGAGTTAAGAAAAGTGAAGTATCCTCTGGAATTGTGACAAAATCATCAAATGCTCGAATTGTAAACTCAATTTCTAAGTCATGAGGTGATAATTCATCTGCCCCATGATAACTCATTTTAATCCTTTGAGGATCAGTGTACCCTTTTTTGCGATTTAGGATGAAGAAGAGTATATCTTGAGATTCTTCTTTCTTCTGAATAGGTGGGACAGCAGAACTTATCCAGAAATCCTTTGAGTCAAACTGTTCGGGTGTTTCTGTCAAAGTTAAGATAATACGATCGATAATAAGGAAAATCTCAGGAGAGTTTTTTGTGAAATATTCGAAGATTGTTATCCAATCTTTCAGATTAAGTTCATCACCATAAATTATCTTCTCTACTGTATCGAATCCTACGATTCTAAATAATTCCTTTTCTAAATTATCCTTATCAATAATCTCTGGGAATCGATAATGGAGATATAATAGTACCAGAACATTATGAACTGCTAACGATTGCCTTTCGGATGTTGGTGAGTGTTTCGGAGAGAAATCATTACAGATATCATTTGATATAATCTCTGACCATTGCAAGAAATAGACTCTAGTAATTGGGTCAAGTAAAGTGTATATCGCCTCTGAAATAAAAGATTTGAGAACGAAGGGATGACGCGATGCGCTATAATATTGTAATAAGCTTCCCTCTGTTAATCCAGTTAATGTAGGAACTTTAATGATTATAGTTGCTGAGAAAGCAAAAATAATACTGCTGATTGCTAAGTAAAATGTGAGTGTAGCTAAACCTTCTGCAGAAAATCCAAACCACTCAGCTACGTCTGCTGAAGCGTAGGTAGATAATATATATAACCCATAAGCTAAAACTACAAAGAATAAAATGATTAGTAAGTAAAGGTTGCTCGCTTTATATTTCTTCTCTAAATTTCTAAATCCAACAGCTGAATTGATTGGTGTCCCTTTCTTAGTAAGTTTTTTTACTTCTCCGTCGAAAGATAATGAGACTAAAACACCATTAAAGGATAGAATAAGACAGTTAAAGAGAAAAACATACCATGCTATATCCACTGCAAGTGGGATCAGTGAAGGAGCTCCAGCTTGCACAATATTGAGATAAATAATTCCTGTTAAAACAGTAATAGGTAAAATGAACATAAGAATTCTACCAATTATTCGTGAATAAGTATTGATAATTCTAGCGAGTAAAGAAACCATTGTTAGATTTTTCAAATAGGTTCAAAATAAACATTTTGGATTAAGTTCTAATATTGTAAAAATAATGTAATTCTGGTTACTACGCTTGAGTTATGTCTATATGAAAATGTTAGAGTCATCACCTTCTAGATACGATAGAGGTATTGCCATACTTACACTTGGTAAAATAAACAAAATATATGACAGACTTATTGAGAATATTGAAGAAAATGACCATGTTCTAGATATAGGCTGTGGCACAGGTATGCTAAGTATTAGAGCAGTGTTGAAAGAAGCTACAGTAGTAGGTATTGATATCAATCCGCAGATGCTTGAAATTGCACGAAAACGAGCAGAAGAGAAAGAATGCCAAAGTAACTTGGAATTGCTTGAAATGGGTGTAGCTGAACTTGATAAATTTGAAAATTCAAGTTTTGATAAAATCTTGAGTGGATTGTGCTTATCTGAATTAAGTGAAGATGAGCTGAACTTTACTCTTAAAGAGTCAAAGAGAATACTCAAAACTAAGGGTTTATTTATTCTAGGGGATGAGAATAGACCACAATCAATACTGAAAAGGATGATAAATTTCTTGTTGCGAACACCACTTGTCATTATAACTTATATTCTTACACAAACTTCAACATCAGCTCTTAAGGATATAGAGTTGAAATTACAACTGTCTGGTTATGAAATGATTTCAGTAAGAAAGAACTTCCTTGGAAATTTTATAGAGATTGTTGCCAAAAATGCAAAAGAGGATGAATTATGACTGGATTACAAAGTTGGTTAATGGATCTGTGGGTAAATATTATTGAAACTATGCTAAGGTTATTCCCTTTTCCTGCGAAAACTGGGTTAAAGATAATTGGTAAACCAGATGAAAACTCTCCTGTCTTACTTACTTGCAATTTTCAACTAACTGTCAGAAGAGTAAAGCGCGCTCTTAAGGAAATAGATTGTTATCTACTTGTTGCAAATACTAAAGGAATAAATGTCTGGTGTGCAGCGACAGGAGGTTATCTGAATAATCATAGTGTAATCTCAGTGATTAAAACCAGTGGGATTGAAGATAAAGTAAACCACAAGAAAATCGTTCTACCTCAACTTGCAGCTCCAGGTGTCGAATCTAAAGTTATTCAAAAGAAAACATCTTGGAAAGTTATCTGGGGCCCTGTAGATATCAAAGATATCAAGGAATTTCTAAAAGATAATTTTACCAAATCCGAGAAAATGCGAAAAGTGACATTTCCTCTAAAACATAGAATTGAGATGGCAGTACTCTGGGCTTTCCCGCTTTCTTTGCTTTTAACTATAATCTGGGTATCCTTTTTTTATGAAGAACTTCTAGCTTTATGGATACAAGTATGGTCAATTTCACTTGTTACATTCATCTCGTATCCTCTTTATGAACCAATCTTACAGTTAGAGAAAAAACAAGGTAGAAATGCTTTCTTCGGATGGAGTAAATTGCTCATACTTCTCTTTATCTCAAGTTTTGCTTTACTAGGAGTTGTAATTTATACAGTAATCATAAAAGAGTTTGAACCTTGGTTATTTGGGAGATGGTGTATCTTTTCCTTTATTGTATCTTTAATCATTGTAATAGATTTAGCTGGAACTACTCCCAATTTCAAAAGTGACACTCACGAAGATAAAGCATTTTCCGTTGTATTGGATGAAGAGAGATGCAAAGGTACGGGGATATGTATATCGGTATGTCCTAGAAATTGTTTTGATTTAGATGAAGAAAAGAAAGTTGTTGTGTTTAATAGAACTAATGAATGTGTTCAGTGTGGAGCATGTGTAGTTCAGTGTCCATTTGATGCAATACAATTTGAGAACCAGAAAGGAACAACCCTCACACCTGAAATTGTTAGGGAATTCAAGTTAAATTTAAGTGGAAAAAGAGTAATTAGAGAGTAAGAAAACTTAAAGCATAATTTTTCTTATTCCCTTAAGATTTACTACAAACGCAAAAATCGATAATTTGTAAATAATCTGAACATCTACTTTTGGTTCATACATCTCATGTGACATTTGCTGACTAGCTTGAACTTCATCGAAATCGAATGGAGTTAAAGCATCAAGGTTTACTGTAGGTAGACTTAGTTTGGAAGCATTTACAGAATTTGTGTAGATGGTATTATTTGCTATTAGAGTTGTATCGTTATCCCATAACCCATCTCCAGTATTTGGATTGACTTCAAACCTTGGACTGTTTGAGCTCGAAATATCAATACGTAGCTGATGCCCTATATTAAAATGATAGGCAGTACTATCGAGAGGGATTTCAAGATTGTAAATACTTCCAGGAGTAATAAAGTCCCAATTTTCCACACAATCCCTATTTCTTACTCTAAGAATTGTGTCTGTAATCAGCATTGAAGTATTGTCAGGATAAACATCAGTTAATTTCACTGTGAAATCTGTATCTGTACAATTAGAACTGATGAACAATGATAAGTCAATTTGGCCAACAACTGTTATAGGTTCAGTCAGAATAGGTGTTGAGAATACTAACACATCATCTCTATCTTCAATAGACTGCTGGTCGTATGCTCCAGCTTGAATATTAAGATTACCTCCACCAATTGTAGGTACGGGTGAATTTGGTTCAAAAGTATAACTCATTTGACCTATAGGATTATCACTTGCTATAGGAAGAAGACTAAGGTTGTTATAAAGAAATAACTCCTTTACAGTTGTATCAAGAGGCCATTTATCGGATTGAAACCAACCATTCCCTTTTGTCTCAGGATTATATTCTAATGAACTCATTAAGTAAAAAGCAACTGTTGGTAATTGATCCCAGAGGGTGGAATTATCTTTCAACCATTTTTCAAACAACGCATCACCTGCTTTGAACATTATCCCGAGATTTTGATACGGGAAGGTCATTGAACCTGTCGGAACAGTTGCCATACCATGAACCCAAGGACCCATAATAAGTTTAGCATTTCCTGTTGTCGATACACCCCCTTGGTATTGGTATCCCATGAAAGCATTAATTGTATCTTGACAAAAAATATCATAGAACCCACCTAAGTGTAGAGAAGCTGTGTTTACATCAGAGTAATTATTTACAATCCTTCCTTCAGACCAATAATCATCAAGTTTTTCATGTTCCATCAGAAGATCAAACATGTCTACTGGGTAACTATTATCTTCCAACCAAGGAACAAGGAGTTCATAACGCAACTGTCCTCCCCTGAAAGACGCAGTGTAGCTATCTGATGTTGCGACCATTGGAAGTTGACATACTAAAGAACTTGGAGCATTTGGAGCCATTAGGTATTGAGCTACTCCCAGCGCAGAAGGCCCCCATGTACCTATTTTTTCATTGCACCAAGGTTGGACAGTGATCCAAGATAAAGTGTCGTGACCATCAATTTGATCAGAGAAAAATGGCATGCCTTTGTCTCCTTCAGATTCATAAAATCCTCTTGTATCTTGCAAAACTAGTATATAGTCTCGTAAAACATAACTTGACAAGAACATCACCATCAAATCTTTATCATAAGGTGTTCTAACGAGAATCACTGGAAGTGATTCATTGATCTCTACAGGGAAATAAACATCTGTAGCTAATCGAATTCCATCTCTCATGGGAACCATATAGGATACTTTGACATAATCGTCGTGATAAGTACTATTAGACGGGAATGTCCAGTTAAAGCTAGGATCAGGTAAATTTTCGCGAGGAAGATAGATGACAAGAAGAGTGACAGTGGTAGCTACAATAATTGTTCCAGAGATAATTAGAGCTAAAAATTTAGTTTTCACAATAATATTATGAAACTTGAAATATTTAATTCTTTAGTGAAAACCACATGAAAATAATGATTATTTTATTGTTCAGTTTTAAAACAACTTTTGACATCCTCAACAAGATCAGTATTTTTGATTATTAAACCATTCCAGAAAATGACTTCCATAAGAAATCTACTGGAATCTGAAGTCATCTCTGTTATCCTGTTTTTTGATAACATCTTTTGTAGCAGTTTTAAAGTTTTTAATTAATTCGGAATTAGCAGTTGAATACCACTCCTTATCTTTTTCTCAAAACAATCAAGATCAAACTACATCTCTTTGAAGTTATGCTTTAGAACAAGACTGATAAATGCTTCAGAAATTCCCAAGTAGGATAGGTATTGTTCACTCTTCAGAAAAACTTTCAAGAACAGAGAAATAACTCTTTTAGATGGTTATCTTTCTTTAATAAGAGATATATATGTGACAAATAAAACTTGTTGTGATTGTATTGTTGTGATTGTATGAAATATAAGACTAAACTATCTCTACTCTTTGTATTACTTGTTCTTTCGCCTGTTCTCACTTTCGCATCAGCTGCTGACAATGAAGATGTTCTCTATATGACAGGATTTGAAGAGGGAGGAGGGATTGAAGAATCATTTCCAATTGTAGATATGCATGGAGATTTACACTTATTTTTGCATATAGTAACAGCAACTACAGATAGGTTAGTTCACCTGTACTATGTAGATGGTGAAGCAACTTTTGAAGTAATTGAAGAGGATGCCATAGGTCTTGAAATTCGAACTACATATAACACAGACATAAATCTAGGGATTGTTTATAGTATTTTTACAGTTCTTGGAGATTTGGTTTTTTACTCTTATAATTGGATGCCTGCGAACACACTAAATTTAAAGATTTATCAAATAAACGCTCATGATCTATTATACATCACATATTTTGATGTTGATTATGCTAATGGGTATATCCACATTTTTCATACAAAGTATGATGATGTTATAATGGCTACGATGAACATCACACATCATTTCGGGTTTCTCCATAATTGGAATACTGAAAGATTCAGCATAACACCACCGTCACTTTATCAGGATGTTGTTGAAACAGTAGTTGATAGAAATGGTGATTTGTGGTATATCTATGACTATTCTGAACCATATGGAATAGGTATAGGCAGTTTGAATAGTGTCATGGAATTGATGATTCCAGTTGATCAACAAGGGTTCAGTGATGTATTTTTTGAAGTTGAGAAAGTTATTGCGGTAGCTGAAGACACAGATTTGTTAAGTTTTATGTTTCTAAATCCTCTTAGGATGTTCTGGGGAACATTCGATGGAATAGATATTAGAGAACATTCTCAAGCAATCTCTTATACTAATCCTTCAGATTTTGAATATAAGGTTGAAGGCGATACTAGGACTTTAATTTTAGGTGACGCACAAGAAAGTACAAATTTTGTTAATATGTACTATGCCTCTATGCCGGCTGATACCTGGTTATTCAGCCCAATTCCTGTATCAAATCATATCTCAGATGGTTTCTTCTCAACGTTCATTTATGGAGAAGATTATGTTCTTTTGTATAATAGCACAGTGAACCCAACAGAGTATAGTTCTACATTAGGTGTTCAATATAGAGAAG
>JAGXNV010000132.1 GCA_019894795.1 Candidatus Heimdallarchaeota archaeon | reverse complement strand
GAGAGAACTATGAGTATGCTATTTATCTAGATTATTATGGAGACGGAAACGTAATTCATCATAACAACTTCTACGATAATAATTTAGCACAAGTGTTTATTTCTTATATCTCACAAGCTTATGATGGAGGAGACACACAGTCACACAACACTTTTTGGGATATAGCAAGTCTGGAAGGTAATTACTGGTCAGAAGGTTACGATGTAAGTATCGGTTATATCATCGATAACTTTGATGGTGCTAGATATGATGGATTCCCACTAGATACGCCTGCTGAACCACCTATAATTAGCGAATTTAATGGAAAGAATATCTCAATTGCATTGGTAATTCCGATGTTACTTATAATACAGTTAATTAGTAAGAAAAGAAAGAGCTTAAAACTGCAAAATTAAACTCTCTTTTCTTCATTTTTTTTATTTTTTTTCCCTTCAGCTATGAAATCCAATTTTTCATAATCTAAGAACTATTTTCCATAGATGAATCAGCTGGTTCTGAAGACCTTTATTCTTTAAGTTTTGTTCCAGAGATTTCTGAATATACTAGTGGTTACATATCCTACTTCATGGCACCATGAGTAGTTCAGTCCCTGTCGACTGACTCGAGTGCAAGAGAAATGTATGAATACAAATTCGTACGAAAATCAAGTTGATGATTGTTATATTTCTGGCAATATATAGCTGCATACAGTAAAAAGAGGAAATAGTTTCCTTTTTCATCTCTTTTTAAGTTTTAAATTAAAATGACATATCTCTTCTACTATATGATCTAACTTAATGAATATTAGATGGTTTCTGAAGTTTGAAAAGAGCAGGCTCATAAACAATTATAAAATTAATCAAAAGATTCTTTCAACAATATTATATTGACAGATAATATTAGAAGAAACCTTTATAAATCCCGTTTGAACTCCCTAGATGATAAATTATCTAGTAGATTTATCAAAATTACATGGTGTAATTAAAAATGAATAATAGGAAAAAAGTCCTTTTTGGCTTTGTTTTTTCTATTTTGTTACTTGGATTAATGGCAACTCAATTTTCCCCTTCTGTATTGGTAAAGGCTCAAACTGGTTACATTGATGTCTATGTCTATGATGCGATTACTTATCTACCAATATCTGGGACAAATGTAGTACTTTCTGATGCTTTTTATTCATATATTGACAGTAACTTTACTGATATTACTGGATATTGCCAATTTTCTTCTCTAGACATAGGTGATTACCTTGTTGAAGTCTATCCAACAGGTTATAACTCTAATTATACTTTGATTACTATTGATTTTGAAGGAGAAGGAGAACTTGTCCAATTCTACCAAGAACTACCTTATACAACAGGGAACAGCTTTATCGATGTTTATGTCTATGATTTTGAGACTCTAAATCCTATAGCTGGAGCAGAAGTTATATTTTTCAACGATCTAGGTGTGTTTATAACAGAAGAAACTGCAGATGTCACTGGTTTTTTCAATTTCACTGATATTGGTGTTGGAACATATAATATTGAAGCTTACAATGATAGCTATAATATGGCTAGTGTTTCTGTCACAATAGATTTTGATGGTGAAGCTGAACTAGCAGAGTTATATCTTACACCTGCATACGTACCTGGGAATGGTTTCATCGATGTTTATGTATACGATAATATTACTCTCACGCCAATTGAAAACGCAGATGTTTTGTTATACGATGAATATGGTTTCTACATAGATTGGGGAATGTCAGATGCTTCTGGTTTCTACAATTTCACTAATTTAGGTATTGGTGATTATGTAGTTGAAGCAGATATTAATAACTATGTACTAAATTCTTCTTCCCTTTACATCGACTATGATGGTGAAGGAGAATATTTGATGCTTTATTTGGCTCCCTTCGTTCATACATTTGATATTCTTTATCCTTCTGACAGCCAAACAGTTGAAGGAGGATTAGTTTTGGTAGGCGTCGATGCTAGTGAATCAACTGAATTAGAAAAAATTGATGTATACGTTAATGCTGAATATATAACAACAATAAGCGTCTATGATACACCCACAGATTTCTTTGTTCCCGTATTTGAGAATGGAACAAACACAATCTATCTTGAGGCTTACTGGGATGATATGGCTATTGAAAATGCTACAGTTGACATCAATTCTATTAATGTTATTCCTTCTGTAAATATCAAGGAAGGCGACTTCTTAACTTATAGACAGTTTAACTTAGCAGAAGGAACTACTTATGACGCCAACTTTACATTCACAACTTGGCTCTCAACCTTTGAGATGTTGACCCACTATTCTATCCACCAGTATGATTCAGGTGGTACAATTATGCAAGCTGAATTTTGGCTTACCATCAATGTACTTAATGGCTACGTATCAGTTGATCCTTCTCATTCTATGGAATATATGCATTTCTTCCCATTTGGAAATTTACCACTTAATCCAGTTATAGGCGATAAATCAGTATGGATACCTTGGAATAATCTTATGACAGTTAATGGAAGTACCACTTGGGAATATACTGATGTTTGGACAATAGATGCTTATTCAGGTATGATGCTCGTTTATGTCGAAAAAATCTCTAATATTGTGCACTATCTTCTAATGCCTGGTCTTATGGAGATGATCCTTCTAAACACATCTATTGACTTTCTTAACCCATACGTATCTGATGAAGCAGATTTCGGATATACTGTTGGAGACACAGGGAATACTATTAGCTGGGATGCTACTGATAGGTTTCCAGGCACTTACATTATCTATAAAGATAGTGTATTTGTTGATGCAGATATTTGGAATTCAGCAACTCCTATAGAAATAAATGTTGACGGTTTAGCAGAAGGAATGCACACTTATATGATAGAAATTACTGATCTCGCAGGGAATATAGCAAGTGATATTGTGATAGTTACTGTAAACCCTGTCGTTCTTGAATATAGCTCAACGATTGGTTCTCTATTTCTCTCAACGATAATGTGTATCACATTAGCTATAACTCTTAAGAAAAGAAAATTTCAAGTAACATAATAACTCTAATTCCTTTTTTTTTTATTTTTATTTCTATTTTTTTCCCTTCAGCTATGAATTCCAATTTTTCATGAAATTCCTAAAAGATGTACACTTTTAGATATAGCAAAAGAATTAGGAATTAAAAGAGTCGCATGTCAAGAGAGAATACGTAGAGCTCAACAAAGAATATTAGCCTATTACGTTAGATATAACTTGTTTAGTAGTACTGAATTTCATTAGGATTTCTTTAGAGCATTCTAGTAATAACCATAAAACATTGTATTATATAATGCCTTCATAAGCATCTTCGTATTTTTCTTCTTTCTCTTAGGATTATTATTTCCCAAAGCTCTTTTATATATTTTCTTAGATTTATGTAGAAATAACCACATACTGTAAATCCTTTCTATAATTAAACCAATTTTTTGCATGTACTTCATTTGCCATCAATTAACAATATCACAAGTCAGTATTAATTTTCAAGTGTCTTAAGACGGGCTTTAATGAATTAACTTTATACCACTATAGGACTTATCCTGTTTAAGAAAATAAGCAAAGAAAGAGGTAAGACCTATTAAATTGATTTATTTTTTACAAGCTTCTTTGCTTTCCTTACAGCTCTAATTCCTGTAATAATTCCTATTGTAATTCCTATAATGAACGTTATTCCTGTTCCAATGAAGAAGTGCCAACCATTTTGAGATAAAGCAGAAGAAACGCTAACCATTACTATTCCAACAAAGAAATTTACATTTCCATCTAGGAATTCTAGAAAAGTTCCTATTGCTTCAAATCCCTCTCCTTTCCCTTTCATACGGATTAAAGTATCTACAAATATCCAACCTGCAAGACCCCAAATCGCGCTCAAATTGCTTATGCAGAAAGTTTGATTGGGACTAAGTAGATAGAACATTGCATTCCCTAGAAAACCAAATCCTAGATAAGCTACAGGGAAAATCCATTTTGGAAAAGTTCTTTCCATCCTTCTTCCATAGACGAATAGACACCATAGAAATGTAAACAACACAATTATTCCAGAATATACTTGTAATCCGGAAATTGATGATAGCCAACTTACATCATCCAAAAATGATGACCCGTAAGTATAGAATACACCTGTAAAGATATGCCACACTCCACTGTCTACAACCGCTGCATTACTCTGAGCTGAGAGAGTTGCATATCCACCATTCACTGAATAAACGACTATGAATGTAAGAATGTATGCAAAAACGAATGAGAGTGTTAACCAATAATTTTTGAAAGAGGATTTTATCGGAGACAGAATCTTTTTATGGAAGAAACCTGTTTTAGGATAGTTGTACCCTAGTTTCTTAGCTTGTTCATAGTCGAGTTTAGCGTCATCAAATTTACCCATTTTTATATAAATATCAGATCTTGTTTTGTAGAAAACATTGTTTGAAGGGTCAAGTTCTATTGCACTATTGAGGTGGAGAATTGCATCTGCAAGTTTTTCCTGTTCAGAATAAATAATAGCTATATTTGCGTGAGCCCAGCTGTTCTGATCATTGAGTTTAAGTGCATCTTCAAAATCACTAAGAGCTTCCTTATACTTCTTAAGATACATCAATGCCCCTCCTCTATTGTGGAAAAACTGCGCTTCACTTTTCTCGTATTGAAGAGCTTTTTCGAAATATTCCAAGGCTTTGTCCATCTCTTGTCTTTGATAATAGACCACACCTATATTCTCATATCCCCAAGCATTTTCTGGGTTAAGCTCAATCGATTGTTCATAGCTTTCTATTGCTTTATCAAATTTTTGAGTGCTAAAGTAAACATTAGCTAAGTTATGGTGAAAAAGATAATTCTTGTTATCAAGTTCTATAGCTTTATTTAGATCACTTAAGGCTTTGCCAAATTTATTTTGCTCAAAATAGATTCTACCTCTATTTCCAAAAGCTTTAGCATTATTTGGGTCTAGTTCTATGGTTTTGTTAAAATTAGTAAAAGCTTTATCTTTCGCTCCTTTCTTGTAAAATTCAATGCCCTCCTCAACAAGTTTTTCTGCTTCTTGACTCATTGCATATACTCCAGTTTATTTCTGAACAGAAATTTGTTTATGAAATCACATATAAACATAGTGCCAAAATGCCACACTTATTGAAAATAAGTTTTTGAGTGCTTGAAATGACCAAATCTGATGTGAAGGTAGAATATTATCCAGATAATTTTTCATCAATAGCTTACAGTTGGCTCAGTTTTTTGACGTAAAGCCCTCTTATTGCTGCATGTGTGGTAAATAATGGTACTTCTTCCTCTAGATAGGTAGGCGGATCAAGAAGACGGACTAAATTGAGAATTTCTACCCCTAATAAGGAGATACACTACCAAGAATGTAACTAGTGACATGCCTAGTACCCATGTAACCGAGATGATTATATTCCAAACTTCTTGAGCAATGATTATACAGTTTCTTCGCTGATAGGAAACAAAATACTTTCTACCTACCAACGATAGTCCTACAATAAGAAGTCTCAGAATACTCGTTGTTAATACATCAACTAAAGCCTTTTTCTTTTTTATTAAAGGTTCAATGAAACTAATACTAGCCGTTAAAGATATCAAAATTAGGAACAGTATTGTAGAGTAATGGACATCACTCACTAAACCTAGTCCACAACCATATGTTGTATAGGGATAAATAATAGGTAAGGTGGAATAGAATAATAGAACTACAACAACTAGCATTATTTCGTATGCTATATGCGAAATTGTCTTCCATAATTTGGTAATATAGATCTTTGTATTCTGAAGCTTAATCTTTTCTTGTTTGAAAGAGTTCTGCTTTATTTCTAGTATAATTAGGTAAATGAAATGAAGAGCTAAACAACATGGAATTGCGATAAAAGAGTAGATCGTTACCCAAATACGATAGTTAATACAGGACTTATCAAACCAATTAAATAGATAAAATAAACCTAAGAGAGCTAAAATTAGGTTTGTTAAACGCTGATTCAAGAACAGACGTTTAAGTTTTTCATCTTCTATTTCATTGAATAGAAAATATAGCGAAATTAACACTGAGAAAACACTGAGTAAACTAATTGCTATTATGTCAAAAACTGATATTTTGGTTGGTGCCATCGCAAGACACATAACTGGAGCTACTCTTAGTATGAACTTCAAGAGAAATCCAGAAATTAATAGTGTCAAGACTAACTCAGCAACATTTGAAGAACCTTTGAATCTTTGGAGTACTATTACTTCCACTTCCTTCAACTAGTAACCAACCCACAAGACCTATTAACATTTTTGGTTAAATAACAGATAAGACTCTAGTCAAAGCTGTGCAGTTGAAGAAACCAACACTAGTAAACTAATGTTGTTAAGGAATTTGAGGGAATAGATCATTTAACAAATATCATATCTGATTTCAATAATGAATAATTCAAAGGAAAAATAGTGTTTAATAGTAAGATATCTTCCAACAGATTATCTTTTGTTGTAGTTTCTATTATTAGGTTAATAAGACTCTTTCACATAGCTTGGAACTACCAAGAAGGGGACACTAATACAAGAACTATTATTTGAAAAGAAAGAAAAAAGATGGATTTTGGGAAACTTTTAGAAGAATACTAATTACAAATTAATCACTCAAGTCTTATGAGAATCTTTCATTTTAAACAGAACAAAAAAAAGGAAAAAAATACAGCTGTAGTTATTCAGTTTTAGTGTTTAGTGGAAAGAAAAGGGAAATTGTTCCAAGTATCAATGAAAATGCAAGTGTGATAAAGAATCCAATAAGTGATCCGTATCTGATTGCTAGAATACCAGTAATGTCTAAGATTGCATAAAGTCCTAAACCTAAAATAAATCCATGTATCCCAGCTATAGCGAATTTGAATAACTTTAACCCTATTTTATCAAATTTGTAAGAAATTGCAAATGCAATTATTGCTAAACCAATCGGTATTAAGATAAATATTAACCAGATTTCATAGCTTGCATTTTTAAAGAAATCCTCAACTTTGTCAGAAGCGCTTTCAAGTCCTGCTAGTAAGAAAAATAGTAATAGAAAACTAAGTATTGAGTAGCCTATAAGATTAAGCCAACTTTGACTTTTGGAAGGTTTTGTAAACAGTCTAAACAGATTTCCTCTTTCAGATTTTGTTTGTATATCTTTCTTTGTCATTTTACTAACCATAACAACCTATATGAATAAATATTTCTGGAGTGTATCCATTATTTTCTAGCCATTCTTCTACAAATAGACTTGCTAAATTGCAGATTTCAACACTACCTGCATTATTCTGTATGAAATTATTAAGCATTTCTACAGAAGATTCAACCTCTATTCCATATACACCTATTATTTTATCAGTATCTATATTCATTGTTTTAAATATTTGTTCTGGTATTTTATTATCAAACAAAGCAACATGTATATAGGAATCTTCTTTTCCATCATGTATTTCCTTTGTGTACATTTGATAATTTAGCCAATTATCAATTATTGAGAGTGCTTGTTTGTACCTTTTCATCTTTTCCATAATATTTGAGGGAAAGTCAAGAACACTTAAATTTCTTTTCTAAATTTTTTTCTTCTAAGCTTTCTTTATAGCTCTAATTCCTGTAATTGTTCCTATTAAAATTCCAATGATGAAAGTTATTCCTATTCCTATGAAGAAGTGCCAACCATTCTGAGATAATGCAGAAGAAATATCTGTGTTATTGAATATTTCAAGGATCACTGTTTTTATGAACCAAACGATTTCTACTCAAATAACTGATATATATCAATTTAATTAGAAAAACTGCCATAAAAAGTATATTTGCATCTTTTATCATATAATACTCTATCGAGAAACAACCTGGAAGATAGAATGACAAATAACAATCATAAGATAACATATTAATTGTGTTTGGGAAAAATGTTGTTAAAAGAGTAATAAGAAGAAGAATTTCTGGAAGATTAATGATAATTTTTTTGGGACTGTGCTTCTTATATTGAAAGGTGATATAGAATGAAAATGCACAAAGACCCCCTGATATGACTATTCGAATTGCATTGAGGATTGTTCCTCCTATTACCATTTCTATTTTTGAAGTTACATTGCCATATTGATGAAGAAAATCACCAATAGGATATATAACACCTATGAC
>JAGXNV010000131.1 GCA_019894795.1 Candidatus Heimdallarchaeota archaeon | reverse complement strand
GATTTATGGCTATGTTTCAGTTATTGTGAGTATCATCTCTTTTCTGATGTTTTACTATGTTTTAACACCTTTTCAAGGAAAACAACTAGAGTTTCTATCTCTTAAAATAAATATCTTCTCAGCAACTATCTATAGCGCTGTGGTATTGGCAACAATCCTAATAATGTTCTTCACAATGGTAGAATCAAAACAAAATTCAGAGAAAAGTTTCATTGCATTTATCTCTCTGTTACTCGTACAATCTTCAACATTCTTCATTGTATCTTCAGAAACTTGGTTGCTAGTATTTTTTGGCATAATCATTCTATTTTCTAGTTTTAATTTTTACATAAGATATCTATCCCAAATGAAGGAAACTGTTGAAAAGAAAAAGTATCTCTCAAGTTCTACCCTGATGAATAGTTTATCTCTTGCATTGCTATTTGTGGGTATTTCCATTCTTTATTTCTCATCAGAAAGTTTTGATGCCTTTTCTATGTTATATTCAGATGTGTGGAGCTATTTAGGAATCATGATTATCTTCGTCAGCTTATTTGTGAGTGCAGGTATCCCTCCCTTTCATTCGTGGATGTTTAGATATTCAGATGTTGAAGAAATCTCTCCTTCTATATTCTTACTTGTTATTCAACGAGGGGTTATATTAGCGTTTTTGAGTAAATTCTCTTTACAGATCTATGTGATTGGTCTCTCATCACTATTAACATGGTTATTCTTGGTAGGAGGTATAGTACTAACTCTCTGGGGATCAATTGGAGCAATGACTATTAATAAACTCAAGAAACTCTTACATTATTCAAGTCTTATCTATATGGGTATAGTTTTGATGCTTCTATCAAATATAATGGCAGCTAAAAATCAAATTGTTTTATTATACGATTCACTTGAAACACTCAGTTTCATCTTAGTAGTATATGTAATTGTATTCATATTCTCATTTAGTACTGTTGGGTTACTTTCAAAAAGGTACAAAAATGATGATATAACAAAATTAAAAGACTTAGGAAGACGTTCTAATTCTTTGTTCTTATTTACATGTTTGAGCTATTTTATCATCTTTGCACTCCCCATAGCTCTACCATTTATCTCTAATAATCTCTTCTTTGCCAACACTTCTGACATAAGAGAAGTATTGCTTTCAATTAATTATTCCATCATGATTATATTTTCGTTAGTTTATATGATTCGCCTCGTCAAATGGTTATTTACTGAAGACTACAGAAGAATTGTTGAGTTGAACTATGTGGAACCAGGTACCTATATCTCCTTTCTCCTATCTATTCTTTATCTAGTTCTCACTATAATATTCATTAATTCATTTCTTGAAAATCTCTCAACTATTGCAGAATTATTACTTGGTTGAAAATTTTGCAAATGCAATAAGTTTTTTTATTAACAAACAATTCATTGTTTAGATTACCTGTGTCCTTTACTAACCTAGATTTTGCTGAAGAAGTCAAAGAGATTAACGAGTATCTAACCACTTTGAAGAACCAAAGTCCTTATGATGAAGAAATTAACGAGTTAATAATTCATATTCTGCAAAATGGAGGAAAACGGATACGGCCACTTATCTGTCTTTTATCATTTGAAATGATTTCAAATCAATCACGCAATGATGATAGTCTTGCTGCAGCTTGTGCTCTAGAAGTTATTCACAACGCTTCCTTATTAGTTGATGATATCTTCGATAAAGACATTTTCCGAAGAAATGAGAAGTCTTTTTATTTAAAATACTCAACTTTTGCAGCACTATCTATTTCATATTCGATGAGTAGCTTAGCTTTAAGCTTAGCAACTAAAACTAAAGTTCTAGCTGTTGTTGAAGAACTTATCAAAGCAATGCACAACCTTTCTTCCTCATTATTTTTAGAGGAAAGGTTTCGCTCTGGAACTAAAAAAATGTCAAAAGAAGAAGCACTCTTATTGATAGATAGAAAAACCTCAAGCCTTTTTGAAGCAGCTTCTGTTATAGGGGTGTTATTAGGTGCATCAAGTAAAAATGATAGAGAAAACATGAAGAATTTTGGTAAATATTTTGGACGAGCATTTCAATTAAGGGACGATCTTTTAGCAATAACATCTACTACAAAGAATCTTGGTAAATTAGGAGCTTTAACAGATATTTCAAATAGAATTCAAACCTATATTGTTCTTGAGACAATCGATTTAGCGAAGCCAGAAGAAAGAAAGATCTTAAGCAAATATTATTTGGATAGAAAGAACTATTCCCCTCATAAAATACGAAAAATAATTGCGAAATCCGATTCTATCGATATCCTAAAACGAAAAATTGATGATTATATCAACATGGCCATTGAGATTCTTGAAAGATACTCTGGATCTAAACCAAGAGAAAAATTAATCTCTATAGCAAATGCTCTTAGAATGAAATAGAAATAGGAAAGGAAAAAATAAATTATTCTGCCCTTATACCTTCTAAATATTCAGCAAACCATTTGTGTGCATTATGTCTATCAGAGAATACTGGAGGAGCTTTAAATCCATATGCACAAATGGAAGTAATAGGACCACTTCCTGCTCTGTTTATAGCTACTTTTGTTGCACGAATAACATCTATTAATGTAGCAGCACCATTTGGACCATCAAGAGTTTCCAATCTTATGTCAATTTTTATCGGCATTCCCATAAATCCTTCACCACGTATCCAAAAGTGACCAATGCGACGATTACCTAGAAATTCTAAATAATCTGATGTTCCACTAGCAAGATTGATTTCATTTTTGAAAGCCTGCTTAAGAGTTCTCTCCTTGACCTCTCTTTTATACTGCTTTCTATCGTCATCTAATGTATTAAGAGTTTCTAACCCTCCCGCTACATCAAGTTGATATGTGTCTTTGATGATTACCCCTTGTTCTTTGAGAACGTCAAGAAAACCTTTATGTAGCACGGTTCCACCTGCTTGAGACTGCAGATCATCACCAACCAAACATACGTTTGCTTTCTTGAATTTCCTAGCCCACGAAGGATCACAAGCAATCATAGTAGGAGTACAATTAATGAATGCAACTTCTGCTTCTAATGCAGCTTGCGCATAAGCTTTGACAGCTTCTTCAGCTCCAGATGGAATCGCACAAATTAGAAGCTCTGCTTTAGCTTCTTTCAGTTTTTGAACAACATCAATTTCTTCTCCATCAGCTATTGTTATAACACTTTTCAGATGGTCAGATAAACCATCTTTGACAGGACCTTTTTCAACAATTACTCCTTTGTTATCCACTTCTATGAATTTTGGTGTGCTATTTATTGGAGCAAATATGGCTTGAGAAATGTCTTTACCAACTTTATCTGTATCCACATCGAAAGCCGCAACGATTCTTATGTCACAAGGTTTGAAGCTACCTATAATCGGATGTAAAATATTTTTTCTTTTTTCTTGATACTCATTAAAGTAAACAATTCCTTGTAATAACCCTGAAGCAATTGTTCCAACACCAGCAATAGCTACTTTTATTTCATGTTCTAACATTTTATCACCCTAATTTGTAATTTCTCCTTTGATGAATTTTTCTACTAATTGAACTGCTTCAGCATCAGGAATTTGCTTAGGTGGATGTTTAAAGAAGTAACTAGAAACTCCGACCAAAGGTCCTCCGATGTTACGATCTTTCGCTATCTTTAAGGATCGCACTACATCTATCATAACCCCTGCGCTGTTGGGGGAATCTTGAACGGATAATTTAAGCTGTACAGTTAGTGGTTGATCCCCAAAATTCTTTCCCTTCAACCAGAGATAGCATATTTTTTCATCCTCTAGGAAGGGAACATAATCAGAAGGTCCAATACGTGTTGGAACCTCATAAGGAATCATACTTGTAACAGCTTCAGTCTTAGAGATCCTTTTAGTAGTTAATCTATGCTCCTTTTTCATATTTTCAAAATCGGTGTTTCCACCTATGTTTAATTGAAAAGTTTCATCTAATTTAATACCTCTTTCATGAGCTAATCCTACAAGCATACGATGCAAGATAGTAGCTCCTAACTGGGATTTTATGTCATCTCCAGCAACAGGTATATTCTTATCTGTGAATTTTTGCCCCCATTCTTTGTTAGATGCTATAAATGCTGGTATGCCATTTGCAAAAGCTACATTTGTATCTAGACAAGCTTGTGCATACATCTGTGTTCCAGCTTCGCTTCCAACAGGAAGGAAATTTATTAAAACATCTGTATTTGACTCTTTTAACGCATCAGCTACATTAACAGGATCTAATTTCTCAGGATTATAACAATGAAAAGATTCTTTCATATGTGGAGCAACACCATCCATAATAGGTGCTGGTTGCACAGTAACTCCCTTATGCGGAACGTCGGAGAACTTTTTGCTCAAATTGGGGCTTTGCCAAATTGCTTCAGAAATATCCCTACCAATTTTTTTAGTATTTACTTCAAATGCAGCTACAACTTCTACATCTGAAATATGATAATCACCAAATTTTACGTGCATAAGTCCAGGTACAAAATCTTTTTCATCCACATTCATGTAATATTCTAAACCTTGGACAAGAGATGATGCACAATTTCCTAATCCTGCAATTGCCACTCGTATTTTCTTTGTCATTGTACCACCAATTGTATTTTAGCCTATTAAAATCATCATTGAAGACTATATTGGAATTGAACGGTATGCTTTTAAAAAGTTTTAGTATCAGTGATGTGTATGTCAGAATTTACTGAAACAGTTCTCATTACTGGTGGTCTTGGACAAGTTGGTTATTATACATATTTGCAATTGAAAGAAAATTACAATATTTGTATCATAGATAATATGTCGAGTTCGAAAAGTGAAGTACCTGAAGATGTTTTCTTTGTAAAAAATGATATTCAAAACAAAGAATGCTATAGTAATCTGCCTGATATTGATTACATTATTCATACTGCTGCTCAAATAAGCGTTTCAAAGTCAGTTGCCAATCCAGTTTTTGATGCAGAGAACAATATAGTAGGAACGTTAAGATTACTTGACTATGCAATAAAATCAAAAGTAAAACGTTTTGTTCATATAAGTTCAGCTGCAACTTATGGACAACCGCAATTCTTACCTATCACAGAAGAACATCCTAGAAACCCCATCTCTCCTTATGGTTTAAGTAAACTTGTTTCAGAGAAGTATGTTAGATTATACTCCTCACTTCATAATCTAGACACTGTAGTGATAATCCCATTTAATATTTATAGCCCTTTACAACATGCTGATGATCCTTACGCTGGAGTAATTTATCAATTTATTAATGCAATAAAGCATGGGGAACAATTCACTATCTATGGAGATGGTAATCAAACTAGAGACTTTACTCATGTAAGCGATGTGGCCTATGCGATAGAACTAGCATTAAAAGAAAAGAAAGCTGCAAATCAAGTCATCAATATAGGTTCTGGTATCCCTTATTCAATCAATGAGCTTTCTAACACTCTACTAAATATTGCTAATTCCAAATTACATCCATTACATTCTGATGCAAGAGACGCAGATATTGATGAGAGTTATTGCTCTATAAAAAGAGCTCAAGATATTCTTGGATATGTTCAAACAACCTCTATAGAAAACGGTTTGAGTGAAATGTTTGAGAAAATCTGATTCTGAGCGATTCTGTACAAAAGGTTATTAAAGATAATTTTCTAATTTTTGTAATGGGGAAATACGTTTTAGATACTAACTTCTTTATTAGTGGATTTCAAGCTCAACCCACTAAATTTCAAGAGTTTGCAACTTTATTTGACGAACTCAATCTTGATATCTATATCACTCATCATATTAAAAGTGAAATGAGATTCTTTCTTCAGAGAGAGATTCTACCTTATATTACAGTAGAACCAGTGAATAACAAGGATTTTCAGAAGTTTTTGGATAAGTTACACAGTCAAACTACTGATCTTCCACAAAAAGCTGATCTTTCAGTTATTTATGCAGCATCAAAAATCTCCGCTACAATTGTTAGCAGTGATTTGAAACTACTTGAAACAGCTGAATTACTAGGGATTAAAACTTTAACTAACAGCTCATTTTTAAAGAGACTTATAGAAGAAAATGAAGATTCTAGCTTGGAACCTTTTCTGAAAGAGTTGGATTCTAAACTATTTGTTGCAGAAATACGCTATTCTGTTGAAAGCACAAATAGGTATGATCCTGTAAAACGTATCAAGAAAATTCTTGATTCAGCTATCGCAGTAATTCGTACAGAATATGAGGAGAAATTGACTCAACAAGCCGCGGTGAAACTTAAAGAAAGTGATGGATTCTCACTAGAATCTATTCAGTTACATGAATTGCTGATTGAAATAGGAAAAGATATGATTCACTTAGAGAAAGATTTTGTCCAAGGTAAGTATGTTGAACTCGAGGACGAATTGTTATCAAGAGTTAGAGAAATCACAGATCATTTAGTTGACTGGAAATTAGCTGTAGATAAAATAGAAGATCAGAACCTTTACGATGAAGCTCTACTGCTCTTAGGTCGGCTACAATATTTGGCTTGTATTTGTTTGATTGAGAATAAGAAGATAGATCTAGCTCGTGTCTACATGGACAAGATAATGATGATTCTCTTCCAAAATAAGAAATCTACTGAAGAGTATGGAACCGATGTTCATTTCCTTAGAATGATTATTCTTCTACTTTCTGGTCAGATCCACCGCTTGAATTCCTACTTTACTCCAGCTTTTGAAGCGGAATGTACTCAGTATAAAAGAACTGACGTTGCTAATGTAGTAAGAGCACTAATTCTACTCACAGTAATTCTGAAAAGAGAGAAAGTTGAGGAAAGTTCAACAATTGAGGGATATGATAATATCGAATTCATAAATCAACTTGGTTTCAAATTTATGCAACTTGGCAATTTAAACAAAGCGAGTTTAATGTTTGAACAAACTTTTTATCTCTCCTTAAATGGTGAAAATAAGGGTATGTGTATAGCTAGTATTGAATATCTTAGCTGGTTATTCTTTGCCGGCCTTGCGCATCTAAAATCTCATATTCAAACAATATACGGTGTTTTTGTCAAAAAATATCCTGTGATTAAAGATAGTTACAAGGTTAATCTTGAATTAACAAGTCGACCTAAGGATCTTGAGAAATATGAAGTTAAAGATTTCAAAGAGATTTCTTCTATGCCAACTGAATATAAATCCTCCTTGTATTGTATTGGAACAAGCCAAATGGCTGTGAAAGGAAAAATGATTCCTATTATCAGAGTAATGAATTGGGAAATCAACGCAAGAATAGCAATAGTTGATGAGACAAATGAGTTATCACCAAAAGCATCTTTAGGCACTTCTCTACATCTTCTTGAAGGGAAATTCAGAGTAAATAAGGCTTCTTCACATTTCAAAAAACAATACAACGTTGAATTGATACTGCAGATTGATCCTCTTTCAGAACAAACTATTGTGTTCAGAAACCCAGGCGGATGGGAATTATCTGTTATGGAGTCACAAGAGTCGTTAGAAAATAGTTAATACTTCCGAATTTTTTTTTGTACCATAGTAATATGTGCTATAGTTCTCTTTCCTCCGTTATACCATTATATAACAATATTTTCTGAGTTTATCTAGGGAAAGGGGGATAGAATAGCGAGAGCTATTTCACAAGTAGTATGGAGGACAGAAGTGATAGAAACGTCATCCCATCCTGCTCTTCAGCAACTTTGTCGCAAATCAAACAACCTCTGCAATCAAGCGATGTTTCGTTCTTCTCAAGGCATACTCATCAATGCTGATGTTACTGGGCTATACAAGATCATGTTATTAGGCGATCCGTAAGCGCTACCTAAACACGACATAGGCGGGGTAGTGGACATGTAATTTATCCACTTAGATGGAGTTTCGAGTAATGATTCTACAGCTAAGAAAAAGGTTTTTAACATAATAACGGGAAAATCTAATCATGGAACTAGTTGAGACTGGAATTATTGGCCTAGATAACATACTAAATGGAGGGATTCCAAAGGGAAGGACTATTCTTGTTTCTGGACCCGCAGGGGCCGGAAAATCTACTTTTGGACTTCAATTTCTTTATCATGGTATCGTAGCAGGGGGAGAAAGTGGTATTTTCATCTCTTTTGATGAGCACCCAGCACACGTAAGAGAAGAATGTTTGAGCTTTGGTTGGAATCTGAGAGATTTAGAAAAAGAGAATTTATTAGTGCTAATAGATGGTTTCAGTC
>JAGXNV010000130.1 GCA_019894795.1 Candidatus Heimdallarchaeota archaeon | reverse complement strand
CAGGAAGAAGCTGGGGAAATAAGATAACAGAAAAAGTGAGTTTCAAAGTATATGGAACACAACCAGATTTTTTCACAGATACAATTGAAGATTACTTCTTTAAAGAATGTCAAATCGAAGATTTTGATGAAGGAAAAATCTATACTTGGAAGTGGTTAAACGAGGATATTTTGGATAATATAGTGGGGATTCATTACGACCAATATACATTCTATGGTAAATATGAATTATATTTTATTATCTTTGTACCGCTATTTCTTGTGATTATTACTCTAGCTACATACTTTTTTGTCAAGAATAAATTATCTTGGAGAAGAAACAAATGAGTAAGAGTAAAGAGAAAACAGATTCTCAATTCTATCTGGATATGAGCAAGAGAATTAGATCTTCAGCAATTGCATTATCAATTTCTGTATCTGCAGCGTTCTTCTTCGTTCTAGGTTTTTTGTTAGATTTCTCTTTTGATAACGGATATAGGAGCTATGAGAATTATTCATTAATTTTTGGATTTATATTTGGACCGATCACAATTGTGTCGCTGATAGTTTTTTTTGTTTTCTATTTATCATCGATTAGTAAGTTCGGACAATTAAAACTAGTTGTTAATAATTATAAGAATTATAAGAAAATTATATTTATTACGCATTCAGTAGGATTGTTTTTCATTTTGATTAGCACTTTCTTTAGTGTATTTGACGTGAGATATTCAGAATTTATACTCACAAGATTTCTTGCATTTTTTGGTTTCTCGTTATTTATATCAGGAATTCTTTATCTAGTAAAAGTCTACACTGAAGCAAACAATAAATACAATCAAAAACAAATTAAAAACGCAGATAAATTGCTAAGACTTGGAAGTCTAGGGATTCTTTTTGTCCTGCTTTCAGATACAATTATAAGACGAATTCTAGAAAATGTAAATAGTTCGATTTATTGTACTGAATATGTCTGTGGAAAACGTTTGGAAGTAGGATATTTCAATCAAATTTTTGTTCTAAATTATATAATACTTGTATTTTTCTTTTTGTTTTTAATCCTGTTCTTACTCGGTCTTTACAAAGTATCAATAAATTTCAAAAAATTAGCAACTGATGAATCTAGTACCAAAATTCAATTAACCAAATTAAGCCTAAAAGAAAAAATTAGTGCAATTAGTAACTCAATCAATATTACGTTCCTCATTTCAGCAGTACTAACTGCTTGCTTATACTTATACATAAAAGTTCTTCCAATTTCTTTCTACACCATGGATGAAGCCTTCATGCTCTTCTTTGTGTATGGAATTGTTACTATAATCGTATCACTTGCATCTATTTTCTTATTTATAAAATTATTCGTGAAAATTAAAGATTTGAACGAATCTGAAGATAAAACCTACAAAATGAGAACGTTGACGTTTTTGTTAAAATCCTTGGCTATAATATTGTTTTTCATTGGTTTGGTTTTTGACTTCATAGCTGTAGGATATATAGAATTCTATTTCTTCTTTGGAAATATCTTGATGATAATTTCAATCTTGTTACTTATCTTATCATTTATCCAAGATTTGAGAATTTATCGATTATTCAATGAAAAAACAAAAATTAAACCTAAAGAAATTTTTACGAATCCTATTGTTATTTTTTTGATTTTGTTGCTGGTTTTTATTATAGCAACTGCAGTTACTCAACTCCTAATAGGATTACAATACAGTACACTTAGTTATTCTTCTTATTCAGGGGAACCACGTAGATTCTATGAATTAATTTACTGGAATTACTTCAACATACTAGTTATAGTCAAAATATCTATTTCAATCGTGTTCATGATTGTTTTTCCTTTTGCATTAAATTCTTTAAGAAATAGCATGCTAAGATATGTTGATGAGAAAAAACAGACTAAGAAAGCAAAACTTGAGTTAACTTCAGTAAAAGAAATTAAAATACTAAATCTAATATTCCTAATTGGTTCCTCAATATCGTTTCTATTTATTTCTGTTTATTATATTGTTTCAATTTCAGCAGATTACTACTGGATTACGGAGAGAATGTTTTCTTTCATTATCATAGGTTCGATTATGCTTCTGATTTCAGTAATATCTTATTCAAAATACATAAAATTTCTAAAACGTGTTTCTGAATCTTTGAATCTAAATGAGAAAAGAAGAAAATTATCATACAATCTTATATTGTATTCAGGAATAATATTTTTCAGTACTCTTATTTTCAATTTTCTAGAAAATAGTATAGAAATTCAAGATTACATTATCGTAGGAATATTGATACTCTGCTCCTTATCAGTACATTTTGCAGGTTATACGATATTGTATAGAGAACTAAAAACAGAACTAAAAGTGGGAAATAAAGAAAAAATTTCATTCTTCGCTTTATTATCAAGCATTCCAGTATTCCTTACGAGTTTCCTTATTAGAATAATAAGCGATAAATATGATTGGAACGCATTTGATGATGATGCTTTATGGATAATAATCGTCGAATTAATTCTTTTTGTTACAGTTCTTATATTATTCTTAATTGGTAAATACAAGATGACTAAGAGCATTTCTGGTTTTTTAACAAAGCAAAGTGAACAAGAGAAATAGGGTTCACTTCACTCTTATTTCTCTAAATATCTATATCTATAAACTTCCTTGAACCCAGCATTTTCATACAGTTTAAGTGCAGCCGTATTATCTGTTTCAACTTGAAGGTATATTGTTGAGATGTCGTTTTGTTTAGCCCAAATACCTAGTTCATTGAGTATTGATTTAGCTATTCCCTTTCTTCTATGATTTGGGTGTGTGATCATGCTATAGATCACTAGGTGTTTCCTTTCAATAACCCCTAGCATTAATCCATAAATCTCTCCTCTTTTCATTGCTGTACCACCAAGTTTCTTTAGAGTAATTCTATCAATTATTTGCTTGTAACCTTCATATCTTGAAGAATTCATCTCATTGATATTTTGTAAAGACTCAAACCAATTATCGTCTAAACCATAATCGATTTTATATAGATAGTCAATGTTCTTTTCAGAAAATTTCATGGAATCTGGTTCATGTTCCATAACTATTGTTTCATTTCTACTTTGATAATTACTAGATACGAGAATCTCCATCAGATTCGTCATTCATAATAATCTGGTACCTGAAATATAACTGGTAAATTATTAGATGAATAGATATTTTCTACTTCTTTTATATCTTCATGAACGTTTGTTCCACTATACCTTAAAGGTAAAACACTATTTGCCCTATTTGTTACCCCCTCTGATATCCTGATGATCCAACCGTTCAAAAGAAGAATGTTTTTTGCTGGCCATGAATTATTTGATAGCTCCTGTAAATGTGAAACTCTATCCTTCATTGGTGAACCAAGACGAAAGTAGTAATAAATCTTATTAAAAACAGCAAAATACTGGAAAATTCACGCTAGTAGAAAAGAAATTTACTTATAGAGAGTTCAGATAAATAGTGTAGATGGAAAATATTAAACTCTCTTTAGTATCAAAGTCTGGGATACTACTTGCTTCAATACCTGAAACTGAAGATGATATGCAGGAGATACTAGCTTCAGGATTAATTTCTGCAATAATTGCTTATGCTAAAGAGATGCATAGCAGAGAGTTACAATCCATTTCATACTATGATAGAACTATTTCATTTGTTGAGTTCCAAGAATTTGTTTTTATTGTTGAAACCTTAGATAAGGAGTTCACTCTTTCTGAAAGGCAAACCAAACAACTATTAGAACAAATCTCTCTTAGTGCTTCCTCACTACTTGAAGGACGAGAACCTGAAACAGTTTCTGAGGGAGAAGCTTATTTAATTCTTGAGCATTGTTTTCACGATATTAATAGTTTGAATTTAATTTTAAATCGATATCCATTGAAGAAACTTATGTCAGAATTTTTCACTATTCTCCACAAAGTTAAAGGAATTGATATCCTTGATAATGACAATTCTAAGCCATATCGTAGGTTAATAGCGGAAATAATTGATAATAATATTACAAAAATCGATCAACAAATAAAACTCCAAAGTTTTATGATACTCTTACCTGAGCACAAAAAAACTTTTTATGTTGTCTTCAATACTGATGGTTTTACAACAAAAGTTGGTTATTTTATCATCCCAACTGAATTAGATTATACTTTATTTAGAATATATCCATTGCTTGAGAAAATTTTGTTAGAATACGGAAAAACTCAGAAAATAATTGATTTTGAAACTCTTTTTAGGGAATTTCAGAATTTTGAGGATTTAGGAAATAATTATTCCAAAGTTGATTTAGAAGAAGTCTCTATTGCAAGTCTTTTTAATTTGTTAAGACAAGATTTAGGAACAGTTCTTTTTGCAGTTCTATCTGGAAACCCTCTATACATAATCGGAGATAAATCTGTAAACAAATTACTTGTTGACACTCTGTCGGTTTTTACTCAACATCTCAGTTATAATGTCGAAAAATGGATAGTAGATGAAGATCTCTCAACTATTGACTATTCTTTACTAAATCAAGGTATAGTTGGAATGTCACTTAAAACTTTTCGAGAGATACTCCCTTTAGTTCAAAATAAAGAAAAACTAACAATCATTAATTTGGAAGAAGAATCTATATCAGGTCCAAATACGAGTAATTACTTCCTAGATAATCTTGAAAAAATAAAATATGAGGATGCAACAAAAGCATCTGTTATACTCTTCCAAGAAATAAAAAAACTAGTATCAATGGCTTATATACTTACATCAATTTTAACTCTGCCAAAGGAAGATTCTGATAGTTTTCTAAAGAATCAAACCGAGCAATCACCCTATCCTAAGAGTTTTCTAGAAATTGCTATGAATTTAGCGAAACAAAGGAACAAACTTCTTAACTTCATATTTTGAAAAGTATTGAATTTCAAATCAAATCATTTGTTAAACAGATATTTTTTGAAATGTAATAAAATAGTTTTATAAAAGCCCATGTTATTGATTGATTGAAACTAACTTTATCACTATCAAAGAAGGAGAAAGTGGGCATTATGATTGAAGGAGAAAGAGCAATAGTGAGTGTAACTAATTTAGTTAAATCATTTGGAACTGTAGTAGCTGTAAACGATATAACTTTTGAAGTTAAACCCGGAGAAATATTCGGTCTTCTAGGCCCAAATGGTGCTGGAAAGACAACTACAATTAAACAGATATTAGGTCTTCTAGAACAAGAACAAGGAGAAATCAAAGTATTTGGGCTTGATCCTAGCAAGGATGATGTTGAGATTAAACGAAATATAGGCTATGTTTCCGAAGACCCACTCATTTACAAATCTATGACCCCTAGAATGTTATTTAATTTTATAGCTTCAATTAGAGGTTTGGATGAAAATGAAACAACAAAGAAGTTGCAGTACTATTTTGAAAGCTTGGAGGCTGTAGATTACTATGACAAACTTGTTGCAACTTTATCTAGAGGAAACAAACAGAAGATGCAAGTTATTGCTGCTTTGATTCATGACCCTCTTTTACTTATTATGGACGAACCCTTAACTGGTCTAGATGCTAAATCTGCTAAAGTTGTTAAAGAAGTTTTAGAGCTTCACAAAGAGAGAGGAGGCTCTGTAATTTTCTCCACTCACATTCTCGAAGTAGCTGAAGAGATGTGTGATCGTATCGCAATTATGGATAAAGGAAAAATTATCGCAATGGGTACTGTTAAAGAGTTATCCAAAATGGCTAACAAAGTTGGAGCTGACTTAGAAGATATTTTTCTTAAACTTACTGACCAAGACGAATCTGTTAATCATATTGTGAAAAACCTTCGAAACATGATGAACGGTAGTAAACGAAGTTGATCTATTATGCTGAGTAACAAAGATCTTTATCGTATATCAAAAAGAGTTTATCGGGAAGGTATTCTCGAATCACAACTTCAATCAGCTGGGAGTGACCAAGTTCGCTTTCTGGAGCGATTAGACAAAGATAAAATGCAAAGAATGCCAGATATCATCTTAAAAATCATGTCTGCAATATATATTGCTGGTATAACTGTAATTCCAGTTATCTCCTTGATAACAATACATTCAGCTTTAAATAGCTTCATAGATCCAAGCTGGGTAGCTTTAGTTGGAAGTCTTTCAGTCAGTGCATTTTTTATAATGCAACCTGCTGTTCTGCTGGTTTTTTCGTTTATGTTCACTTGGGGTTTAATGTCTGGTGGTTCATATAAATGGATTCATACTTTGCCCTTAGGTAAAAAAGACATAGAGAAGATTGGATTTTTCACTTTTATAAGAAGTATAAATATTCAATTAATTTCAATGTTCTTAGTACTCCCTGCTGCTGCTGTGGTGAGTATTGTGATGGTTTTAGGTTCTGAAATTAGTACTCTCAGTCTAGTTCTGATGATTATTACAAGTTTGTTTCTATCCATAGTTAATCTTGTTTTTGATCTGAGTCTCTTGGTACTTCTAAGCAGAAAAATGGCTATAGTTATGGGAGATCAAGAAACCAATAGCAGAAAATCAAATATTATTCGTATTGTGAGTATGCTTCTCTATATGATGGTATCAATGGGTATTATGTATCTTATACAAATTGCAGTAACTAAAATTCCTGAACTATATGTTCTGCAAAGTTGGTCAGCAAGTTCTACTGATATTCTAAATGTCATTTTAAGCATTATTCCGTTTCCTTTAGCTGGAGGATATTTGCTAACAATTTTTGCAATGGATTTTTCAAATGTTTCTGGTTTACTAATAGGTAGTTCAATTCTTGGCATTATCCTCTTTGTCTTTCTTACATATTTTGTCTACAAAAAAGCACTCAAAACGTTAAGAAATATTTCTTCAACAGAACTCAAGAAATATGACAAAGTAAAGAAGGAAGTTTTCGTAACGGATATTAAGATTAGTAGAACGGGTCCTACTCTAGCTTTTCTTAAAAGGGATTTTGCAATAATCACAAGAGAAATGAGCTCAATCATGATTATAATCATGCCTTTTATGATCCCAATATATATGCTTCTGATTCCCACGGACACTCAATTTTTCATAGGTTCTGCAGGTCTTTCAGAAGTAATGATTATCGCGTTATTTTATGTTACAATGGTTTCAATCATGCTTGTTATTGGTCTTACTAACATTGAAGCTAGTGGTTCAACAATAACCGCTTCTCTACCGATCTCAGTAAGAGATCAAGTGAATGCTAAAATACCACATTTTCTTGTAACAATACCACTTGCATTAATAGTAGCTATCTTAACAAAAATAGGGTCATCACAATTTATAACAATGATATCTTTTGTTTTAGCATTCTTACCTGTGATACCAATTGTAGGTATGGCTTGTTTATTTTTCAAAGCCTTTCTTTTCGGAAAAATGAAACATAAGATTGTCCTAGAGGAAATTAAAAATGAAAACAGAATTATGAAGTTTGTTCTTGTGATTGTGCTTACTTTCGTATTAATGACCGGCTTCATAGTTGTTTCAGTTTATGGTTTACTAGCTCTTGGAATTGCAGAAGTTGTCGCAGCTATCTTATTGTATATTGTATATAATATTATATTTCCAAAAAAGTAGAAATCAGTTTTTCTCCTTTTTACCTTGTTCTTTTTTCTGAAAAAACATAAATAATAGCTAAATTACTCTTATTTCCCCCAACTTTAAGAGGATTCATGAATGAAAATACTACTAACTGGTGCTTTTGGTAATGTAGGAGAACATACTTTAATCGATTTATCCAAGAAAGATTACCACATACGTTGCTTTGATATAAAAGAGCGAAAAACAAAAAAGGTTTTCAAGAGTGTCAGCAAAAAGTGCTCTTTTGAAACTGTATGGGGAGATATAAGGGATAAAGAAATAGTAAATGAGATAGTGAAGGATATAGATTGTATTGTTCATCTAGCAGCTATTATGCCCCCAAGATCAGATGATGAACCAGTTTACGCATTTGAAGTGAATGTTGAAGGTACGCGTAACCTTATCGAAGCTGCTAGTAAAGAGATGAAGATACCTAAATTTATATTCACGAGTTCTATTGCTCTTTATGGTTCAAGAATGCATGTTAAACCACCAAGAAAGGTTGGAGAAACGCCTAAACCAATTGATCATGATGAATATGCTAAACACAAATTAGCAATGGAGGAAATTCTGCAAAAAAGCCCTCTAAGGTGGGTTATACTAAGAATGGGTGCTATACCTTCCTTAAGAATGCCAATTAAAGTTCCTCCTTTGATGTATGAAGTACCTTTTGATCAGAGATTGGAATTCATAGACCCTAGAGATGCGGGATTAGCC
>JAGXNV010000129.1 GCA_019894795.1 Candidatus Heimdallarchaeota archaeon | reverse complement strand
ATGATATGCTTCATATCGCGTTAGCAACTGTCCACAATGTCGATATTCTAGTGAGTTGGAATTTTAAACATATTGTTCATTATGATAAAATTGTAAAATTCAATGCAGTTAACCTGGAATATGGATTTCATCAGTTAATGATGCTGTAAGATCTATAGAGCCGTTAACACTTAGTGACACATTACCGACACTACTGCCTATTTGAATTCCATAAACTGAAACATCATCTTGAATATTTTTACTTAAATATCCAGTAAAATTCAGAGGAACATTAATTTGAGATTGAAGTGATAAGTAGGGAGTTATTTCTAAACCTAAACTCTCATTGACAAATGAAAATAACATGTTCGTCTTGAAATCTTTTTGAAAATTTACTACTGAGGATGATATGAACCAATCGTTAAGATCCTCAATTTCACCTAACTCAAACTCAGCAAAAACCATACTATTGGATAAAGATAGTGTAGTTATTACTAAAATAACTGCAATTACTAATACTGTTTTTTCGTTTTTCTGCACAGAAATCTTCCCGAGTAGTTTAAGCTAATGATTGCTATAAAATCTTTCTATTCATCGATTTGAGCAAAAATATTTAAGAAATACTACGCCTATTCTCCTATATGCCTAATGAACCTAATGAAACTAAAGAAGAAAGAAAAAAGGCTAGACAAGAGAAAAGAGAGCTTAGGAAAAAAGAACGAACCAGAAAAAGAGAGTCAGGGGAAAATAAGGTAGGGGAGAAAATCTTGACTGGTGTTAAAGTATTCTTTAAAGGCGTTTGGAAAGTAATCAAAGGTTTTTGCAAATATATTCTTTTTCCATTCTGGTACACAGGAGTACTCGTTGTAAGAACAATAAAGTTTCTGCGAGTTCGTAATAAAGAGCCGCTTACAGAAGAAAATAAGAGCTACTTATCACTTATACCCTCACTATTCTTCTCGATGAGTTTGGCAATAGCCGTAATTTTCCTATTATTCCGTTTCAAAGTATTTGATGAGATTGTTCAGATTTTTATAAATGAACAATTTTGGTATGCAGTTGGCCAGATATTCGTGGAAATAGGTCAAGGAATTGTGTGGTGGGTTAATCTAATTTTTGTACAATTCTTCTATGATATGATTATTTTGCCTCTTGCTGTTGAATTAGGAGATAATCTATTTTGGTCATCTGTGATCTTTTTAGGAGCACTAGTAATTTTAACAGGTTTAGGAATTTTACTCTACAATTTATCAAAAAGATCACAAGTGATGGAAAAAATTGTAGCTTTCCTCAAAAAAATATTTCTGCTACCAAAAAGATTCCATGATTACATAAGACAGGATATCGTACTAAAACACTTAGTTGGAGAAAGATATATTGAAAATCGAAAGAAGAATTTCTTCTGGTCAAATGTACTGATACAGACAATAATAACGCTTGCTTATTTTGGTTTTGCAATGTATCTTGGAATAAGTCAATACTTCATTCGTCAATCCGCTATTCTCACAGATCCTAATTCAACCCTTGGTTGGGGAGGAGATGAGATACTGAGATATGCTATATTTTCATCTCTCATTCTTTTCGGCTTCATCGGAGTTTTCTCTACTTGGTTCTTCTCACTAGTTCATGGAGTTTCCACCATGTCTGATGAGGAGTATGAAGAGAACAAGAAAAGAAAAGAGGAGAAGAAACAGAATAGAATTAAAGTAAAACAGAAAAAGTAAGAAGAAAAACAAGCGAAGCAGGAGGAATAAAATCCTCATTCTCTTTTCTCTTTTTACATATTTTTTTTCCTCGCATTGATGTAGGAAATTTTAAAAGTTAGTCTTAACTATAGAATTCAATATTGGTGTTAAATATGGTATTAAGAGTTGGAATCAATGGTTTTGGAAGGATAGGAAGAGGAGTATTTCGAGCAGCTTATGATAATCTACAAATCGAGGTTGTAGGGATTAATGATATTACTAGCGCTGAGACCTTAGCTCATATGTTAAAATATGACAGTGTTCACAAAACTTTCCCTCATGAAGTGAGTTTTACTGAGAACTCTCTTATTGTGAATGGTAGAGAGATACCTATTTCTAAGGAAAGAGATCCTGCAAGTATTCCTTGGAAACAATGGGAAGTTGACACAGTTTTCGAATGTGTAGGTATTTTCAGGACATATGAATTAGCCTCAAAGCATTTAGAAGGAGGAGCTAAATTTGTCATCATTTCTGCACCTGATAAAGGAAAGGTTACTCCCATACCAACATTCGTTCTAGGGGTAAATGAGAAGGAGTTTAATCCTGCAGAACATAAAGTAATATCAAATGCAAGTTGTACAACAAATTGTTATGCACCTATTACAAAATTACTAGATAATCATTACGGTATTGAATCAGGATTTATGACAACAGTTCATTCTTATACAACAGATCAGAGCTTATTAGATCTTCCCCACAGCGATTTAAGAAGAGCTCGTGCCGCTACATTATCAATGATTCCCACATCAACAGGAGCTGCGACAGCAGTAGGGAAAGTATTACCTCATTTAAACGGAAAACTGCAAGCAATATCTATTAGAGTACCCACTCCAAATGTGTCACTGGTTGATGCTGTTTATACTCTTAAAAAAGATGCTTCTGTTGAAGAAATAAATGATATGTTTATCAAGGCTTCTAGCGAGGATCTCAAAGGGATATTAGCTGTTTCAAAATTGCCTTTGGTTTCAATAGATTTCAATGGGGATCCTCATTCTGCAATAGTTGACTTGCCTTTAACAATGTGTAGTAAGAATCAAGTGAAAATTGTTGCTTGGTATGATAATGAATCTGGGTATTCAAACAGAATGGTAGATTTAGCTTTATTTATTGCGAGTAAGGAATAAACTACATTTCCTCTACACTTTTTCTCATTGCAATAAATGTCTTATAGAGACATTCAGAGCAACTTTTTGCTTCAGCATCCATAAAAATTATCACTTCTCTGGTGTTCAAATAGATTTTTCTTGGGATAGACATATCTCCAATTTTTATTCGTTTATTTTTGGTTGGACAGAAAATGAAATCTTCACTATCAGTTATGACAGCATTTAAGCAATAGGAAGGGTTCTGAAATTCGCTGACATCTATTTTTTGGAGATCTGATTCTTTTAGGAAATTAATGAGGATTACATCATCAAATTCATCGTCCAGTATGCAGTAAGTTTCATTGTCAAATTCTTTATGTAAAGGACAAGGTTGCATTATCCACAATTATAACACCTAATTACTTCACATTTAAGCTCCTCACATAAAAAGATAATACATTACTGCAAGCAAAAGAGTAGAAGCAATTAATAAGATTCAGTATCAATCTCTTTTCTTCTGAGAAAAGTTTATATTGTCCAGTATATATCGTAGTTTCAGTTAATTGCATCCGAAGAGTTTTATTTTCATTAGTGCAATTTAAACAACTTTAGGTGAAAATATTGGTAGCATCTGATAAAAGTAGATTAGTCGCTTTCCTATTGTGTTTCTTTTTAGGGTATTTAGGCGTTCATCGCTTCTATGTAGGAAAAGTAGGTACAGGAATTTTATGGCTCTTAACCGCTGGTGTTTTTGGAATTGGAGCATTTATCGACTGGATTCTTATTCTAGTCGGTAGTTTCAAAGATGACAAAGGTAACGAACTAAGCAATTGGTAAAACTATTAGTTTTACCTTTTATTTTTTTTCAAAGTAAAAAGATAGGAAAATAGAGACTATTTTCTGATAGGTGGTCTACTTCTATATTCATAATATATTTTGGTGATTTCCTTAACCAAATCTTCATTGAATGTTGCGATGAGTACTGGTTCCCCAGAAGCTGTACTATGACCCAAAAATCCTTCTTCAATACCATCTCTAGTACCCATGTATGCTGTTAGTTGAGGATCATCTTTCACTATAACATTACCCATTCCTAGTAACTTATCTAAAATATTATTATCTGCTTCAGTATGTACTGTAGTATTTGTTACTATCTCCAGTTTTCTACCATAGGTATCAAGAAACTCTGAGTCGATCCAACTCAATTCTGGACATATTATTGTAGCTGAGGATTTGGTATGTCTTAGTGTAGACATCATTGTGCTAGAGGCTTGTTCTTTTCCTTGTACTATCCAAATATCTTCGATTGGAGTAGGTTCAACCCCTTTTCCTAAGTCAAGAACACTTCGAAGGAGTTTCATCGATTCTCCTGTTGCTTCTAAAACAATATCTATCTTTGAGGGTATCGATTTTAGTGTCCCTGTAACATTAGCATCAACATTATCAATTTCCTTAAGGGAATTAGTTATGAATTCCTCCTTAAAGTTCTGAAGTTTAGAAGAGTATTCTTCCTTGGTAGTTGTCGAAGTTTTTGAATTTTCTAGTGCTTTATCCATCTTACCTACAATCACACCCAGGAATGACTCAAAGATATCTTCAACAGCTTTTTCAATACCTTTTAGATCCGAGTCTACTGTTTCATGAACTGATGAAGACGTATCTAGAAGCGAATCCTTCATACTTTGGATATTCGTTACTAAAGCAGATGAATTTGAATCTGAACTTGTTATCAGAGAGTTGATTTGATGACTAACATTCAAATTGAAATCATTACCTTCTTTTTCAAAAGCTTCTTCCACTGAAGTGATACTTTTATCATATTCATTTGCGATATTAGAATAAATTTTCTCTAAATCTTTCTGAGTCTCAGCATACAATTCATCAAGTATTGTTTGTGCTTGTGTATGGTACTCATTTATTGCTGCAGTAAGGTCTGATGCATATTTAGAATTATCAGCATCTATCCATTCAGGATATGCGTCTGTAAGTTTACTGAGATCAGATTTTGCTTCAGTGATCGCATTATCGAGTGTCGACGACGTCTCAGGTGATACACTCAAGTCAGATAACAAGCCTTCAGAAGTCTCCATGAATGCTAGAACCTCTTGGTCAACAAAAGTGTGAATTTCACTACTTACAGTTTCTGTTTGACTGCTATAACTTGTTGAAGCTTCCTCTAATGTTACAGAAACGTCTGTATCAAGAGCTTTCTTTGCTCCTTCAAATTCAGATTGAAGAATTTTCATATTCTCGTCCATAGATGTAGAAACATTTTTCACAAGAACAGAATGATCATCAATATTTGTCTTTAAGGTCTCTTGCAATCTCTTCATAACTTCAACGTTATTATCTCGCATTGAACTGAATATTTCTTCCTTAGAAGTGAGTAAAGATTGTAACCCTTCTTCAATATGAAGTTGCATTTTGGTTTTCTCAACATCTCCTTCTTCACCTTCAACAGGTTTCCCAGCTTTGATCACGCCATCTAGATATTTTCCAGTTTTGGTTATTATTGCTTGGAAGGAGTTAGTAGCATTATCAGTAATGAGTTTGTTTGTTTTCTCTAACTCTTTGAAAGTGTCACTGAGTTTTTTACTCATATCTTTTTCAGAATTAGTCATTGTTTGAAGAATAGATCCTGTTGAAGTTTCAATCTTACCTTTTTCACCATCAACGAGCTTTACAATGTCTGCAACAAAAGAATTAGAATTTTGTGAGAGAGTGCTAATGTGACTCTGGTAAATTTCTTGAACCTTGTCTGGTTCAGTTACATCTTTGATATTACTAGTCAGATTGCTTGTCGCTTCATTTACTTTGCTCTTAAGCGAATTCACAGATTCTACTTCGTTTCCAACAATGTTTCCTAACTCTTGAGTGTTGGTCTCTTGAAGTTCTGAAAAACTTGCTTCATATGTTGTGAAGGTGCTTTCAATGCTATCCTTCAAACCATTGTATGATTCTTTAAGTTGTGTAGTAATTTCATTTTTAGCGTCAGTTATTTTCTGACCTAAATCTTGTGCTTCAGATTGTGATAATCTTGATAATTCATCCAGATGCTTGTTCATTTTGTTAAATATTTCAGTTGAAAGACTTTCCATAGAACCTGCAAAGGTCTGAACAACCTCCTCAATTTTACCTTCTAAATTATTCTTTAGATTGGCAATATCTGCACTTACTGTTCCAATTAAATGTGTTATTCTGGGTCCAGCTTCTTTGCCAAACACCTTTTGTAATTGCTTTTGATCTATATCTTGGAAAGCTTCGTTGATTTCAACCAATTTAGCTACTGCAGCTTTGAATTGATCATCTAATTCTTGAACGCTTTCTAAGCTTGATTGATAATTTATTTGAACCAAGTTGGGAACTTCGTCTCTGATATCTCTACCTTTCTTGGCAAATTCTTCAGAAAATGCTTCGATACGCTCATTAATCTGTTCTTTTTTATTATCCATCAATTCAGTAACAGAGGTGGTATTAGCATTAATATTATCTTTAACATTTGACACTGCTGTTGTTTTAAGCTCATTGAGATGTGTAGTGTAACTTTCTTTGAATTCATCATGTGCAGTAGCAAATTGTTTTTTGTTCTCATTCATCTTTTTTGAATAGCTATCAATTGTTTTCGATATTTCATTAACATATTCAGTTGAGGATGTTTCAAATGTAAATACAGTTGCTGTTAGGAAGTTTAGCATAGATTCTTGATTAGCCAAAACATCAGTTTCAAGTTTCTTGAGATAATCCTTCTCCTTTTTCTTAATTATAGATAGAGCTTTATCGGCCTCTGTGTTTATTTCAGCAACTACATCGGTTAGTTTTGTGCTACTTTGTTGAACGGATTCTTGTATAGATACTGCTAAAAATTCATTTAATTCTTTGATTTTCTTGTCTGTTTCCATCTTTTGACTTGTAGAGAGTGTTGTAAAATCTGTCTGGTTTTTCTGCAAATCTTCATTTATGGACATCTTCATTGAATCGAAATCACCCATGATTTCTCCAAAGAAGGTTTCTATTTGTTTGCTTACATCTTCTATTGATTTAGAAAGATTGTCTTCAAAAAGTGTCAATCCATTATTTATTCCTTCTTGAAGTAATGACAATAATCCAGCACTGTTTTTCGCAAATTCACTAAGGTAATCATTCAAGTTTCCTACAAGTTGGTTCTTCATTTCTGAGGTCTTGGTTTCAGTTTGAGAAATCAGTTCACCAAGTTTCTCAACTGATAGGGTCTTAATCTTGTTCAGTAAGTCTTGAAACTGGGTTTCATTTTGATTAAGAACTGCAACTGCGGAATCTTTTGCCTTTTCAATGGCTGTTCTTATTCTATCTGAAGTAAGATCTTCTAATTTTTTTAATTCGTCATTCAGTGAGGATAAGATTTCCTTTACTTTAGTTTGATACTCTTCTAGATTATTATTATAATCACTAACAATTTTGTTTATTGTTTCTGTTGATTTTACTGTAGACTCTTTTGTAATTAATTTTGTATCACTTAGAAGTTTCTTACTCACGTCACTTGTGTTATCAACAATTATCGCTTTCTTTTCTGCTGCTTTCAAAACAAACTGTTCCACGAGAGAGTTAATGTTACCTTTTATCCCTTCTACTTTATCTAAGATTAAATCAAGCTGACCTTTAGCTCTAACGCTATGTTCAGATTCTAGATTTACATATGTCTCTTGAATTTTGGTTTTGAAGGTTTCATGATGTTCTCCAACTCTATGAATTGTTGTATCAAAGGTATTGGTTACGTTCTCTTGAATTCTTTGTACAGCCTTTTTCAGATTGTCACTGTGAGAATTTGAAATTGAACCTATATCTGTTTTTATTTTTGTTATCGCATCATTAACATCGTTTTTTCCAGTAGTTATAACATCAGAAACAGAATCAAGAAAATGTTTAGATATATTACTTAATTCCTGACCATGATTATCTGCAGATTCTGTTATATGATTGTGAAAAGATGATAATTGTTCTCGAAAAGTCTTCATAGTTTTATTCCAATCATTCTTAACATCATCACTTAACGCTTTAAGTTCATTTTCAAGTCTCATAGAAACGTCTTCAGTCAGCTTAATTTGAGGAGGTAATGGGATAAAATAAGATGTTCCTTCCGCATTTCTGGCTTTAATTTCTCTAATATAACCCTTTGTAACTAAATTGCCCAAAGCTGCTGATATAACATCACCTGACTGTTTATAATAGGATTGGATCTGTCCAATTGTTCGAGACCCAAATTGTACTAGAGTTGAATAAACTTGAATTTCATCTTGCGATAAACCTATTTTTTCTAGCGTAGATTCCATTTTCTTCACTTCTTATAGTTCATTTTTTATTGATTCAATGCTTCTTTCCAATCTTTCAATTCGATTGATCAAATCGCGTCTCATTTTTTCAGCATTTTCAGCTCTTCTTACATGTTCTTTAGCTTCAGTATCTAAGTCAAACATAATCGTTTGTTGAGTTTCTGCTACTTTGCTCTTTATTTCAAAGGTTTGAGACGCAATATTTGCCAAATTCTCTTTTTCAACAGCTTCAAATTGAGTTGTTATTTGAGAACTTGTTATATTGATTGATGCTTTTAATCTTGCTATTTCCTCTTCAAGAGAGGTTATTTTTTTAAGAATTTCTGATTCAGTCGTTTCTTTGGTTTTGGTTGATTCAC
>JAGXNV010000012.1 GCA_019894795.1 Candidatus Heimdallarchaeota archaeon | reverse complement strand
GTATTAACAAGTATAGTAGTATTACTGGTTTATGTTCTTTTTTTGGATAAGCCCTATGTATTCACTGCAGCTTTCTTATCAGTAAGTCTAGGGGATGGGTTAGGAGAAATGATAGGGAGACCTTATGGAAAAATTAAGTATAAGATTTTCGAGGAAAGAACTTTAGAAGGTTCCACAGCAGTTTTCTTCGGAACAGCAATAAGCATATTTGTCGCGTTAGCGGTTAATAAAATGTTATTAGTAGATATCTGGTGGAAGATATTAGTAATTGCCTTGATTGGAACATTAGTTGAAGCATGTAATTATCGATTTATCGACAATGTAACCTTACCTGCAGTAATTGCTCTTATGATGTATTTACTCTTTGAGCTAGCTTTGAGCTAGCTTATTAAGCAATATTTTATAACCGATGACTTTTTCTTAAATGTCGTTGGTAAGAAATGATATTTGATTATACGCAAGTGGATTGGGTTTTTGTTGCAGTTTTTGTTCCTGTTTTTTACTGTGCTTTCCTGTTACCAGTAATTCTCAAGAAATTAAAAATTCCAAATTGGTTTTCGCGAAAAAGTGGGCATATTGCAGTAAATGGAACACTTGCTTTTTTACCATTTTTCATGTCGAATCTATTCGATTTTATTATTACTTTCGTTATACTTCTTACTATAGTAATCATTACTTCATTTATTCCTCAAATCAGGATGATGAGCAGAGTATATGATGGAAATTTAAGAGAGGGGGAAAAATCAGTTTCCTTTACGATTAGCACTATTCTATCAATAGTGACAATATATGTTATACTATTTGTCTTCAAAGATATGGAATACATAATAACAGCTGCTTATCTTTCTGTCGCTATTGGAGATGGGTTAGGAGAAATGGTTGGTAAACCTTTTGGTAAGATGAAATATAAGATATTTGTAGAAAAAAGTGTTGAAGGATCAATAGCTGTATTCTTAGGTATCGCCTTTAGTATTGCACTTACATTCGCCATATTCGATTTAGTGTCACTGGCAAACATTTGGAAAATTATAGTTGCAGCTATTCTAGGAACGATTGCAGAAGCTTTGACATATGTTGGATTAGATAATTCTACTGTCCCTTTAACTGTAGGGTTTTCGATTTATCTCTTCATGATGATCTGAGGTTCTTTTCAGCTGAGAGCAAATATGTTCCTTTTGTTAATCTTTTCCAATTAACAGTAAAACCAAATTCCATACATTGATCTTTTAGTTCTTGAGGAGAGAAAAATTTACTTCCAAACCGCAAGAGTTTTTCAAAAATAAGCAAAAAAATGTTACCGAGATACTTACGATCATAATCACGTATTGTCATAGTTCCTTGATTTTTCAGGATATGATAGCTTTCTCGAAGAGTTTCAGTTTGTCTGTGAATATGGTGTAAAACATCATTAACAAATATCTGCATAATTGTGTTTTCACGAAAGGGCATGAAATCGCTTGTTCCTTGAACTAACAGCAAGTCTCTAGATTTAGCTTGAGCTTGTTTCAACATTTCAAAAGAGCGATCTAGAATAAGACATTCGTTTACATATTTTAAGAAAGGAATCGCAACTCTACCAGTTCCTCCACCAAGATCCAACATCAAATCATTTTCATAGATGGGAAAATCGTGAATTATTGTCTCTAAATCAAATCCCTTTATGATGTGGTCGTACTTACTTGCAATTCGGGAGAAAAGATCCATAATAAATAATGAAAATAAACTATTTTAAAAAGAATAGGAAAAGACGAAAAGAGATTATCACTCTTCGTCATCCGTTGGCCAAGCTTCATCTTTGTACCAATAGGGTTTGCGGATCATACCAAATGCATTATGTGCAGCAATAGCTCCTTGTGCTACAGCAATAACAATCAACTGATATTGAGTAACTATATCACCTACAGCAAATATTCCTGGGATATTGGTGCGCATTTCTTTGTCTACCTTTATGTATTTACCTTCAGTTTTAACTCCTATATCTTCAAAAATGTCTAAGTTTGTGGTCATACCAACAGCTAAAATGCATTTATCTATATTGATTTCTCTTTTCATATGAGTTTCAACATTTTGTAAGATTGCTTTCTCTAAGTTGGTTTCACCTTTGAGTTCAGCTATTTGATGTTCGTAAATGATTTCTGCTAGATTGTCATCAACAATTTGCTTCACTTTAGTTTCTGCAGCTCTGAAGCTATCTCGTCTATGCACTAGATAAATCTTCTTTGCATCGTCAGCAATCATATGGACAGCATCAATAGCTGTGTCACCACCACCTACAATTAATACAGTTGAGCCTTTGAATCGATCGGGATCAGTAACGAAGTTGTAAACACCTCGATCTTTCATACTGAATTTTCTTTCACCTGTTATACCTAATTCGGCTGGTTTGGATCCTGTGGCAATAATTACACTTCTAAAATTATATTTACCTTCGTTAGTTACAATTGTAAGAATATCATCTTCTTTATCTACATTGATAACTCTCTCACTTCTTATTTCAGCTTGCACTTCACGAACTTGTATGATAAACTCGTCAATCAATCTTTTACTTAGAATACTAGGAGCTCCAGGATAGTTTTCCAATATTTTACGTCCATAAAGTGTACCTACAATACCACCAAGACGTCCACCTTCGAAAACTGTTACTTTGAGACCTTTGTATGCAGCAATGATGGCAGCACCTAGTCCACCAACTCCACCACCTATTATTCCTAAGTCACCGTAATAAACATCATCTGAGGACATAATAACTGGACAACATAACTTACTAATATCTGTTTTGCATACGGCATTTGTTAAAAAACTAGCTTAAAGACTTCAAAACATAATCCTTGGCTATCAGTAATGCTTTGCAATCATCGGAATTATACGCAATAGCTTTTTCTAAAGATTTTCTATCATTTCTAAGATACCAGTTATCAAAAAGTATGATACTTGTTGCTCCATCAGTTAAAGGTTCATGCCATTTGAAACCTAACCAATTTGCAACATCCTTGAGAGTATAAGTATAGATAGGAAGTATAATATTTTCTTTGAAGATATCAAAAAGGTCTAGAGAGTTATTGTGAATTTTTCTAATGACATTGAGAGAAAGGTGATATTTCGCAGCAAGATTAGCAAAATATTGAGGTTCAGCAGCAGACCAGTGATAAAGAGTGTAAGATTCATCTATATTAGAGATAAAATCTAAGAAGGAGACCATCATGCTTTTTTCTTCTTTGGGGGAATTTGCGATAAAGGACTTGTACTCTACCTCACCATTTCTTCTGATAGTACATCCAATAATCCAAACAAAATCATGATGAGATGATCCTTCTACGTCAACAAAGAGTTCAACCTTACTATTAGGAAGAGATAGCTTTTTTCTAATTATGGCTTTTTTCTCCATCAACGAAGTTGCTTGGAGTTTGAAATACTCTAAATCCTTTGCTATTAATTCTTCATCATCTAAGGTGGATAGATCAGCTTTTGCCAAAGATGGGATATCGGTTATATCATGGGCAAACAGTATTTTCTTTGCTCTCTTGCCAATACCACTTACTAATGTCAGGTCAAGAGTTTCTGCTGCAAGATTTCTACAATAATATCTCCACTCACAGACTCTACAACCTCGGGTGTAGTTAGGCGTTATGGTTTTTTCTCCAGATTTTAGTTTATAGATTAAAGTTAAATCCGAAGTGAGTTCAGTTTGGTAACCATCTACAGTATACTCTGTATCACCATTTTTAGAACGTATAACAAAATAATCCACAGGATTGTCATAAAATTCTGTTAAGATATAAGTGGAAAATGTTCCTTCCATCATCAAAGGTTTTTTTGCACGTGGATTACTTCGATAGAAAATTGGAACGTACACAGAAGATTTGGAGGGAGAGTCAGCTTGTATTCTTTCCAAATTATCAACTTTAGAAGCATAGCTTTTGTTTCCAATCCAGCCTTGATTTACAACTCTCTTTTCATTTTCCATAGCTATACTGGTATTATTAATTCTACTTGCAAGTTGTTTATAGGTTAATTCTTTACTCTGACTATCACGTTTTCTAGTTTTTAAGATGGGATGTACACTCATCTCATCCTCTGGTCCATGGTAACTTAGATATAGCAGCATGGGACATTTGTAGAATAATCGAATATCAGAATGAGTAATCAGCATTGTAGAAGGAAAAAGATTACTTGCTTAAAAGATTTGCAAATAAGAGAAAAAGAGTTATAGGTTTTTCATCATCTGGTCTATACCTGGTTCTACACCTTGTAAAAGCAGGTATCCTCTAGGACCTTCTCTTGTTGTTATTTCTCCTGCAACATTTGTAAGCATTATCTTTCTTACATCAGCTATATTTCTTGTATGGCCTAATGCCCAACTTAATTTGGTGTAGGCTGCAGAAGGTAGCATGTTTTCCCCTTCAATAACTCCACGAGCTAGCATGTCTCTACCTGTCTCATAAACACGAAGTTGAGCAAAACCAAACAATGGTTCTACAACCATAATAACAGGTATTTCTTCTTCTTGACACCTTTCAAGAGCAGGATAAACATCTGTACCAACATGAGCTAAACCTGTTCCAATTATTACAACGCCATGATAACCTAGATCAACCATCGAATTCAACATATCTGGGTTCATTCCAGGATAGAAATACAACATTCCTACACGAGAATCTAGTTTTGCATCTAGTTGAAAATCTTCCCTTGGTTTTCTAGGTGAGATATCATTTTTGAACCAAGTGACACCACTATCATCAATTTTACCTAATGGGATGTCAGAAAGTGTTCGAAATGTATCTCTTCTCGCAGAATGCATCTTCCTACATCTAGTTGCGCGATGCACTAGGTTGTAACTGTCACTTGGAGTACCATGCATAGATATTACAACTTCACCGAAATTTTCGTATCCTGAAAGCTGGGCAGCATATAATATGTTCCTTGGACCATCTGAAGAAGGTCTGTCAGAGCTTCTTTGGCTTCCAACCAATACTACAGGAACAGGGAGGTTTCGAAGGAAAAAGGACAATGCACAACCAGTTACGCACATAGTATCGGTTCCATGCCCAATGATAATCCCGTCTGCACCAGATTCTATTTCTTTTGCAACAGCTTCAGCTGTTTTCACCCAATATTCAGGTCTGAAATTCTCGCTTAGAATCTGATAGAGTGTTTTGGGGGTAAGGTTAACAGTTGAAATTAGTTCAGGAACAGCTGAAAACAATTCTTCGGGAGTAAATGCAGGTAGAACGGCCCCAGTTCTATAATCCAATCTAGATGCAACTGTTCCTCCAGTACCAAGTAATGTAACATTTGGTAGATCTTTCTTGAATTTGACTTCAACATGAGGAAGTTCATAATTTCCCTTCTGGAAACCAATCTCTTGAATAGTTGTGTCTTCATCAATTAAAACACCAAGATTATAACCAGTATCAACTTTCAAAGTGACATAATCATCATCAGTATGTTGACTGCGTGGAAGAAGTAATCCTTCATATTCTGCATCGCCTTTCTTAATAGCAACTTTGCTCCAAGTTCTGATTTTGTCTTTAATCAACCTTTCACGCAAAGATCCCCGATATCCTTCTGGTTCTCCAATGTTTTCGTTATTCATTTTAATCATCCTCCTTTGAGAAAATGGTGTTTCTAATTTTTTCCACTAATATTTTACCATCAAAACGATAATTAAGTTCCTTTAGAACATCGCCTGTTATTTTGCTTATAATAGATTCTTGATACTCTTTATACTCTTGAATTTTGCTAATATCATATTTCTCTACATTCGATTGTATTATACTCAACAGCTTCTCATCAGTTATTTCATGTGAGGAGAATTTCTCCTTAAATTGCTCTTCGGAAACATTTGGATTTTCCAATATGTAGTCTAGCGCAAATTTTATTTGTCCTTTGCTGATAATTTTTTTAGACACGGATTCTGCTAACTTATCAATTACCTCATCAGTAAGATAGATATTTTTTCTTTTCTTTTCTCTTGGAAGAGATATGAGTAATTTGTATGAAAGATTAGCATCCAAAAGTAATTGTTCTGTGTATTCAACGAATTTTTCTAATTTCTCGTCTCGAATAAGAAAATCAACTTGATGTTGGTCAAAACCGTATTTTGTGTGTATCTCATCAAAAACATCCCAAGGTTTCTTTCCAATATTCTTCGTTATCTCTTTAATTCTGTCTAAAGAAATAACTATAGGAGGAGTATCAGTATCAGGATAGATTCGATCTTTTCCATGTATGACCCTCAGGAATTCAGAATTACCGTTGGTAAGAAATCTTCGTGTTTCTTGTGGTACTCCATCAAGAGCCATTTTAATACGTTCAACAACCTTTTTCATGGCATGTAAAGCTTTTTTTTCGGGACCTAAGACGACAATAAAGGCATCATTTTCTTTAGGATTGAGAACTGAACATATTTTGGAGTATGTTTCTTGGTTTATTGCTAATTTACTTGGGTGATCAGAATTATGTCTTAATGCAGTAGGTTCCGATTCATCACTATGAAACTGGTTTTTTCTAGCTATCCCTGTAATTAACATGCTTTTCTCGAATATTTCTAGACCAAAATCCTTGTTTGGTTGCACTTCCAAACCAAATAGACCTTTCATTTTAGGAAAAATTGTAGCAAAGACTTTTTCTTCTGATTCAAACAAATGTGAGACGTCAACATATGTATGCTCAAAATCATCTTTCTTTAAACCGCGTTTGAGCATTTCATCCTTTATTTCAATAAGAGCATGTTGTCTCACAACCTCATACCTGCAAAGAATGTCGAATTTATCTAAATCTTGAACGCCCTTAATTTCAACTCTATCCCCCCCTGTTATACTTATATTGACATCTTGTCTCGCGGCTCCAATTCCTCTTCTACCTATCTTACTAATTCTTAGAACACGACCAATCTGTTTAGCGGTTTCTAGAAGTTCTTCAGGTGTGTCAACGTCTGTATATTCTGTGATAATTTCTGTTAACGGAACCCCTAATCTATCTAGATTGTAATATACAGTTCTGTTTGAGGTATCTTCCCAGTTCACTCTTCTTGCTGCATCCTCTTCAATATGAACATTAGTTATCCTAACTTTCTTCCCATATACTGGAACCCAGCCATCTCGTGCACAAATGAAAGTTCTTTGAAAACCTGTAGTGATTGAACCATCAAGATACTGTTTCCTGTTTACTACCACTTCTTCAGCAAAAGCTGAACAATCAAAATATGCTGCAAGTTCAAAACCCTTTTCCATCATTTCCATATCAGGAAAGAAGGGAGGGGTTTCATCCATATCATAAGTACAAGTGTTCTTTTCATTAGCATAATAAATTACTTTGTAACCTTTTTCAAACTCAACAAGCATACCAGGATCAAAATCACCCATTTCTCCTAGTACTGGTCGGAAATAACGATAGAAACTATAATCCATATTTTCCGGATCTTCTTCTAAAATTGGAGGGCAGTTACAGAACAACTTTCTTTTTGATTTCAATTGATGGTGAACTTCGAGTCCAGCGTGAAATCCTAGTTGTTTGAAATCGAGATTATTGGGGTCTAACATATGAACTGATTTAACAATTCTAATGTAGTTTTAAATTTTCTTCAAGGTAACCTAATGATGGGTTTTTGTCGTGCAGTCATGTTATGACTCCATAGTTGAGCTAGTTTCATAGAGGTCATCATATAAAACTACAAGTGTTCTATACTCACTCTTTGTGGATACATCACGTATCCTCCTACCCCGTTCACCGAGCGTTTAGGCAAGGCTTTCGGATCGCTTTTAACTAAAATATTGTATGCAGCATTAACATCAGCATTGATCAAGTACCCTTGTGCAGAACGGAACAGTCCTCGGTGGATTCTTTTACCTTTGTATCTCTTGCGTTTCGTAGGGAACTCATTATCCAGGAAACTACTTTTGGAGGTGTACTCTTCAGGAACGGTTTCCACCTTTATTCCTCGCTCTGTTCCTTTATACTTTAGAATGTTGATGATTTTCAAGAAGGGGAGAGTGACGAACATCTGGGTGGTTTTCTTCCAGAAATGCACTCCTTGTTTCCATAACTCATTATAGCCTATCACCACTTCATGTAGTCCTCGTTCTACCCATAGATCAACCAGGTACTTTGTGAGTTTGTGGATGGCATCTTTTATTTTCCTCCTCCATATCTCTTTCAGTTTGTAATAAGCGTGACCATAGATTAATCTGTTCTTGTTTTGCAATTGTTTTCTCTGCTGCTGACTGTATTTTATCTGTAACTTTTTCTGTTCTTTCAAATAATACTGTGTAATGGATTTTACTCCTTCCCCTGCATCTTTGATAACAATCGGTCTTCCTCCGAGGTTATCCACGAAAGCGGCAAGGTTGGTCAGCCCTAAATCCAGTGCTCCTTTTCTGATACTTTTCTGCAAAATCTCGGGTATACTTTTCCTATAAACTATTTCTAGGGTATATCCTGGTCGGCGAGGGACGATTCTCACTTCTCTCAGTTCAGTTTGCTCGGTTAATCTTGTCTTGTAGCTATACCCCACTTTTTTAGGTAAAACCATCCACCCGTTCCTTATCTTTGCTTGTTGATTGGAAAGGATAGCGACAACTTCTCCACCCTTGCGTTTATAACTGGGAGGCTGAGGTATAGCGAAGAACAATGAAGGAGTCTTTTTCCACACCTTCAATGCTTGGAAGTATCCTTTCCAATTCCTGCAGAGAAGTTTGAGTGTGTGTTGTGCAGTGTGAGCAGGAAGGACATGATAAGACTCCTCATGCTTCAGCAATCTATCCAGCTGGTTATAAAACAGGAGTTTATTATTGTTCTTCAACTCTTTTTTTATCATAAAATTTGCTCGATTATAGAGGTTTTTAGTTTGATGACAAAGCTTGCTTAAGTTAGGGTGATAATCTACTTCTATACATTCCACCCGCAAGACCTTAATCATCGTTAGCTTCTCTTTATTTTCTTATTAAAACCCCGGTAATATTCTTCTCCAGCACCCACTTTAAAGTTATTAACAGCACATTTAATATGACTATATGACATTAAATCTATTATAAATTAGAAATTACACTCGGATAGTTAAATTCAATAAAACCTTGAGATTATCATTCAAAGAACTTAAAGCTAGGTTTTAGTAACAATTCGAGAAGGGTAGATAGTAAAGAACTCATCAAAATAATTATAAGGAATAAGAATCAGAGTAAGTTAAGAATAACAATGGCAAGCTACAAGTATACTTTCAAGATTCTTTTGTTAGGAGATGGTGCAGTTGGAAAAACTAGTCTAGTACAAAGATTTATTCACAATAAATTCCAGTCAGGTTATCTCATGACAATTGGTATGGAACCTTATTCACGATTTGAAACAATTAATGACACAAGAGTTTGTCTACAACTTTGGGATATTGCTGGACAAGACCGATTTGCTTCTATGAGACAGATTTTCTTTAAAGGTAGTTTGGGAGCACTAGTCACCTATGATATTACCAGACGTCAATCTTTCGAGAATCTCAAGACATGGATTAAAGAAGCTCAAAATGAAAGTCCTCGTATAATGCTTATGCTTGTTGGTAACAAAAATGATCTTGATGATCTCCGTGATGTTTCAACTGAGGAAGGCAGAAAATTTGCTGAAGAATCAGGTTGCATTGGTTTCATTGAAACTAGTGCAAAGAACGGTATAAATGTAGCTGAAGCATTTCTAGCAATGGGTGAGGAAATTCTTAAAGCGATAGAGACTCACGATTAATCCCAAAACATCTCATCTTTATTTTCCACTTCTACTCTTTCAATAACTTCAATAGTAGAATCTATTTCACCTAATTGTTTTCTTATCCTTCTAGAGCTAATTATAATGCCTTTCTCATCATATACAAATGGAACGACAAGAATTATCAATTGGTCTAAGCTATCTAATGCCCTTAATTTGTTAATGTCGACAGCGGTAAGGTAAGTTTCTTCCGTCACAACAATTCCTTCAGCATCAGGAGATGATAAAGCGAATCCATATCTATCTTCTATTGATATAATCTCAAATTTCTTGCAACCCCGTGAAATAAGATAGTTTCTCAGACTTTCTTTTCTTTCATCAAAGGGTTGCATTAAGTGGACATGTCTATCACTTCGACGCAGGCTTTTAGCAAATTCTTCCGTAGTTATTCCAACTCTTACGAAACTTCCAAAGCTTATTACTGCTTCTAATAATGCCTTGTGTCCTTGATGAAGATGATCAAAAGTTCCCCCGATAATAACTTCATCAACCCATGGCATGAATGTACACCTTTCAAACTAATAATATAAATTATTGCTTTGCTTTAAATCTTCCTCCAGAGTTTGATTTAGGAGACTAGAAGAAATAGTTCAATATGAAAAGAAAGCTGTTCTTAGTCAAAATTGTGGTGCCTCGAGCCGGAATTGAACCGGCACCTAGGGAATTTTGCTGATTATCCACAATCCCCAACGCTAACCATTACGCCATCGAAGCATTATTGTAACTTCTTTTGTTATTCTTTTTTAAAAATTGTTGTTGTATACCAATCTGATGGGTACGTTTTTATTTATTATCCATTTTCTTTCTTTATGAATAATGGGAAGATTATTGTTCAATTACATAATTTTAGCGGTATAAACACATGTAGAGAATTTGTTAAAATTGCACTAGGTCTAGGAGCAAGAGAGATAGTGTTTTCTAAAGCTGCTGGAACGGGAGCTACAGCTGGTGTTCCAATAGCTCAGAAATTAGCTCATTCAAAAAAAGCTAATGTGTTGTATCTGCAAGAAATTGAAGATGCAATTGAATTGATTTCGCCTGATTATGTTTACTTGTTTATCAAACGTCCTTTTTCAAAAGAGGTTTTCAACCCTGAAGAAATAATTAATAGCTATAAAGAAGATAAAACAATTCTTCTTATCTTTGGAGGAGCAGAACCAGGAATAACAAAAAGAGAGTTAGAATACGGTATACCTGTTTACTTCAACAAAGTAAACGAACTTGGATGTTTAGGTGAAGTTACTCTAGCGCTCTATCAATTAAGAAATCTAATCGAAGATGACTAAATTATATCGTCTTCTTGTATTATTAAGCGAACTATATTTGAAAATGCTTTCTCCGCGTTTGTACCATCTTTAGCAGAGGTAAACAGAAATTCTGCATTTGAATAATTATCGATTATTGAGTTCATGTCATCTTCTGTAACTTGAAGCTCTGGTAAATCACATTTGTTAGCTAAAAAGACAATTGGTTTTTTTCCAACTACTTCAATGAATGATTCAACCCATGATTCGAGGTTATTATACGTAGTCATGTTAGTTGCGTCACAGACAGCTAACGCTCCTTTGCTCCCGAAATAATATTTGCTTCTTATCTGTTTAAAAACGTCTTGACCTCCAATATCCCAAATTGCTAAAGTTACTAATTGATTAAGATATTCTACGTCTTTCTTCATAATTGTAGTTCCGAGCGTTATCTGATAGGAAGGATCAAACATATTTGTCACAAAACGCCTGACCAAGGAAGTTTTACCAACTCTAGCATCACCTATAAGAGCTATTTTACTTGTAGAATGAATTTTTTTTGACAATAAACTCACTTACCATATGTTAGTTATACAGATATTTATGTATGCTTATAATTTCCACTTTTATTGTTTCATATAAAAAGCTGCAGCACCATAACCAACTACACTACCTTTGTCTCCAAAAGAATCGCCCGAAGTAGCATATTTTAGCAGTTTAGTTCTTGTTCGTCCCGTCCGCTTAGCTACCTCCATTGTACCGGCTATAGGTCCATATCCACACATTGAAACACCTAATCTATATTTAATCTCATACATAGTTTTTGTATCCATTCTTTCAATAGCTTCCAATATTTGATTGTCTTTTTTCGTTGCTGAATCGTGAGATTCAAAATGAGTAAAATCACTGCTTGCAATTACAAGAACATTTTTTCCTTCACATACTTTTGCTATAATCTCACCAAGCATCATACTAGAATCAATACTTTGATTCAATAGAGTGATTGGAAGGAAATCAAAATCATTTCCTATGACATATTGAAGAAATGGTAGTTGAACTTCGATTGAATGTTCCCTTGCATGAGAATCATCGCTACGTTCTATAAGTATAGATTGTTCGAGCATTCCTTCTATTAATTCTTGATTTACTTTTATTTCACCAAGAGGTGTTTTCCATGTTTTTATTTTGTTTGGCACCCCAATATCTGAACCCAGACCGGTATGATTTGGGCCTAAGATTACGACAGTATCAGGAGAGGGATATTTACTAAGCTCAAAATAACTCCATGCAGCAACAGGACCACTATACGTGTAGCCTGCATGTGGCACCAAAAGGAAAGGGTGTGGATCTGTTTCAACTGGATCCTTCAATGGTAAAGATTGAGGACCGAGTGAACTATTGAAGCATCGTTCTATAGATTCTACCAGCTGTTCAGCATTACTAGAATAAAAAGATCCAGCATACTGTGCATTCCTTATCATATGTTAACTAATAATTTTTGAAATAAAAAGTATATCCTCCAGATTCAAGGAATGATATGAAAATCAAGTTGCATATTTGTCATTAGGGACACTATTTTTTCGCCTGATTCAGAATTTAGTGGAACGCCATTTATCTGACGTATTCGAATTTCGCTCTTCCCTTTTTCCCTTGTTCTACTGAAATAATCTTGTACTGTGCTTAATATAAACATTAAATTATGGTCATCACTGAACTCGGGTAAAATTTCAATATTATTAATATAATCAATCTTTTCTTGTTTCTTGAAATGGAGTGCAGCCACAGGTTCTCCATTCTTCAAAATAAGTTCAGCAAAATCTGTAGGTAGTGATCTAAGAAAGAAAGATCGTAGTTTAAAGCGCTTTAACAAGTATTCTTTATACAGGAGTATCAATGGATCTGCTCTGGGTAAATAGATAAAATTAGCTTCTTGAGAATCAGGATCATCTTCACCTTTTTGGTAAATATAAGCTGTAATTGACTCTTCTATCACTTTGGTTGTAAACTGCACATCACTTTCCTCCTCAAGAAATCGACCTGTTCGAACATTTCTGGATGCAATTAACTCTTTAAGATAAACCTCAAGTTGTGTATTAGAAAGACCGGTTAAATTTGCTAATTGTCTAATGGAAAGAGGTAGATTGGAAGATAAAATCCTAAATATAATTTCTAGCCAAGCCTCTCTTTGAGAATTTACGGTTTTAGTTTTGATAGAGCTTAAAAATTTCGATAAAGACAACCAAATTATTTGGTTAGAGATGTTTTTTGTTTGGATAATCTCGCATGCAACTTCTAATCGCTGCAAGGTTGATAACAAGACTCTATCAGATAAGTTGAGTAAACTTTTCAACTGCTTAAAATTTACTTTTTCCTTCTGGTTTATTGTATTAAGAGCTCTTTCCTCAAGTACTCCTACGCTCCTTGTAGGTCTGAGTTTTGCATAATATGAGAAGTCTTCAGAGTTTATTACTCCTCTTGGAAAACTGCTATACTTTCCTCTTACTATTTTTCTATCAATTTGTAATTCATTTAAAATGTGCTCTTTTCCATTAATTATTCGTATCAAAAGGGACTCGTATGAGAGCGGGATTCCTATGAAGGATAAACTTCTTAGTAAGTCTGGTTTTGTTGATATCTGCTTATGTTTTGTAAGAAATTGATTATCTATGAGCAAAGGAAAAACATCTTGAATTGAGATGAGAACTTGACTTCCATCAGATTTAGTTAGTTTTAAACGATGATAAGAAAAACCTGAGGATCTCAGAACATACCCTCTTTGTTTCAATGTTTCAACAAAAGAGCGCGATTGGTTTTCTAATAACTCTGATTGCATTTTAGGAAATACTAAGATTTTGCCTTTGTTTTCAGTAAATTCTTGAATCTTATTTTGTATTTGTTCCTCCAAAAGAATAAACTCTGCTGTCTTTATCAGATTTATCACATGCAATTTATCACCAATTACTTTGTAATCAAATGTACAAACAGGTTTACCAGAGACAAAGACAACCTCTTTCTGAATATCTCGAAGCACATCAAAATCCGCAGAAGACCAATAGACGGCATATGGATCTGTTGCTGGAAGAATCTCAATTTGAGATGATTCTTGTTTCTTCTCTCTTTTTGTAAAATCCTTTATAAAATCTAATTCTTCAGCTGCTAGGAACCCCTCATAACTCGAATTTTCTATAAATGGACCTCTGATAATCTTTTTACTTTCATATAGTTCTATTATACTAGTACTAACTCGACTTCCTGATAATTCAAGAATTGACATTATTTGAGGCACAGTTATTGGCCCATAGCTTCGTATAATCGTATAAATCAGGTCTTTAATAGCTGAAGACTGACTCATCGATTCTTCTTTAAGTAGCATTTCAGAACTATAAATTGTCCATCGTGTTCCATCGTAAAACATGAACACTTGAAAATTATTTCTTAATTCAGAAAGTATTTCCATTACTTCTTCTTTGGGTAATTTGAATTGTTCAATTAGTTTTTGTCTTGTAGATGTACCGTGTTCTTTGATATGTTCTAATACACTTCTTGTTTGAGGTTTCTTGTAGTCAATTTCGTCTGACAAATTACTATAATATAGTAGTTCTAGATTATCTCTTCCCACATAAGTTAGTTTTCCTGATTTAAACGGGGCTTGAACAATGTGTTTATTTTTTATAAGAGAGGGTATCAGTGTATGGGAAAAGGTTCGCATTCTGGTAAATAATGACTCTGGATCTTGAAAGTGAACAATATTATTCAAAATTGAAATTGCATGCCCATAATTTACACCTTTAAACTCAGAAGACAAATTCTGTTTCTCAGAAATATATCTAGCAAGTTCTTCTAAATTCAGTGTAATTTGGGCTATGGACATTTATTTCACCAAGTTATGAGTAACGATGCCGTTTATTTTATTAATTGTGATAACAGGTTTATTGTTCATGAATGAAGATGAAATCGTTTCTAGGGCATTTATTATGTAATTGAATGAACTCTCTTTCTGAACCCAAGGGGCGATATTTAGATTCTTTATTACTAATTGCTTCTCATCCTGTGATTCTATCTTACATTGAGCTGCAAGTTTTTGATTAAGCACAATAAAGTAATTATCAGCAGATATGTCAAAACGTTCAGGTAAGTTGCTTCTCAACAAAGAATGAGCAACATCTGTTGGATGTAGAACATAATAACGTTCTCTCTCTTTTTCTGAAGAAAAATCTCTCGAAGCTTCAATTTGTCTCTCGAGCATGATCAAATCTTCATAATTTTCTTTAGTAATATAATAGAATCTTAGATCATCTTCAATTAATCTGCCACCTAGAATATCTTCCTCTTCTATCAGTGTAGCTAAAATTTCCTTAATTTTAATCTTAGTTAAAACAACAGGAATTGAAGCTCTCTCCATTATTTGGTTCTCTGATACCATACCTAAACTGTGTATGATATCTCTAACATATCGTTTCTTAATTATCGCAAAATCACCTTCGAATTCGGGGAAAAAGGAAGAAATATCCCAATAATCTTGTGGTTGATTGGTATTACTTACTGATTTTACACCAATCAACATATTTGCTTCTAACAAGCGTAGAGCAGGTTTTAATACCGTGTTAGATCCTGACCAGTTATGGGATAGATCTTGAACATTTGAAATTCCTCTCTGAATTAATTTTAAGAGTTCTTCATGTTCAGACTTTAATTTTCTTCTTCTCCTTAATCCACTCTTTCTATAACGAGCGAAGGTCAAGGAAAAGTAGATCCCATCTTGACACAAAAGCTTCTTTTCTTCTAGTAGCTTATTAATTAAGAATGAAATAATTGCGTGCATTGTATCAGGAAATCTTGTAATGATTTCTTCAAAGGCCAATATTCCAAACTGGTTGATGAGAGCTAGAAGTGTATTTTCATTTAAAGCAGGTGAATCTTTACTTAACCAGACTTTGTCCATAACATATCTGTTTACGATATTCCTTGCAAAGATACGTGTAACTGTATCGCCACCTACTAGAGTATCTTGGATTAAGATGAATCCAGTTTTAATCAAAGAATCTTTGATAAATTTGTTAGATGATGATAAAACAGATTTCCCATTTATATCTTCAATTTGTAAACTTAATACTCGATGTATTTTTCTGGTGTAAGATACTAACTCGGAAGCAATTTTCTGCAATAATAGAAAATTATATGCCACTTCATCATCTAGTCTTAAATTATAAATCTGTAAATATTTCCCTCTATGTAATTTATACTCAACTGAGCCAACCACTTCACCATCTAGTAATATTGGATCAATCTTCCCTTCCCCATATATATCTCTTATATGAAGTCTTAACCCTAGTTTTGTGAATGGGTCAGAACGAGGGAGAATCAGTGTTTTTTCGTCTTCATGTAATGTAAGATTGATTAATTCTGATTTTAATTTGAAAATAGTTTCAAAGCGTTTTGGTGTTAAGTAATAATTCGTTTCTCTAGCAGTTAGTTTTCTCTCGATTACTTTCTTTGTCTCGATTAACTCACGTATGTGTTTCTCAACATCACTATATCTGAAACCTGACATGTGTGTGAGTTCAATTAAAGAGACAGGACCTAATGACTCTATTAGTTTGTTTAAAATATATTGAATACTTTTTTCATAAGTAGGAAGTTTGTCAAGTGTAAAATATCTGGAGGAAATGTCATAGACATTGGGTATAAACTGTTTTGGTAAATATGAATCAATTGCTACAGATTTCCTCACAAGATAAAGAGTCTTGTCTAGAATCATTATACTCTCTTGAACTATGTCCTCATCAAGATCAATATGTTCAACTATTTCTCTTCTTGTTAGGGAACCATATTTTTGAAGAGTAGCTAGAACTTTTTCCTCGACCTTCGATAAATCAATTCTTTCTCTATACGCCATATAATAATATGGAAAATGCTCTCTACTTACATATGACAAACGTTTATGACTGAATCTCCCTTGAATTATCTCACTCTTTTCTATTAATTCTCGAACCCAATCAATATCATAGTCTTTAATCCTAAATGCAAGAGAACTCAAATCTTCGATTGAACCAAAATCATCTAAAAGATACAGAATGCTCTCTTTTCCTGTAAGTGATTGTTTGAAATATGCATCAATAGTAAATAAGTAATGGATGAAATTTAACTCTTCAGAAGTTAAAAGTAAAGAATCTGGTTTGCGATTACTTAGATTTCTCAGTAACTCTCTATCTTCTAACCTAATGTATTGAGGTTCAATCGTTGAAGCTGTAATCTGTCCTTTCAGTATCTTGTTTTTCTGCTCTAATTCTATTAGAGTTCTAGAAATTTTCTCGCCATCTAAAAGAAAGTATTCAGCAATATCACTAACTGAAGAAGGACCATTCGTTCTTAAATAACGTAAAACAATCTTTTCCAAACAAACTTCAGGATCAAGTTTCTTAGCTTTATTTCGGAAAGATTCTGGTACAAACTCCTCAATAGAGATATATTTCCAAACTGTTTTACCCTTGAAGGTTTCAAAATCAACACGAGTTAGTAACATTGATTTTTCTAATTTTTCTAGAGACTTTTTAATTTCTTGAACCGGAAGTTCCAATTCAGAGGCAATTTGTAAATTGGTTATAGGAAACTTTTCACTCACTAAAGTCAATATTTTCTGATCGTTTTCTGAAAGATCAGCTGATTTAACATACATGTTCCAAAAGAGAGGGAAATCCTCCAGAGGAATTGTTCTTTTCTCTGTATTGGAAATATAGATCTCCATGAACTCTCTGTTGTTGTGAAGTGCAAATATCCATGATTTAATCTGTTTAGGGTCAGATATACAATGATGATATATGCTTGGGGGGGCACTCTCTATTGTCCTTATAGGCGCAATTGCTTTTACAGCTCTTCTCAGCTGTTTAAGAGAGGAAATAGGTAGTTCATCATTTTTATAACTACGATTATTGAAGATTCGATTTACTAGTTCTTTTCTGAAAAGAATTTCTTTAGTTCCTTCTTTACCAAAAACCTTTGAAAGAACTTGTTGATGGAGTTCTCTCAGAAGTGCGCTTCTATCAGAAATTTGAACTATATCAGCTACACCTAAGAGAACAATTCCATGAGCAAAAGGGCTGGGAATGTCAGTTAAAGGAGCAATTTCATAAGTATATTCTCCTTTCTCTAATTTCTTAATTACATTAGATGTGTTTTCTAAATCCATATAATCTTTCAAAATTTCACGGTAAGTTTCCTTTATAACACAGAAAGAATCTTGAGATTTCAGGCTAGGAAATAATCTGCGAGCATACATTGTTTGTCTTGAAACTGGGATGTATTTGGTACCACTTCTGCGTAGTATCATAAAAGCTCTATTTGCTACATGTCTGAATCGTGTTTGGAAAAGTTCAGTGTTAATTATAGCTTGTCTAACTAGAGTTTCAAGATTATCAGATGAGATGAGTGTTGGAAGTATTGAAGTATCAATAATTTTACTAGCGGGTAACATCAGTAAGAAACCATTGTCGTTAACTGCAGAAGCTACATCTGCATCAATGTCTCGCCCTATTGAGTATGCAAATGCTCTTGCTAGAGCATCATTAACTCTTCTACCAAAGTACGCATGGAAAACTATAGTCATTCTACCTTGCGGGTCTAAGAATGATTCGATCAGCAAAGATTTCTCATTAGGGGTGATGTTCAGAAATAATTGTTGTTCCCTAACATAATCAACGATTGTTCTAGCAATTACTTCATCAACCTTGAAAGATAGTTGGATCCAGTCAGTTGTTTCTTCAATTTTTTCTTTTTGAATCCTTTGAGCAACTACGTCAATAAAACGACCTACTTGTTGAGATAATTCAAAAGATCTAGGCAATTCTTCCCCAACCCAGTTCGGGATACTAGGACGTCTTCCAAAAGATTCAGACACAACTACTCGAGAGCCTACTGTTCTTTTGAATTGATAGGAATGACTACCTAATACAAAAACGTCTCCTGGGGTGAGTCTCTCTACAAACTTCTCTGAAAGTACACCTATTCTTGTTCTGTAAGTTTCTAGTTCAACTCTAAAATCAGCATTTTCTGGAATTGTACCAATATTGGTATAGAAGATTAATCTTGAATTTTTCTTCTTCCCGAAAGCCTTCTCTTTATGATCATACCAAATCTTGCGATAAACTTTCTTTTCTTCGATTTCTAAATTATAACCACCTAGATATTCTAATACATTGATGTAATCCACATAACTAAGTGTTCTGTAATTATATGAACGCTTAATCAGTGTATAAGTTTCATCAACATTCCACCTCTTCGTTAAGGAAATACCAACTATGAATTGAGCAAGCACATCGAGACAGTTTTGTGGAATCTGAACTTTGTCAAGCACATGACTATAAGCGCTTTTAGTCAAAACAGCACACTCGATAGCATCATCCCTTCCTGTTACTATGAGTCTTCCCTTAGCAATTTTCTCAAGCGAATGTCCGCTTCGACCAACTCTTTGAAGGTACTTCGCTACTGTTTTAGGAGAACCTATTTGCGAAACTAGTTCAACACTTCCTATATCTATTCCTAACTCTAAAGATGTTGAAGTAACAGCGGCAATAAGTTCATTATTCTTCAATCTATCTTCTACATCTAACCTAATCTCCCTTGATAAGCTAGAATGGTGTACTGCTATAAGTGGAGCATATTCATCACCAAGAAATTCTTTAAGCTTATAAGCAACACTCTCAGCACCTTTTCTTGTATTTGTAAATATAATTGAAGTTTCATGATCTAGAGTTAAATCAGAGAGAACAGAATAAACACCCTCTTGAACCATAACATATGGGGTATGAAGCAAATCCTTAACCGGACTTATAACTTCGAGATCCAATTTTCTTTGGGGTGGAAGATTGGCTATATAACAATCATTCTCTACTCCTTTATCATCTCTACCAACAAGGAACCTTGCGATTTCTTCAATTGGTGCTTGTGTAGCTGAAAGTCCTATCCTTGTGGGTCTTTTATCAGCAAGTTGAGTTTGTAAATATTCTAAGCATAAAGATAAGAAGACACCTCTTTTGTTTGAACTAACCTCATGGATTTCATCTAAAACAATCCAACGAACACTTTTGAGATGTTGAGAGAACTTAGGTGAAGTAAGAATTAATCCAAGGCTCTCAGGAGTTGTAATTAAGATATGTGGAGGTGTCTTTAACATTCTCGCACGCTGTGATTGAGGTGTGTCGCCTGTTCTCACATCAACGCGTATCTTGGGAACAACTATATTATTAGATGCTGCAAGGTCTTGTATTCCTTGAAGAGGTTCCTCTAGATTTTTTCTAATGTCATTCCCTAAAGCTTTGAGAGGGGAAATGTAGAGAACATAGATTTGATCTTTCAAGTTCCCCTTAGTTGACTCTATGAAAAGTTCGTTAATTGCTGCAAGAAAAGCAGCAAAAGTTTTGCCTGACCCCGTAGAACTAAAAATAAGTGTGTTTTTTTGCTCATGAATCAAAGGAATCGAATATAGTTGGGGAGGGGTAAAACCTGCTGGAAACCTAGAAGTAAACCAATCCTTTATTTCATCAGCTAGGAAAGAGAAAATAGTTTCAGCTGTAGATGGTTGATCTAGATAATGCAGAGTCATTATTATGATTCCAAGGCTGATATTTCACTATAAATATATCCTTATTACGAAGTAAAAATAAATGATTAAAAATCAGATAGCTCTTTATGTCATTTCTGAACTTTCTTTCTTTCCCCACTCCATAACTAAGGCTGATTCGCCATCTCTGTAATACTCTTTGTATTCTTTTTTGATGTAAAAACCTAGTTTTTTATACATTTCAACTGCTGCAACATTTGAAACTCTAACCTCTAAATATATAGTTTCTACATCGTGATCTATTAGTTTTTTCAGTCCATATTTCATTGTTTTAAGCCCTAAACCCTTACGTCTGTGTTTGGGGATAATTGCGATCGAGATTATGTGACCTTTAGAATTTTGAACTCCAAGAAAAGAAGTAAAAGGTCGTTCTATCCGGGATAAAACGTAACCTACTATGACTCCTTCATTTTCCGCAACCACGCATACATACCCGAATTCACTCAAGATACGGTAAAAAAAGTCGAAAGAATAGTTTTCTGGGAGGCAAATCTTGTTGATTTTCATTATTTCGTTGATGTCATTGAGATCTGCTTGTCTGACAGTGTAGCTAGGTTCCATATATAAGCCTCTATATATGTAGAAATGAACTCTTTTTTCAATTTATTGTTAAGACGATATATTTAGACCGAGTTAATAATATTCTTAAAGCTTAATTTAGAAATTTTTTATGCTTTAAATGACTGGAACCAACAACTCTACAGACGCAGAATTGAACCCAAATGAATTAATAGATAGATTCCTTTATGATCCGTCTTTGCTTTATCGTTGGCTAGAGGATGTGGGCATTAAATATACTGTAGATTTATTATCAGCTTTATGTAAACCAAATGATTCGATTTGGGTTCAAGTTAATAAAAGCAAAATTGATTTTGACTCATTGTTAGATATTTTTGAGGACATGGATATAATTGCTGAAAAACATCCATTCTACGATGACTTCATCCAAGTTAAGATTGGAGTCAATGAATTTGATGCAGAAGAGAAGTTGTTACCAATGATGAAAGTCGATAAAGAATCAACAACTAGTATTGCACTAGGTAAAGATGTCAATTCAACCAACGTAACAGAGGTAAACGATTTTTCAGCTGGAGACACTGTTAGAATTATTGATTTTGTTGGGAACATCATTGCTGTTGGCAAAGCAGAAATTCACAGTTATGAAGTAAGAGATAAAACTGTCAGAGTAGCTGCAAAGAATATCAAATCATTAGGAATTACTCCTCAATTAACTGAACTTATGGTTTATAGAAGAGGTTATTTCAGTATTCTAACCCCAGTACAAGCTTTAAGTGTGAAGTCCGCATATTTTAAACCTGAAGATAATATTCTGGTAATGACTAGGGATAAGGGGGAAGTAGCGAGTTATATTGCAGAGTTAACCGATAACAAATATCCAATAACTTTCATTGTTTCTGATAAACTTCAATTGAAAGCAGCAAGAAGACAGATTGAAAGAACAAAAAGTAAAGCTGTGAGAATCATAAAGAGAACAATTGCACAATTCATAAATGAGATACCTGAAGTAAAATATAGTTCAGTGTTCTTAGAACCACAAAACTCTAGAACAGCTGTAATGCCAACATTTTCATCGAATTTGGGTGTATCAAAACTACTAAAGATGGTTACAAAACAGAAAGAAATAATTACAGATTTATACCGCTACTTATATGATTCAGCAACGATAACATACTTCACCCACTCTGTTGATGTAAGCGAAAATGAAGAAGTTTTCAATCACATAATGAGTAGAGCATACTATCAAGACCATCAATTTTCAAGCGAAATAAAGAAATTACAGAAGAATAAGATTTTCTCACATAGAGAATTGAAAGAAGATATATCTGGTGATTATTCTTACGAACATAAGAGTTCAACAATTTTTCTTGATCCAGTGAAAACTAATAACACTGGAGGTTATATAGCCTCGTTCAAATTCGGAAAACCAGAGAAAAATAAAAAATAAATTATCTCATCATATGGGTGTCAAGCTCATTAACAAGCCAGATAAAAGCCTCTTTTATTCCTTTGCCATGTAAAATACTGGTGTCAAAAACTGCAAATGTACGATCTTTAAGGTCAAGATGTAGACCTAGCATCTGAATAAGGAGAGGAGCTTCAACAGCACCAGGAAGGTCTTGTTTATTAGCCATGATTAAAGATGGAACATTTTCCATGTAAGGGTTATTGAAGACATGGGTTTTAAGCACATCACGCGCTTCAGGGAGACGTTCAATATCCGCAGCATCAATAACAAAGATAACAGCTGAACAACCAGGATAATGAGCTTCCCAGAGGAATCTGAAATGAGACTGACCAGCAACATCTATGGCAGTGATTGTCCACCCTTCGAATTCAAAAGATTCTATATTTTGCCCTATTGTTGGAGTAAGATTTTCAGCGAATTTCCCGAATCGCATAAAACGTGTTAAAGTAGTTTTGCCGGCAGCATCAAGTCCTAAGATAAGGATTTTTGCTTTCTGCTCCTTCTTCAACTTTGTTCTTAACCACGAGGAAAATGACCCAAACATACTCATTCGCTGACATTCCGTTTTATTGACTTACTTTTTGTGGACATTTTATAAGTGTTTTTTTTGTAATCGTACTATCTGTTTTATCTGCACAATTTTGTTATTAAAGTTTTTCCAGATATGCAACGTCATTTTAGATATAAATTTCGCTTTCTGGAGTTTTTACACTCATTCTCTGCTTAAATGTCGGTATTAAAAATATTTCTTTATCACTTTGTTTTGAAATTTCTTGTTTCTTTAACTCTTATAGCCATTTTTACCTATCAACTAAAGATTTTTAAGAAGAGTATTTCGACAAAGAGTAGTTGAGTTCAACACGTTTTGGTGAGAGATAATGACTCTGGGCACTGATGGAGAAAAAGAAAGTTTGGAAATAGTAACTAATAAGGTTGTTATTGGTCCTGACCGTTTAACAAGGTTTGAGCGAGCTAGAATCGTTGGTGCTAGAGCTTTGCAATTAAGTATGGGGGCACCTGTCCTTTTATCGCTTGAAGATTTTGAGAATAAATCTCCATTAATTATTGCTGAGATGGAATTACGTGCTAAAGTCTTACCATTAAGCATTCGAAGAGAGCAACCAAACAAAACTTACCAGATCATTCCCTTACAAAGATTACGAGATATCCAAGCTTTAAGAGAAATCTGAGAAGAAACCTACTGCTCACAAAAAGAAACAAATAAAAACACTAACCGAAAGCACTAAAGTGAGTGACGAATATGGTCAAAATACCAGAAGTAATGTTCAAATACTGTCCAAAATGTGGCAAACATAGTAAGATGAAAGTGAAGCAAGAGAAATCTGCCAGAAGAGCAGGTGGATTTTCTGCAATGGCTAGAAAAGAGAAAAACAAGAGACGTGGTTATGGAAATCTAGGAAGGTTTAGTAAGCGTCCAGTCACTCAGACAAAAATGGCTTCCAAAACATCTAAGAAAGTTGATTTAAGATTAGCTTGTCCTGACTGTGGTAAAAGTTGGGTACTCTCTTATCCAAGAACCAAAAGAGTAGAATTCATTAAATAACTTATTATCACTTCTTTTCTTCAACAATCTTTTATTTTTAATTCAATTCCCTACAAAATATTTTATATACTTTGCAAATTCTGGCTTTCATAATGAGTATGTTATATGAATTTGAAGGTAAACTATTATTCAAAGATAGTAAAATCCCTATCCCTCGCATTAAAATCTATATTGATGCTGAAAGCATAAATCAGTTCGCTGAGGAGATCGGTAGCGATACTATGATGGCTAAAGGTCAAGCTTTAGCCGGAGGTAGAGGAAAAGCAGGATTGATTAGGAAAGTAACAAAAGATACTGCTGAAGAATACATCAAAAGTATAATTGGTCGAGAACATAAAGGAAAACCTGTTGCAGCTGTTATGCTGGAAGAAACAGTTGAAATTACCAAAGAATACTATCTGGCTTTAATGTTAGACAATAAATCGGGTTCATATCTCATGCTTGCTAGTACAATGGGAGGTGTGGATATTGAGGAAGTTGCAGATAATCATCCAAACGAAATTCATAGAACATTACTCCCGATTAGTACAGAACCTCAAACGTACCATTTCATGGGATTAGGGAAGAAAATGGGTTTTGAAGCTAAAACACTAACACAATTTGCTTCTATATGTGTCAAGATGCTTCAGATGGCAATAAAAAACGATCTTACACTTGTTGAAATTAACCCACTAGTTACTACTCCTGAAAATAAATTGATAGCAGCAGATTCAAAAGTTGTAATTGATGGAAATGCATATTTCAGACAACCTTCAATTGCAGCACTAAGGTCTCAAAGAGATCAATACACAGATCTGGAATTCGAAGCAACTCAAGCAGGAATTAGTTATGTTCAATTAGATGGCGACATAGGCATCATTGCTGGTGGTGCAGGATTATCAATGGCTACCTGCGATCTCTTAGAATTATATGGAAGTTCTCCAGCAAACTTTCTAGATGTTGGTGGAGGGGCTGATGATGAAAAAGTCTACAAAGCTCTTGAGCTTTTATCTAAACTGGACATTAAAGGAATATTTGTCAATTTCTTCGCTGGCATAACTAGATGTGATGATGTTGCAAATGGGATTGTTACTGCTAAGAAGAAATTAGATATGAAAGTTCCAATGGTAATTAGAATGGTTGGAACAAAAGATATTGAGGGAATACAAATACTTAAAGAAAATGGAATACATGCTTACAACAAAATGGAGCCATCAGCTCAGAAGATTGTTGAGCTTGTTAAAGGAGGTAATTAAGATGGCTGTATTACTAAATAAGTCAACCAAAGTTATAATTCAAGGGATGACGGGAAAACAAGGAACCTTCCATGGTAAATCTATGATAGATTATGGTACTCAAATAGTAGCAGGTGTAACCCCCGGTAAAGGAGGACAAGAAGTCTTAGGAGTTCCAATTTATGATACAATGAAGGAGGCTGTAGACGCAACACAAGCAACAGCATCTGTTGTTTTCATTCCTGCCCCATTTGTTTATTCAGCTGCTCTAGAAGCGATTGATTCAGGTATTGAACTCCTCAACATAATTACAGAGGGAGTACCAGTTAAAGATACCGCTAGAATTAGAAGAAGAGTGATAGAACAAAGTATCACTTTAGTTGGTCCAAATTGCCCTGGTGTTATAACCCCCGAAGAAGCTAAAATAGGTATTATCCCAGGTGAAATCTGCTCAAAAGGTAATGTGGGCATAGTGAGCAGAAGTGGAACTTTAACTTACGAAATCATTCAGAATCTTACCCTTAGCGGATTTGGTCAATCAACATGCATAGGACTTGGAGGAGATCCCATAAGAGGAATAGATTTCAAGGAAAGTCTCAGATTATTCGAACAAGATTCTGAAACAAAACATATTGTACTCGTTGGTGAGATTGGTGGAACAGGTGAACAAGAAGCTGCTCAACTTGTAATAGAAGAAATCTCCAAACCAGTTTATGCTTTTATCGCAGGAAATGGTACATGGGTTAAACCAGGAAAACAGATGGGACATGCAGGAGCCATAGTTCACGGAAAGTCTGGGACAGCACAAGAGAAATTAAGAATCTTAAATGAAGCAGGAATCATAACTGCCAATACTCCTAGCGAAATTCCTAGCAAAATAAAAGAGAATAAATAATTATTCTCAATACTTTTTTTTCTTTATTTATTGTTTACATCTCTTTAGTATGCAATGGATGCGTTGAATACACCTTGGTATTCGCCTGGAATATCTGGACCAAACCTATAGACTATAGTGTAAGTGATAC
>JAGXNV010000128.1 GCA_019894795.1 Candidatus Heimdallarchaeota archaeon | reverse complement strand
ATCTGTTCACCTTTAGCTAACTCAATTTTTCCTTTATGAGTTAATATAGCTCCATCTGTGAGCACTGTTACTTGTTTCAGTGGTAATTCGAGTTTATTCATCAACAAGTCATATCTGAAATGAATATTAAAATATAACTGCTATTGTATTTTTGATATTTGTGAGTAGTAAGTTTCTTGATGATAGCAAGAGAGAGGGATATTCTTTTTGAAGCTAGTGTTGAAGTATTTTATTAGTCTTATAGAAAAGAATTTTCTAGAGTTTTTATTGAAACAATTAAACAAGAAAAAATAGTAGCTCACCAACGTATGTGTCTATTTGTTTAATCAGTTCATTATTTATTGAGTAATGCATGGTTATTCATCATCCGTTTTTTTGTTCATTTAAATGTATTTTAAACTTATGACTTAATGTCGGGATTCTGAAAGAGTAAGATTATACTTTAGGAAATAGTTAATTTTCCAGTGTGTCCTATGTCTACCTCCAAATTACATAACCAAAACTATTATAACTGATGAATGTTTAAAATAATATTAGAATAAACATCGTGATGAAAATGAAGTTCGATAAAACGTTCAAAATTACCTTAATTGGCGATGGAGCAGTTGGGAAAACATCCATTAGACGTTCTTATCTAGGTGAGTCTTTCAAAGGTAATTACAATCTAACTTTGGGTTCAGATTTCGCAACTAAAGCGATGTATGTTGGAGATCTTAATATCAACATGATTATATGGGATCTTGCTGGACAACCACGCTTTAAAGCTGTACGAGAAGGATTTTATCGAGGGACTAGGGGCGCACTATTAGTATTTGATATTACTCGAAAAGATACATATGAGAATATCCCTAAATGGATAATGGAACTTCTAAGTAATAATAATAAGAGAAAAGTTCCTATGATTTTGATTGGAAATAAGTCCGATTTGAGAGGTTCTCTGTATAAGACAATACCCAGTGAACATGGAGAAAATTATGCAAAGGATCTGAGTGAATGGAGCGGATTTGATGTTCCATATATTGAAACTTCTGCCAAGTTCGGAGATAATGTCGAACAATCCTTTGAAACATTGATAAAGCAAATTATCAAAGTAGGTCAAATGCAAACAATATCTAGTTACTTGCAAGGTGACTTGTAGTCTTTCGCTTTTTAACAAAGCTCGAGAATTTATTTCACCAAAAGCGTTTAATTTTTCTTGCTAAATCTTCCTTCCCGGCAATTCTAGGGACTGTTTCCCAATGTTGAGGAAATAACTTTGTATAAGTGCTAGTTGCATATCTATCGCCAATTAACAACACAACACCTCTATCTGTTTCTGTTCTTATAACTCTTCCAACTGCTTGTAGAACACGATTCATCCCTGGATAAGTGTAAGCAAAAAGAAAACCTTTTCCATTTTTTTTATCAAAATATGATCTCAGGAGATCTTGTTCCAAGCATACTTTAGGTAACCCGACACCTACAATAACCGCCCCTGATAATTTCTCACCTATCAGATCTATTCCTTCAGCGAAAATTCCTCCCATGACAACAAAGCCAATCAGGGTTTTTTTACCAAATTTTGAAAACTCATCTAGAAATTCTTCTCTTTCCTTCTCTGACATCCCTTGAGATTGTTTAACGATTTTGGCTTTTGAGTTTAATTTAAGAAAATGAGTATATACTTCCTCCATATAAGCGTATGATGGGAAAAACACCAAAAAATTCCCAACTTTGCTCTTTGTTGTTACTTCAATTAAGTAAGCAATTTCTTCATATGATAATTCTCTCATTTTAAATTTCGTTGAGAGATAATCAGCGATAAACAAACCTAAATTCTCTCGTGGAAAAGGAGAGTTTAACAGAAGCTTAGCTGAGTTACTATCTCCTCCAAGTAGTTCCTGAAAATAGCTATTAGGTGTTAAAGTTGCTGAGAAAAACATTGCGCTTTTACCTCGTTTTAATGCTTCTTTCAGTAGTTTAGAAGGATCTAGACAATATAATCGTATTCGAACATTGTTTTTGAATTTCTTAAAATATGTTACAAAGTGATTATCATAATCCTCAACTACACGTAAGAAATTTCGTGCATTAAAATAGAATTCAAGAAGTTTGTCTCGGAAATTTGTTGCGAGATTTAACTCCAGCCACTCTTCTGCAAAAAAACAGAATTTTCGTAAATCTGATATAAATTCCTTTGAGGGTAATGATGTTTGAATATGTGAATATGTACCGTCTCTCTCGCATAACTTTCTTGCTGCAATCATGTGCTGGTTAAGCTTGTTCAGTAAGGTTGAGAGCTTTGGAATTGAATCCTTAGTTACTCTTCTTAAATCTAATATGGGATTTTTTATTAGTTCAGCGGAAAACATTTCTCTAGATCTGTCCACTAGATTATGAGCTTCATCGATAAGAAAAGTGAAATCTCCTTTATCTTCCAAAAAGAATCTTCGAAGATATACTCGGGGATCGAAGACGTAGTTATAATCACAGATTATGCAGTCACTCCAATTTGCTAAATCTAAAGAAAATTCAAAAGGGCAAACCATGTGTTTTTTAGCGTATTTCTCGATTACTTCTCTAGTGAAAGAATCTTCTGTAAAAATATCTTCAACAGCTTTGTTGACCCTATCAAAATGACCTCTAGCATACTCACAATATACAGGATCACAATTATCTTTTTCTTTAAAGCAGATTTTTGCTTTTGCTGTGATTGTTACAGACTTCATTCTTAGTGAATTCTTTCTTAGAATATCTAGAGTTTCTTCAGCAATGAATCTTGTTGTAGTTTTAGCTGTCAAGTAGAAAATTTTTGAATCTAATCCGCCGTTCAGAGACTTAATTGCTGGGAATAGAGTAGCAATTGTTTTACCTATCCCTGTTGGCGCTTGACAAAAGAGCTTCTTTTGATTCTTAAGCACATCCGACGCTACTTTGATAAGTTTATCTTGCCCTGTTCTATACGAAGGAAATGGGAATTTGACTTTGTTAATACTTTTGTTTCTCTCTTCTAACCAATTGTAAATTGTTAAAGCCCAATCTAAATATTTATCCACTAAATCTATACACTGTTTTTCAACTTCTTCGAAACGGAATACCTTGACAAATGATCGTGTCTTCTTTGTATCAAGATGAAAATAGGTTAATTGAACATTGATGGAATTAAGACTATTTTGTTTAGAATAAATATATGCATAACATATAGCTTGAGCCCAATAACTTGCACTTGAATTCTCTTTAATAGTAGCTAATGGTTTCTGAGTGGTTTTAATCTCTTCAAGAAAAATTTTCCCTTCTGCCACAAAAATTCCATCAATTCTTCCACCCAATTGAAGTGAGCAATTTTCCCTTTCTATAATATCATTCACTGCTACTTCTTTCTTGTAATTTGGTCCTCTTTTTCTTTGAACATATTGATGACCCTTTGTCCCTTCTGCTAAACGAGAACGCTGGAAATAACCCACAGATATGTCTCCTTTACGTAAAACGTAAGAAATTAAATTCCTAACGGACACCTTAATTATGGGTTTAGAAGCCATTACCTTACACTCTTTAGCCTAACCTAATTGACAAGTATTTAACACTAGTTAAGCTAAAGGTTGGATTTGAATATAAAAAGAGGGGAAAAATGAAAATCTTCTAAGACTTTATATGTCCTCTACCTACAATCTGAATCAAACTTTTATACTAAAAAAATGATGACAGATAAAGCAAGATTAGAGTATAAAATGATTGTAGAAGAATATGAAGCGAAATCGCTAATAAGGAAATCAAGAACATCTTTGTTTTCTTGGTCAGAAATGTATCTTAATCCATATCAGGGCTGCTATCATAATTGCATGTATTGTGATGGGAAATCCGAAGGATATTATATACATGATGATTTTGCTAAACGTATTCGAGTGAAAAAAAACGCTCCAGAGTTACTGGAAGAGTTTCTTAAGAAGCGTGGATATTTCCCTATCAATCGTAAGAAAACTGCATCCTTAGTAGATTACTTTCCTGATTTAAGAGAATCAGCTGATACTAAACATAAAGGGAAGTTTGTTATCTTCATTGGGGGAGGGGTGTGTGATGTTTATCAGCCTGTAGAAAAGGAGGTTAAGATGACAAGAAAGCTACTACAAATTGCTGATGATTATAAATTTCCTGTGTTCTTCTTGACAAAAAACGACCTTATTTTACGAGATTTAGATTTATTGAAAAAAATAAGTGAAGATAGCTATGTATGCGCTTGTTTTACAATAACTTTAGCAGATGAAGAAAAACAGAAAATCTTCGAGCCCAATGCAAGTACTTCTCAAGAAAGGTTTAATGCAATTGAAAAATTACGTGAAGAAGGAATCCATTCAGGAGTCTATTTTTACCCAACTTTGCCATTTATTGGTGACACAGATGAAAATATGACATCTATTTATAAGACAGCAAAAGATGTCGGTGCTGAATTTGTATATTGTTATGGTTTGACTTTGAAACCAGGAAGAAATAAAAGTGAATTCATGCAAACTCTTTCGCAACACTTTCCGGATGATTATCCTAAATACCAGAAATTATACGGGAATAATAATAAATACGGAATCTTAGATAAAATTCAATTTGAAGAGATGGGGCTTATATGGCCAGAGATTAAAGGGTATAAACTGGGATATGAACTAGGACTAGGTTATGCTGCTGAAAGATATGTTCCAGAAGGTAGATTTGAAAAGAATTTACAATTGTCTGAAATCCTTCATAAGATGCAATATTTAAAGAGTTTTTTTGTTAAAAGTTCTCGATCTGAATCTCAAGCTTTAGGTGAAACAGCGCAGTTTCTTATTACGCATCAAAAAGACATAGCGAAATTGAACCAATTAGAGATTGAGAAACTAGTTGAAAATCAGTATGTAGTCGGGTGTATAATGGAATTTCTGCAATCTGGGGAGAGTAATACTCTGAAAGATCTTGAAAGCAATGCATATGATTCTGTCTATCGTTACGTAACTGAAAAACAACAAAATCTATAGAGAAAGAAAAAGAGCAAACAAAGGGATAATGTCCCTTGTTAAAATCTATTTACTGCTATTTTTCTACCTATTACTCTGATTCTGTGATTTTTGCTTCAAACGTTTTCGGATATTTAATCATCCTAACTAGAACTAATATAGGCGTTAAAATCCAAAGCAAATTAGAGAGTAGAACTACCCACCAGTAAGGATTCCCAGCATATAATGGATCAAAGAACTCACTGAACAGTATTATGGTTACGTTTGTTAACATCACAGATGCCCAAATGATGCTAGGCATTCTAATCCACTTTTTCCCTTTAATGAAGGCAAAAGTTGCAACTGCGTAATAAGGACCAAATAGAATAACATCTATCCAAATAGTAGCTCTCCACCATGCTGGTCGATCCAGTAAAGCAGGATCAAAATTGTATCCAAACCAATGATTGAGATCTACAATGAATTTAGGAGGCCAAACAGGATAATTGAAATCTATAGGTAAAGTTGGAGTTAACCATTGATTATGATTAAGAACAATCAATTGATCTAAATCAAACATGTATGTAATAAAAATGAAGTTAAAGATGAAAAACACCACTAAGAAAATATCAATGATTTTCATTGAAGGTTTTCTATCACGAATAGAAATTGTTTCAGACATAATAATCGCTTATTGTTTTATACTATTCAGGCTATGAATTTAACAAATTAATAAAGATTATCCGTTTTTATCAAAAGATAGATTTCCAATTGTGAGAAAATGGAAATGATGTGTATTGGGTTTCTTGGCTAGTGTCTTCAGGTTAAAAGTTTCCTGATAACCTCTATTAGTTCACCTGAATGTGCTGCTCTGTTGGTTTTCATGTCAATATATTCTGCATTATGGATTACGGCTTGTATGCTCTTTGCTAGTTCAACCGTATGCATTTTATCTTTCTCCATACCCGTAATTACAACCCTTGTGTCATCAATCAGCTTATACATATCCCAGACTTTAGTGAAACATACACGTTTTGCTACAGCTCTCCATTTCTTGAAGTCTGCTTCTTCTAGAACGCGCATATATTTTGCAGCTTGAACTGGATCTTCACTTTTGAATTTTAGTAGCCACCATCTCCAAATGGGTTTTGTCCAATTGATTACGAAGTTGGGAACAATATGCATTAAGTATCTAGTTGTTGGAGGCATGTTGAGTTGGTAAACAGGACCTATGATAACATTCAGAGCTGGTTTGATCATCTTTGTTCCCAATAAGACTGCAATTGTAAGGGTGCTGAAAGAAGAGGTTAGAGTTACAAGTTTATCTTGATCAATTTTTAGATGCTCAACAACTTCTTTGACATCTAAAGCCAATCTAGGTATATCATTAATCGTTTTAGTTTCACTTGGACGAAAAGAACCTTTTTCTCTAGATTCTATATAGAGCACGTCAAAGTCTTTGACTGCTTCCATTAGTACTTGTTCCCACCCAGGAATTACCGTACCCCAACCTGGCAAAAGCATAAGAGTGTAACCTTTAGCCTTTCCCTTTGGTGGTTTAGTTGTAAGAACCTTTATTTCAGCTCCATCAGAAGTTTTGAAATACTGTTCTTTTGCTCTTCTTTCAAATTCAGAAACAAGTTTCTGAACGTAGGTCTCTTCCTGGTTAGTCATGGGGTAAAGGAAAATGAGGTTTAATAAATCATTTTGCTTCAAGTAGTTTTTGATATTTTAAATTAGTTAACTGAGATATTTGGCTACTTAAAAAAAATAAAAGAAAAAGATAATACTACTGTTCTACCTTTTCTGTTTTTTCTTCAAAATTAATGCAAAACTAAGCAAGGAAAGAGAAATTACAGCTGCAATGCTTACCATAGTTCTATTGAATTCAGGTACAAGAGGTATTTCACAAGCCGAGAACACATATTCGTGATAAATAGGCGCACAACAAGTTACGGGTATTTGATAATTGCCTAAATAATCTAATTTCCAATAGTGAACCTGAAAACCATTGTTCCCATTGTTTACCATCCACAACAACCAGAAATATCCTTCACTATCTTCTAGACATCTAAAGTACATAACATCTGGACCATAGACGTATAGTGGATCATAACAAATCTTCAGAATGTGTTTTGGCCCAATTAGAAGGTTACCATCTACTGAGTAAAAACTGTACTCGAAAGTCACACCATCTTCCGTCCAATGATATCCTGATAATAGAATATTTACGACATTTGATTTATTGCTAGATAGGAAATTGTCCCCCAGATTATTGAAACCCATCAACTTCTCGTCCAAAATCACTCCTGAATAATCTATTTTTTTGCATATTGTTACATGATCAGCATTCCAAGAGATGTAAAGATTGACATCAATGTAATTGAGTTTTGGATCAGTTAAAAGAATGCTATCATTATAGAAAACTGTTGATGTACTTAGCAGATAAGACCCACTGGAATTACTTTCTATGTGGTGAAGATAAATATAATCATAATCTTTTATAGAAGCAAGAAATACATTTCCCAAGTTATCAATCTCTAGTGCCATTACTTCACCGTAATCATTATACACAACTGTATGATTATCAATAGTATTACCTTCCAAATCCAAGTAAAAGTATCGTTGTTCACAACACAGTAAATGTATGAAACCATCACTATCTAAGATAACATCTTCAATCTGATTTCCAAATATACCCGATCCAATTCCAGATTGAGTAACATTTACAATCTGTTTGGTATCAACAAGCGTAACTAAAGTTGAATTAAGTTTCATATAATAAACAAATCCCATTTGAGGATTATTGTAGTCCATTGCATACCAAAATAAATGAATATTATCTTCAACATCAATAACTGGAAATGAACAACCTAAAGCCAGCTGTTCATCGCTTATATCTGATCTGTTTACAAGTGACGCAGCACTACCGATAAAAGAACCATCTGGAGCTACTTGCTGAACACATATCTGATCTGAACTCCCGCTATTATCTGAATATACATTTCTTTCCCAGAAAATATATAGCGAATCATTACTATTTATCACAAAATTAGGGTTTCTAACTTGCGATACATCATATGTTAAACAAATTGAATCACTGAAAGAACCGTTATCAGCATCAACTTGAAAAGTACTATCTTTTACAACTACATTCAGATAAATGAGTGTGGAGGATACCAAAATTAAGCATAAAAGATGTATGATATTTCTAGAGATAGATTGTTTGGTTAACATGCTAATAAAATTGCTTGTATACTTATAAACACTATGCTGTGATTAACTAATTGAAACTTTCTTTGTTTGCGTTCCACAAATCAATCCATTCTTTCCTTATTTTCATGCGAGTTGGTTTAGACATAGCTTTATCAAACGCATAAGATCCTGCTATACCTCTCCCCAACATCTTTCTGATGAGTACTATTTGACCTGTATGTCCTAAATAGTGAAGAGCCATTCGTTCTATTCTTTTGTAAAGGATCTCACCAGTTCCACTCGGATTTGTAAAGAAATTAGAAGGTTCAAACCTGTTCCCAGGGATATTCTCATTCAAAAGAATTTTAAATATCCAACCGCTAAAACAGTCCAGGTAAGCCGTGATGGAAAAAGATTGCTAACCGGAAGCAATGACAGGA
>JAGXNV010000127.1 GCA_019894795.1 Candidatus Heimdallarchaeota archaeon | reverse complement strand
TGTATCATCTTAGTTACCATATTGTCAAAGTCTCTTTTCTTAGACGAAGCACTCATTCTCTTCTTGGACATTGTAATCACATTCTTTTGTGAAATATTATCTAAACTCTTTAGGGGGACTTACATCAGGGTGTCCCGTATCAAAGGGTCCTTTCTTTTTTCTTGTGGGATCAGGATGTAAGGGGCTAGGAAGTTTAGGATCTCGGAAATGGGTTTCTATAATTTTTTTGAGTCTTTCAACTTCTTGTTCCAATTTTCTAACTCTTTCCTCTAAAGGTAAAAGTTCTTTTTCCATATATGTACTAAAAGCGAGAAAGATATAAACGATACGTTGCTAGTCTTCTTATGAAATTTCATGATGCTCACTGCCATATTTCCCGTAAGAGCTTTCTCAAGGAGTTCGATATAAGTACTTCAATGAAGGAATGGAGTAAGATGGGATTAGAATATGTGATTGGGGTATCAACCAAACTTTCAGATTCTATAAAAATAGTAGAAATGCAAAATTCTTACAAAGAGATTATACCTGGCATAGGAATACATCCTTGGAGCGCTAAAAAACCTTTAACTGAAGAGCTAAAATCTCAGTTTCTTAATTTAACCAAGCTGTGTAATGTATTGGTAATTGGAGAAATAGGCCTTGATCACCATTTCATTAAAGATGAAGAAAGGTATCCTCATCAGGTTGAAACTTTTAATTTCTTCTTAGAATTAGCTGAGAAGAATAAGTATCCTGTGAATATTCATTTAAAGGGAGCAGAAAAGGAAGGAGCAGAAATCTTGGGTTCTTATGACCTTCCAAGCAATTGTGTACTCATTCATTGGTACTCTGGACCGGAAGATGTTCTAAAGGAATTTATAGATAGAGGTTACTTCTTTAGCATTAATCCCTCAATTCTATCGGGGTCTCCCCATATTCAAGTTCTAAAGGAAGTGCCTTATGAAAGAATACTAACGGAATCCGATGGTGATGTAAAATACTTAATAAATGGTGATAAAACCATTGGGTCCCCAGGTATTATTCCAGAAACTTTAAAGAAAATAGGTGTAATGAAGAAGAATACAGTTGACGAAGTAGCTTACCAATTACAAGCAAATCTTCGCAACTATTTAAATAAACTTTAAGGGTAATATAATGTCAAAAAAATCTGTGGGAGACATATTAAATAGAAAAGAGAGATATAAAAAGGATATTTTGGAACTTCTTGATACCAAAGAAAGGAAGGTTGCCTATCATTTTAATTGCCCAGATGGGATAGTTTCAGCTGCAATTATGAGATATTTGTACTCACTTGAAAATCTTGAATTTATACCTATTGACTATGCTCTACTAAAAAACAAAGAAATTGCTAACAAGCTGAAAAATGCCAATTGGTTTGCAATAGTTGATCTTGAACCTTTCAATATAAAAACGCTAGAATATTTCTTTGATCACCATATCTCGAATGAAAATAAGGAGATAAACGCAAAAAAACATGTTTTTGAAGCTGGAGCACCCAGTGCAGCATCACTCATCGGAGAATATTTCTTATCCTTGCTTCCAGATTTCTTATTAGAATTGGCTAAAATGACAGAGATTACTGACACAGCTAGTTATAGTACACCTCCCCCATTAGAACTAGAAGAAGAATTCACCCAATCTTGGGATAGGAAAATCTGGCTTTTAGAAGATGCTTGTAAAACAGCCTTTTCTGTTCATCAGCATGGAGAATTAGTAGAAATTTTAGCTAATGAAGGATTAAAAGGAGTGTTTAAGGGAAATATCCAGAAGCGTGTAAAAAAACTTAGAACATCTCGCAAGCGAGCTTTTGACATTGTGCATGAAATCAAAAAGACTGATTTTGTTATTATTATTGACCGACCAGTTCATTACAATATTTCATTTATTGCTGGTGAGGTTATGAAAAATGGATCAATAGGAGCTGCATACATTACTGAATATCCTGATGAAGTGAAGATTAGTTTTAGATTAAGTAAAGCTTTATCGGATAAAGAAATTGATAAATTTAGAGTAGATTTACTAGCACAAAGCATGTCTGGAGGCGGTCATAAACCAGCTTCAGGAGCAGAAACTGAAACACTTGAAGAAGCATTAACTAAGATTGAACACTGGGGGAAGAACCTTAATTTCGATATAGAAACTATTGATTTAAGAGAAAGGGAATAGAAAAAGAAATTACCCTTTTACATTTCCAATGGGTGTAACTCTTACAATAGGATTACCAATCTGTGCTAATTTTAGAGCTTTAACAACTTCATTAATATCCTTGTATGCAAAACCTGCTTCCTCCGCTAACCCTGGCATCGATGCCCCTTTAACATAAATACCTCTTTCCCTCATTTCTTTTTGCAGTTGATCTCCTCTAACTTGTCTTTTTGCTTGGCTTCTGCTCATAGTTCTTCCAGCACCATGTGCTGTAGATCCAAAACTAACTTCCATTGATTTTTCTGTTCCTGTGAGAACATAAGAGCCAGTCTCCATTGATCCACCTATGAGAATTGGTTGTCCTATATCGCGGTATTCTTGTGGGATTTCACTATGATTAGGAGGAAACCCTCTGGTTGCTCCCTTTCTATGTACCATTACTTTCTTCTTTATTCCATCAATTGAATGTTCTTCGACTTTGGCAATGTTATGTGCAACATCATAGATAAGATCCAAACCTAAATCATCTTCACTTTTGTGAAAAACTTCAGAGAAAACTTTTCTTACATTATGAGTGATAATCTGTCTGCTTGCAAAAGCCATATTAGAAGCGCAACTCATAGCAGCAAAATAATCTTCACCCTCTTTTGACATAATTGGAACGCTAGCAAGTTCCTGATCAAGAATAGGGATATTATATTTCCGCATAGCAGTAAGACTTGATCTTAGATAATCTGAAGCTACTTGATGTCCAAAACCTCTTGATCCACAATGGATCATAGCAGTTACTTGGTAAGGTTTTACAATCCCAAGTTTTCTAGCAATGTCTGCATCAAATATATCACCTGGTTTAACTATTTGGATTTCTAAATAATGATTTCCTGAACCTAATGTACCTAATTGTCTGAGTCCTCTAGTTTTAGCTTTATCACTAACTTTTGAAGCATCAGCTTCAGGTATTTTTCCTTGACTCTCAATACGACGAACATCCTCTTCTCTTGCATAACCATTCTCTAAACACCATTCAGCTCCATTTTCGAGAACTGAATCAAATTCAGAACGAGATATACTAGCTAATTTAGAATCGTGACTAAGCTTTACACCCACCCCAGCAGGAACCTTTTGATACAATTTTTCAACTAGCTCCTTAATTTTAGGTCTGACATCTCTCTCTTCTAGAGTAGTAGTGAGCATGCGTACGCCACAATTTATATCAAAACCCACTCCTCCAGGGCTAATAACCCCTTCTTCCATATCAAAAGCAGCTACACCCCCAATTGGAAAACCATATCCTGCATGAGCATCAGGTAGTGCCAATGCGTACTTTTGAATCCCTGGAAGTGTCGCAACATTGGTTATTTGATCAACAACTCTTTTTTCTATACCTTGTTTGAGAGCTGGGGTGAGAATCATTCTTGCGGGTACTCTCATACCTTTCTTGAAAGATGTAGGAATTTCCCATGTTACTTCGTTTATTTTTTTCATTGGAATATCTTCAGCTGACATTTATCTCAAGAGAACTGGAGTGGAAGTTTTTAATAAATCTCTTGATTAGGCAGAAAATTATCAAGAAAGAATGATTTTTATTTCGAATAACGTTTCTTCAGTTGAAGCTCATGTTCAAATATACCATCCTGGATGATGAGGTAAAATCCGATTTTGCTTTTGAGGTCACGGCAGATAGTCTTTCAGAGCTTTTCCGCGGTGCAGGAATTGCATCAATGGTTGCAATGGTTAATCTTGATACTGTTAAAACTACTAATGAGTGGAATTTTGAAATAAGTGCAGAAAATGAATCGATGCTACTTTATGATTTTTTGAGTGAATTAGTCTACCTGAAAGATGCAGAAACAGTGCTTTTCAAGGATTTTGAAATTAGTATAGAAAAAAATGAGGATTTTAAGCTAAAGTGCAAAGCATTTGGTTCACAGATTGACTGGGAGAATGAAGGATTGTTAACTGATGTTAAAGCTGTAACTTTGTATGAATTCTGGGTTGAGAAGAAAGAAAATCAATGGTCCTGTCATGTTGTTTTAGATCTTTAACAACTGCTCTTTTTATGTAATAATCTACTATTATTTTCTAACTTTTTGTAGAACTATTGTGCAAGAAAATAAGATAATGACCCCACGAAATAAAGTTTATAAAGCGACCTATTCTTTGTTAAACATCCCTATCGAAAAAAAGAGGAATCGAGATGGCAGATACAACTATTAAAGACAAATATTTGATTAAAGGAGAACCTTATCTCTATACTAAAGAATTTGAATGGGTTCTTCAAGAAGGGGATGTTTACATTTATGGGATATCAAACTACGCAGCTGTAGAACTTGGTGAACTTGCATTTGTAGAACTTCCTGCCGTAGGAGATACCTTCAAAGAAGGAAAATCTATGGGAATAATTGAAGCATTAAAAACAGTTGTAGATTTCTATGCACCTTTTGACTGTGAAATCGTTGAAGTACATGCAGATCTTGAAGATGATGCTTCTGTTATAACTGAAGACTGTTACAATGAAGGTTGGATTGTTAAAGTTAAACCAACTGGACCAACAGATGTTCTGATAACTCCAGAAGACTTTGTTAAACAAGTCGAAAAAGAGATTGAAGAAGGATCTCGTTAATTAAGAGGTGATTTTTTATGGGTGTAAATTATGCTCACCCCTATTTAGCTAATTCTAAAAAAGATATAGACGAAATGTTGGAATATCTCGGGATCAGTAGTATAGAAGAACTATTTTCTGATATCCCTGATGAAATTCGATTTAAAGGACAATTGAAGCTACCCCATTACCAAAGTGAATTTGAATTGATGGAAGCTGTTAAGAATAAATTAAGCAAAAACATTACTACAAGAGAAGTTCGTTCATTTCTTGGAGGAGGTATATTAGATATTTATATACCTGCAATTCAAGATGAATTATTGCGAAGAACTGAATTCTATAGCGCTTATACCCCTTATCAAGCTGAAACAAGTCAAGGAACACTTCAAGCAATGTTTGAGTATCAAAGTTTGATATGTGAACTTGTAGGTATGGATGTTGCTAATTGTTCTTTATATGATTGGGCCACAGGTGTTGGTGAAGCAGCACTGATGGCTTCAAGAATCACAAAACGTACAAAATTTGTTTACACCGCGGCTATGGCTCCAAACAGAGAGGCTGTTTTACAAAATTATGTCACTGGTGCTAATCTAGAATTAGATATGGTGCCATATGATGTGTCCACTGGAAAAATGGATATAGCAAAAGCCAAAGCTTTACTTGATGACTCAGTAGCAGGCATCTACATCGAGAACCCTAATTACTTCGGAATTATCGAAGATGAACTCGATGAAATTATCGAAGATGCTCACGCTAAAGGAGTCAAAGTTGTTGTTGGAACTGATATGAACTCTCTTGCATTGCTTAAACCCCCTGGAGAATATGGTGCGGATATAGCAATCGGAGAAGGACAGTCCATTGGTGGTGGACCACCAAACTTTGGAGGTCCGCTTCTAGGAATTCTTGCAATGAAATATAATAAAAGAGATTCAAGACAAATGCCTGGACGTATTGTAGGACAAACCATTACTCCAAATGAAGGAGAAATAGCTTATGCAAATACACTTCAGACACGAGAGCAACACATCAAAAGAGAAAGAGCTACAAGCAATATTTGTACAAATGAAGCATTAGTTGCTCTAAGCTGTGCAATTCATCTAACACTATTAGGACCTCAAGGATACAAAGATTCAGCAGAAACAATGTATCTCAGTGCTCACCATGTTGTAAAAGAACTCGAGAAAATTGGTGTTAAAAGGGTGTTTAATAGCGAATTCTTTAATTCGTTTACTCTTGATCTTAAAATTCCAAAGGAAAAGAAACAGGAGTTTACCCTATTCATGTTAGATAGAAAGATATTCCCCGGAATACCATATTCATTTGACGGAGAAAATTACGACTACATTGTAACTACTTCTTACCTACTTTGTGAAAAAGACCTTGATGATTTTGCTAAGGCGATTGGTGAATGGAGGAATTAAAGATGTATAGACAAGCAAAATACGATGAACCATTAATTTTTGAACTTGGTAAAAAAGGACGAAGAGCCCATTTACCACCAAGGTGTGATTTTTCTAGAGATGATATAAAAATCCCTGAAAATATGAAAAGAATTTCTCCACCTGATCTACCTGAACTTCACGAAGGAGAAGTTATGAGACATTATGTCCATCTTTCACAGATGAATTATTGTATTGATACTAACACCTATCCACTAGGATCTTGTACAATGAAATACAATCCTAAAGTGAATGAAACTATTGCTAGATCTGAAAAAATGATGTGTCTTCATCCTAACCAACCCGTTGAAACCGTACAAGGAATTTTGGAAATTCTTTATGAATTACAAATTGCATTGGGAGAATTAGCGGGATTACCTCACACTACACTTCAACCACCAGCTGGTGCAAGTGGAGAGTACACCGGTTTAGCGCTTATTAAAGCATATCACGACGATAATGGTGAAAAACAAAGAGATGAGATTATAGCACCAGATTCAAGCCATGGAACAAATCCAGCAAGTACTGTTCTGAATGGTCAAAAATTAATAGAAATCAAGTCAAATGAAGATGGAAGAGTAGATATGGATGCATTGAAAGCAGCAGTTTCTGATAGAACTGCAGGTTTGATGCTCACTAACCCAAACACTCTAGGTATTTTTGAAAAGGATATTATAGAAATGTCTAACACCGTTAGAGATGCAGGGGGTTTACTTTACTACGATGGTGCCAACTTCAATGCAATCGTAGGTAAGATTAGACCAGGAGACATGGGTTATGATGTTTTGCATTTCAATTTGCATAAAACATTTGCTACACCACATGGTGGAGGAGGTCCAGGATCTGCTGCAGTTTGCTGTAATGATATACTAGAACCATATCTACCAGTACCAACAATCAATCATGATAAGGACAAGGACTATTATTATTTTGATTATGATCGTCCAAAATCCATAGGAAAAGTTCATGGTTACTATGGTAATATTGCAATTGCTCTTAGAGCTTACGCATATATTGCTGCACTTGGTGAAGAAGGTTTGAAAAATACATCTGATCAAGCTGTTCTCACAGCTAATTATGCTATGAGAAAGATGGAAAAGATAGATGGATTAAGACTTAGTCACACATCATCAATACCAAGAAAACACGAGTCAGTTTTAGAAGCCATACCATTTCTACGAAATCATGAAGTTTCAGGGATGGATATTGCCAAAATGTTAATCAGTAGAGGTTTACATGCTCCAACAGTCTACTTCCCATTAATAGCACATGAAGCATTAATGATGGAACCAACTGAAAATGAAAACAAAGACAGAATTGATCAATATGTGAAGGTCTTGGAAGAAGAGATGGATAAAGCAAGAAAAGATCCAGATTATGCTCATCAAGCACCAAAATGGACTTCAATTGGAAGAGTAGATGATGTATACGCAATACGAAACCTAACTCTATCTTGGAAAATGATGAAAGAAAAACAAGAAGAATAATAACAATTATTCTTTTTCTCTATTTTTATTTTTTCTTACGTTTTGTTTGATCTTGCAAAGGAGGATTAATGAAAACTCCAATAATTAGAATAATTGACATTCCTAAAATTTCTTTGAATGTGACATTATCAACAATATCAGTTGGCATACCATCTCTGATAACTGTTATAGCTTCAAAACCAAAGAATACGATAAACATTTGTACAACAAAGTAAATCAATACAGCGATAAAAGCCCCTTGAATCAAATATCTGAAAACTGGTTTTTCCTTTTCTCTAACTCTCTTATACAAATATTCTGAGATTAATAATGCAACAGCACTTAATCCCAATGCTCCGAAAATCGGAAAAGCTATTAGAAGTGTGATTTGTTGGGCATTGTTGAAATTAACTATGTCACTAAGATAGTAGAAGTGAGGTACTTGTGCTAGCAAAGCTATTGAAAACAAAGCGATAATACTGGGCCAAGCTGCTTGCCTATCCCATATTCTTTCAGTTTTACTCATAATAATCGTCCTTCTGTCAACACTCTTTTTGAAATCTACAAAATCGTTCAATTATAACTTTTGCGATGGAGAATTAAAATTAATCAGAAAAATTTAATATGAAAAATATAAATTAATTCAAAATCGTATGAAAGAGAGATAAAACAGGATTCAGTGTTCTGATTCATCAAAAGAATATCCTTTTTCAATTCTAAATTCACAGAAATTATGACCTGTCCCATGACATTTTATCTCGGTGACAATTGGTGGATCCTTAAGTATTAGAGCTAATCTCCCTGCTAAATATCCTGCTTGAAAGTCGCAAAGACTCTCATTAAGGTTTGTTTCTGAAAGATTTGCTCCAGAGGCAAATGCGCATTCATGGATAGCTATGAACATTTCGTCTTCATCCTCCCCTTCTCTAACTTCAACGAAGGAATAACCTCTTGCTAGATAGTTGGTTGGATGCTTCATATATTG
>JAGXNV010000126.1 GCA_019894795.1 Candidatus Heimdallarchaeota archaeon | reverse complement strand
TACAAATCGAGTAGAATTATCACTACAACTTGATATTTTTCAGCTATTTCTAATGCCTCTGAACCAACTCTAAAAGCATCATCTACTGTACTAGGAGCAATTATTACTTTTGGAAATTCGCCTTGACTAGCCCCGTAAGCTTGGAATAAATCAGCTTGTTCAGTCTTTGTGGCCATTCCAGTTGATGGTCCTGCTCTTTGCGAATTTATTACTACTAGAGGTATTTCTTCTATTCCAGCCATACCAATTAATTCTGTCATCAATGAAAAACCTCCACCAGAAGTTCCTGTTGCGGCTCTTGCTCCACAGTATGCAGCACCTATGGCCATCCCCACTGCAGCAATTTCATCTTCAGTTTGTTTGACAATCATACCAAGTTTTGGAAGATGTTTTGTTAGATAATGTACAATACTTGTAGCTGGAGTCATTGGATAACCTGAATAAAATTTCAAACCCGCAGAAAGCATGCCTAATGCTATGGCCTCATTTCCAGAAATTATCATTTGTCTAGCTTTACCATACTTGTGCTTTTCCCAGATGGGAAACCAACTATGCTCTTGAGCATATTTTATTCCTTGATCTAAGGCTTCAAAATTAGTAAAAACAACTTCTTCGCCTTTGTTACCAAATTGTTCGACGATAACTTCCTTTACTAGCTCCTCATCTAGACCAAGCACATAACTGATTGCACCAAAACCTACAATGTTTTTCAACACTTTCAGTTTGGAAATTTCCTTAGTAATTGACTCTAATGGAATTCCAAGTCTAACAATATCTTCAGGATAATCAAATGCATCAAGATCGATGACATCTTCATCATAAATCACCATTGCATTTGAATTAACTAATGGTTTGTGCAACTCTGCAACATGTTTGTTGAGGAGGACAATAATATCAGCAGCTTCACCAACAGATAAAACCTCTCCTTGGCTAAAGCGGATCTGATAAGAATTATATCCACCTCTAATAACTGATTGATAACTTCGGAATCCTAAAACGTTGAAATTGTGCATTTTTAGGATTTTCCCAAAAAGCAAGCCTAGAGATACTAAACCATCTCCAGCACTACCTACAAATCGTACTGCAATATCCTTTTTCATCTGAAATACTCCGGGCTTTAGACGCTACTGAGCACAACTTTTAAGGAGTATTTAAAATGTATTAAACGACTATAAAATTGGTGAACCAAACCAGACTAATAGTACAATTTCAGCCGGTAAGAAAATCAGTGCAATTATAGTTAAAATCGCAATAAATCTGCTTGTTAACAATTCATCTAGTTGAAAGTATTTCGCATAAGCTGAATTAGCGACAGCAGGAGGAGCCATAGTTTGTATGATCAAAGGGATTTTTGCCACTAAAGGTATGGGAATAAAGAAGATTGGGACTATACTAAGTAAACCCCCGCCAAATCTTGAGAAAACGCCTCGAATTAAAACTTTCTCCTTCCATTCTTCTTTCTTTGGAAAACGGAAGCTCAAACCTACAATAATAAGCATTAGAACCATAGTTGCATCTCGAAAAATATCAGCGGCTACATTGATACTATTATTTACATTAGTACTAGTATCTACAAATCCTGTTGTAAATCTTAAGATCAATCCTATAATCATTCCTATCGTAGGTGGAAAAAGGATGAGTCCTCGAAGTATTTTAAAAACAGATCTTTTGGAACCTGGAATTGAATTAGTTCCATAATGAATACCCATATAAACACCTAAACTGTTTCTCAAGATAGTTTGTGCTAAAAGATAGAGAGAGGCAGCAAGTAATCCTTCAGCTTGAAGGTGATCTGGTAGAATACCAATAATGATTGGAAATGGAAAGAATAATGCATTCATAAAACCTGAAGATGTTAATTCTGCGCCCTTTTGAGCCATGGATATTTTTTCAGTAGAATCTTCTTCATCACCCATTGAAGCTTTCTTTTTAGCAATTGAAATCTCTTCTCTTTTTATGAGGAGACGATTAAGTATCATAGGAACTATTAATCCTAAAAGAGCCATAGAAGCGATCAACCACCAGTTAACATCTGTAAAAGTTTCGATATTAAGAAATACTAGAATAAGAAGTAGAGGTGTAAAAATATTCAAACCTACAAATAGAATCCACTTACCTACTTGGTCAGCTTTTGACCATCTTTGGAGTAATATACCCGCACCTATACCTACGTATATTACACCAACTCTAATCGCTAATTCAAATAGATAATGAATTACCATTGAAAAAGAGAGGAGAAAAGAGGTTAATAAATCTTTTAATCTTACTAGTATCTCCCCTTCATTTTTGTAAACCTATCTCAAAAGAAAAGAAAGAAATAATATAAAAGTGAAATTAAATGTATATTTCACTTAAATTTGCTAAGAGAAGAGAATAGATTGTATTTTTCTCTTTTTCTGCAACGTCCTTAGCTACAAGGATCTCACTAAGATTTTGTGTTGTCTGTAAAATGACTGTTGGCGCCGTTGTCTCAATTAAAGGAAGTTGGCGGATCTTCATTCCTTGTAAAGAGGTATTGTATTGTGTGCAAATCTTTGCTAGCACTTTACATTCTGCTTCAGTTGATAAGTCTTCTACAACTTCATCTTGTAACCATGAAATTGTACCACCTTTGGTCAAACTAACTAACCATAGAAGTAATGAGAATCCGTATAAACTACTACTATTTCCCAACAAAATATATTTGTTGATGAAATCTAGAAGCATAGCAAGAGAGTTTAATATTTTCTTATCTTTCTCAAAAAGTTGTGCTGTTAAGATGAAATCTTTCTGAAAATCGCTGATATCTTTTTTGTATTTTGCATCAATCTTGAGGAAGTTATCTCTCTCTTCCTTCATTTCTTCAAATTCTTTATCTATTATATCCATCTCTTCAAGAATTAAATCGAGTTCAGTTTGTTTATCTTTTCGAACTTTCAATTCTTTCACATATTTATCGACCATTTCTTTGACAACAGTTTGCTGTTCTTTTATTTCTTCTTCGCTAAATTCTTTTTTATCAGACATAGCATCTTTACCTTGCATTGCAAGATTAGTTTGGTGTTGCCATTTCAGTCCTTCTTTAAGCACTTTAGATGAAAGGAGTTTCTCAATTGATTTAGCAAGTAGATATTTCCTATATTTCGGATTTTGCGTCTTACTAAAAACAAGAGATAGGTAAAGAGTTAGTGCATTTGGCATAATATTGTAAGGATCAACTTCTTTGTTTCCTTGCAAAGCTTTAAACGATAACCCTTTCTCTAACCATTCCACTAAACCACCTGAAATCATGGAAAATGGGGGATTGAAAGATGTAAAGAGAGGTATAGATGTGTAAATATTCGCCATGGAAATGAAGATATCATGGTAACCAAAACTTGTTGCCTTATCATATTTCTTGAAAGTAATCCCTTTCTCTTCAAATAAATATTGCATTGAGAAGTAATAGAGAATTTGTTTATTCATGCTGACGGAACCAAAAGTTTCAGTTTCGAAATCTTCACCTTGTTGGAGGGCTGTCAATACGTCAGAGTTACTAAATACTTCTGCTCTTTCTGTTTGTTCTGCTACGTCTTTGACAGCTTCTTGATCCTCAGGATACATTTTTTCTAGTATTTCATGAATCCAGTAGATAATGTAATTGTAAAATGGACTAGCTTTTCGCAATATACTTCTCCAGGAGAACCAAATTTCCATCTTCTTACCCACTATTTCTGAGATTTTGGTTATATCTTCTTCATTCACAGCCCTTGTAGAGTATCTTAGAGGAAAGATTGCAACGGGTTCTTTGTTCTTAAAGAGCAAATCTTCAATATTTCTAAGTATAGTCGAAAAAACTAATTCTAAATCTAGATGAGCATATCGAGAAAGAACTTTAGATTCCTTGTAATAATCGGGGAAAAATGAAGTTTTCTTTAGAAAAGCAGGTTTGATTATACTATCTAGGATAGGTTTAAAGAAGTCCTTACCATCTTCATCCAACTCTTCCAAAAGAATATCTTTTTTTGAAATTTCTTTGATGTAAAACTCTATCATATATGACCCAAAAGACGTTCCTGAAACTTCAGGATTGTTTAGGTAAAATTCTATAGCTTTAATCGTTTCTTTAGTATTCTTCTTGATTTTTGTTAAATCAAAATCATCTGTTAACTTAATTAAGTCCTTGTTTTTGGTTCTAGGAACAAGATATTTTCCTTCTTTTTGGAACCCTAAGACTTTTCTTTTTTCTAAGAGTCCAAAAGTAATTGGTGAATTTTGTAAAGTTCCTTTGAAGATAACTACATCCATGTAAATTCCTCGTTATGACCTTCTAAAAGTACTATGCTAATAAACCTTTATTTTTTTGTAAATTACTAAATATTCAAATGAGGGTAAGAGAAACAAAGTTGAAAAACATGAACAAAGTAGAAACTATTAAGTTCCTTCAAGATGATCACAAAGCATTAGAAAAGGTTCTTGAAAACCTATTTCCGGAAGATTTCGTTACGTTTAGAGTATTAGGGACATGGAAAATAAAAGATGTAATCTCACATCTTTCAAGCTGGAATATCGAACTTAAGAAATCTATTGATAAGTTATTGAACAATGAAGAATTATGGTTTTTTAAAGAATCTGAAGACTATTTTAATAAAATTCAAGTGATGAAAAGAAAATCATATACTGTAAAACGAGTTTTAGAAGAGTGGGAAGAAACTTTCGCAGATCTAATTTTCAAAATTGATGATCTCACTGATGAAGAATGGGAATTTGTATCGAATTTCAATTGGAAGAGTGGTACTTCGGTTACTGTTAAATCTCTTTTTAGTTATCGGAAAAGGGGTAAAGGACATGAAGGTTATCATGCACTATTGATTGAAGAATACTTTGAAAGAGATTATTGTGACTGCGAAAGATACTAAGTGAATGTACCATTGTGAATGTTTAAATTCTATTTTAGTCCTCGTTTCACCTATGATTCTTCAAGATTTTCTTTCTAACCGGGGTAAACATATCGAAGACACGGTGAATCTGTCTGCTGGAACTTTAGCTTGGGGTTTAAGAGCAACAAAGAAAGCAAAAGAGATGGATGGATTCATTAACGCTACAATTGGGAGTGCAACTGAAGATGATGGTAAACTTATGGTGCTTCCAACTTTAGTGAAAGAATTGAGTAATCTAACCGGTGATCAAATTTTCAGTTATGCAAATATGCGGGGTGTAAATGAGTTTGTTGTAGCTTGGAAGAAAGACACAATTGATACCTATCCTGATTACCTCCGTGAAGGAGCTAATACATTTTCAACATTACCTATAACCGCTTGTGGGGGACTAACAGGAGGTTTGATGATTTCTGCTCAAGTACTTTTTGACAAAGGTGACGTAATAATCGCACCTAACTCTAGATGGGGAAATATTGATAATGTTTTCTTCAAGAATCTGCAATTAAAAGAATCTACTTATGAGTTACTTGACAAAGAAGGGAATCTCAACTTCGACAATCTTATATCAAAAATTCACAAAGCGGAGAAAGAGGAGAAGAAGATTGGAATATATCTAAACTTCCCAAATAACCCATCTGGTATAAGTCCTTCTTATGACGAAGTTAAGAAGTTCCAAGAAGTAGTAGAGGAAATTTCTATACCAACTACTATATTTCTAGATGACGCTTATGAAGGATGCGTGTATGAGGATTCCGTAATCGAACATTCACTCTTCCCACATCTAATAGGACTTAATGAAAATGTACTAACGGTAAAGGTAGATGGTGTATCCAAACGATATTATGCCTATGGTGCAAGACTGGGATTAGTGACTCTAGGCTTTGGAGAAGAAGTCTCTGAGGAGGATATGGTTAAAGCTAGAGAACTAATAGCTAAAGCAACAAGAACTAATACTTCAAGTTCTCCAAAGGGTATTCAAGTAGCTATGAGTAACGTACTAAATGATCCTGAGAAAAATAGGCAAGTTCACAAGGAAAAGAAGAGAAACATCAGTATCCTAGAAGCCAGATATAATTATTTGAAGAAATTATTAGGAGAAAAGGAAAGTTCCATTTTACAACCTGTTAGTTTTAATTCTGGGTTTTTCGGGTATTTCTTAATCAAAGGTAAACAACCTGCATCGGAGATTAGTCACAAGTTATTAGAGAAAGGGTTAGGAACTGTTCCATTCGAAAATACCAAAAATGGCTTGAATGGCGTTAGAGTAGCTTTTTGTTCAATAAGCGAGAGCAATATCGAGAAAGCTGTAAATATACTCTATTCTGTATGAAAGAACTAATTTTTTCTTACTTTATCATCTATTTTTTGAGAAAGATATCTTAACTGTAATTCTTGGAAGTGAGGACTTGTTAATCCCTCAATACATGTTAGATGGAATCGTCTAATCCACATCCAATACCTCGAGTTGACTTTGTATCCATATATTTCAAATTCATTCCTTAACTTAGAATGAAATTCTTTTCCTTGAGGATCAGCGTCCATCAGTAATATTATTTGAACTGATTTGTCAAATTTCTCAAATATCTGTTCAGTAAATTCTACCCAAGGACGTCTGTAAACTTCAATAGGGATATCAATGTCCCAAGCTTTCAAAGCTTTTCTATCATTAGGACCTTCAACAATAACTATTGAGTTTTTTTCATTTTTCAGTGTATCTATGAATTCAAAGAAATCTTCTTCCAGAAAAGACATGTAAGAAGTAAATATGAAAGTAATAAAAGTTCTTTGAAAAAGAAAGAAAGATAGAAAAAAAGATTTACTTCATAGCTTCATCTGCTTTTCCTTGGAAAATTTTCCACAATTTCATCTTCTTAGCTTCACCAGATTTGATTTTACGGAAGTTTTCTCCTTGTCGTGAAAGTACTACTAGAGTGATTGCGAACATTGTAATCATAACAATTAAACCAAGTTCTAGCGTATCAGCTGGTACCAAAAACATTTCCATTGGAGATACAATCCACGTCCAGAAGAATATAATAACACCCATAACGATGAAACTTACTAGATATGTTATCGCACTGTACATTATTGCAGAACCAAGAACAAAGAATGATACTAACCAAATCGGGATAAACACTGGATTAAAGAATGCCAGTGAACCGAGTGCTGAGGCAACACCTTTTCCTCCTGGACCCCACAACCATACAGTCCAATTGTGTCCAAGAACTGCTGCGGATCCTGCAAAAGCTATTACCCAGGGATCAGCTTGGGAGAATGAATAGGATATCCACACGGCTAACCACATAGCAAAAAATCCTTTCAACATATCTAAAATAGCTTCAATAATTCCAACTGTATAAGCTAAACCTTTAGGTTTTTCATGAGCTTGGAAAGCTCTAACAACATTGCGGCCACCTACATTTTTGGACCCAACGGTACGAATATCAATTTTTAACCATAATTTGACTACAATCCAAGCAATGGGTATAGAACCCAGAAGATAACCCAAGGCTGCTGCCCATAATACATCTATAGTTATCATGTTTGTTTTTTTCTTTAACTTCTTTAAAAACTTTATTCGAGAGAAGTAAGAACACTGTTGAGATTATATAACTAAGAATACTAATCTACAGTTTTACTCCTTTGGAAAATTGATCCAGTTGACTCTATTCATCATTGTGTCAACTTCTAATCGAGGGGATTTTTGCCCTGTCAACCTACTTTGTATCTGTATCAACAACCATTCAGCTGTCCCAATAAAATTAACTTTGCTCCATATCCATATTAAGAACTCATAGAAGAGTAAAACAACAAAAGATACGAGCATAACCCAAGGAAGACCTTCTACTCCAGTGAAAATTCCATCTTCCATAATATTGTAAGCAGTGAAATTGTTCAATATCAAAGAAAGGAAATATCGAGGTACATAGAAATAAAGATCAGTGACAAATATTGTGAGAGAAACCATGGACCATAGTCGAAAGAATTTTACAACTTTTCTATTAGCAAATTTTTCTCCTCGTCCTCTGAATTCAACTAATCCTAAAAATATCATTAGAACTATTGTTTGCCCACCTAGATGAATAAGGTAAGTTGGGATTGCTGGTAGAGTTGAGACAAATGTAAAAGAAACACCAAAAACTGCGAGAAGAATTCCAGTAATTATACAGGTTAAACCAGCTATTCCACCCCAAAGAGGAAACAGTTTTCTTTGTTTAGATTTAGCGAGTGAAATACCTATCATAGATCCAGCAAGAGAAGTTGCTAAAAACGGAAAAAGCGGTTGATTTTCTCCAGTTATGATAGTTAGTATCCAAACAGGAAAGGAAGCATTAGCAGCTGCTAGATGATGATTAGGCCAACCATCCAATCCCCAGTGTTCAATGTAAGGTGATAGATTATTCCAGTTTAATGAATCCCAATTTGAATAGATGGTACTTGCCCAGTTCTGGAGAAAAGGTGTTAAAACAAGTACTAATACTATAAGAGAACCGTAGATTATCATATTTCTAATATATTTAGAATAACCTTCTTTCAGCATTAAGAAATAGTGGATGAATCCATTAATTATCATTGTCCAACCGATTATTTGAAGAGGCTTCATTTCAAACAAGGAACTCCATAAAGGATAGAAAGTCAGGTAAATATGAATACAGACCTTTTTGGAAAACGAAGCAATTCTGTGTAGCACCATTATTTGTAGACAACTTGTTCGGTACGTCACAAAAAGACTCAACCATTCAAAGAC